>JAYEIZ010000137.1:0-12290 GCA_034660355.1 Nanobdellota archaeon
CTGTAATTCCCGCTAAAAGATACAAGACGTTATTTATAGTTAGCATTGCATGGACTCCATGTTCTTTTAATGTAAGTGGTTGTCCGAAGCTAGCCGCAGCTCTATCCCAGGGAAAGACATCAGCTACCCTAAAATCATAAACATTTGTTCCCCTCCACGTTCCACACATTAAATTATTCCCCAACTCTTCTAAGCATTTAATCCTATAATTAACAGGAAGGTCTAATGCTTCTGCTGTTACTGTATATGTCGCAGCATTATCCCAATCAAAGGTCTGACCACTTTTTTCCTCTATTGAAAATACATATCTTCCAGCTCCTCCATAAAGTTTATCGTCATTCTTAGAAGTTATCATTGGATGCCATAATGTATCGGAAGCCATTGTTAATCCAGCCCAAGAGTTTCTCCAAGCTGGAGTTCCCGAAAGAGGCCCATATAAATCCATAGCAGTTGCTCTAGGACAAAACAGATAATCTTTCCATATAGCAAGTCCTTGACCTGTTCCTCCAGCAGTCGGCTGAGTTGCTAATGCTCCCCAAGTAGCACCCGTGTCATCTGAATCCCAAACATCTCCCGAACTATCTACTACATAAATATTCGCTATTGTGCCTGTATCGCGAACCGCCCACTTAGGAAAAGCCGTAACTGTAGTTGATGATTTCTTAGCTAAAATATTGTTAAGTTTTGCTATGCCGGGAATACTAGAAATATCAAGATTTCTAACATCCGCATTTCCAACTAAAGATGATGCAGCAATCCCAGTATTTGGAGCATGTATTATTAAATCCTTCATCTAAACGAAACTCCTCTATTAATTATTCTTGACCTGGTATCTTTATCTCTGTATGAGAAATACTTAATAATCGACCTTTCATCTTCTTGTATTAAAGCCGCAATACTATTTTTCTGTGGTAGGTTTTTTTCAATTAAATAAGGTAATGAAGCGTATCGTGCCAAATAAAGATGATGAATTGAGGGAATACCTGGTGATTTAGAAACCTTTAAAAAGGTATGATTACCAGACTGTGATCCAGAGGTATTAACCGCTGTTCCTGTAAGTGAGTTAGTGGTTGAAACCTGGAAA
Organism: Nanobdellota archaeon; assembly: GCA_034660355.1. GTDB lineage: Archaea > Nanobdellota > Nanobdellia > Woesearchaeales > JACPBV01 > JAYEIZ01. The sequence goes on from JAYEIZ010000137.1 coordinate 1,085, forward strand.
GCATCAGCAGTATAACCAGCCGTAATAACATAATAAACTACAGTATCAGCCGTTAATCCAGTTGGTAATGCTCCATCTGTTTCTAAAATTAACGCATCACCCTTAGATAGTCCGTGAGCTGTAGCAGAAAACACTCCAGGAGAAGCAATTGTTACAGTAAAAGAGGTAAAAGCATATCTTTCGGGAATCCTCCCAACATAGGCTCTTAATCCGCCAGTTTCTGAATAGTTGGGACAAGGTCTTAAATAAATAAAGTCTCCTAATCGTATCCAATGAGTAGGAGTCCCTGTATCGCTAGTATCATAATAATCCCCGAAATTCCCTATATTCTCTAGTGTTTCATGAGTTAGTGTGGTTTCCTCTGCGGCATCATCTAATATTCCAAGTTGAAGCACATCAAGAATTTCATTTGTAAAATCACTAAACTTATAGTAATTCGTTCCCGACACAATATTTTGAGTTTCAATTGGAGAAGCGGCTCTATTTGAATCATCAATTGAACCAGAAGAATTTGACTGTGACGCTAAGAAGAAATATCTATCTAAAGCATCGTTAATATTGGAAACTTTGGCTTTGTTGGAAAAAATAACATTAGTTGTACCACAAATGTTATTCATTTTTTGAACTAAGCCCGAGTCGTCCACTACATTTGATAATTTCATAAGTTTGTTTTTATTTTAATTAACTTATCTCAACCCCCTATCACAAGCTAAGGGACTGAGTAAACTAACTAATTCAGAACACGAATTATCATCTCTGTCAAGCTACGTTGATATCATAAACAATACCAGTCATGTTATTCCAGACCTTCACGGCATAATCTACCCTGGTAACGATTCCAATACCAGAATGTTGTCCTGGGTCTTTATCGTCAACCATGATTTGTCCGTAAGTTGATTTAAGAAGTCCGAGATGGATTCCTCTCTTAACTCCGCCGACATTATGGTTAGCTGTTAAGAAGTTTGAAGAATAATGAGTTACACCCATGTAATCAATTCCATTCTTTCTTGCTCCGCCCTTCAAAGCTGTATCAGCAGTTGAATATCCATTGGCTTGCATAAAAGCTTCAAGGATTTCAAAGTCAGCGGGTCTCCATACAATAAAAATACCATTCCTATTGGCAATGGTTTCTCCGCCAGCTTCTCTGATTTCTCTCTTTACAGCCCTAATGATGTCGTCAATGTTAGTAGCGGCAACAGTTATATCGGTTTCACCCGCAGTATTACTGAAGGTTTCAGTTCCCATGTCTGTTCCACCAGCATAAGCACCAGCCCAAACTGCTGATTCAATTTGTTCGTTAAGAACAACAGCTTGTCTTTTTGCAAGTTCGCTTATCTTTGCATAGTTGCCTAATTGAGCCATGTCTCCTCTGTCAATGTATTGAGGAACTACATAAGCGGTGCTAATAGTTGTGTCATCATCAGTAATTGTAAGGGCTAAGTGAGTATATGCACACCCTCTTGTCATGGATTGTGCTGAAGGGTCGGTTATATAAGGATTATGTAAAATATAATCATCAGTATATTCTACCCTACAAACATCTTTCCACACGCAAGGGGCATCAAGTTCTTCTTGAAGTGCAATACTCCATTGCTCCATACGAGTCTCTGCTCCTAAGACGTTATCTGCTCCTATAGATGCCATAATTCAAATTTATTTATCAATTAATAATCTTTGATATGGCCGACTCTTTCTAAACAATAGGGTTTGAAGAAAACTTACTTTTGTCTCCAGATTGTTTGGCTAGGGTAGCAGCTACTTTTCTACGAATCTCTTGATTCTCTATTGTGTCTGGAGGATATTCCCCCTTTTGAATCCAGTAACTTGCGCTATCCTTTGCTGCGCCACCTCCTCTTTTGTTGTCTTTAGGTGTGGCTTCTTTTGTTGCGTTCATTTCTCTTTTTTCTTGAAAATATTTAGATTCTAAAACTTGATCTATTGATTTCCCAGATTCTTTAATCTCGTCCCAAACTAACTGAAATTCGTTTTTCTTAATCCCGTTTGCTAAGAGATAGGATTTCTCTGCCATATCAAATTCCTTTTTATCCTGGGGTTTCTCCTTGCTCTCTTCTTTGGGTTTTGCCTCTTCTTTCTTTTCTTCTACTTCTTTCTTCTTATCTAATTTAGTCTTATAACGTTTAGCAATTCCAAAGTTTTTTTGAGCTAAAGCTTTCCAGTCAGTGGTGTCTTCCCCATTTTCATCCAGAATTTCCTCTGGTTCTACAAGTTCTTCGGGTTCGACATCAACTTTTTTTTCATTTTCTTTGGTCATAAAATGATAAATGTATTAAATTTTCTAAGGATTAATAACCTTTAGATCCCTTTTTATTAGGAGGAATAACCTATACTTTTTGAAGAGAAGTATAACTCTATTGAATACTAAGCTTAGTACTTAATAGCACTCCATCACGCTGATAGTTACGGTAGCGGTTTCAGCAAGACAATTTATCTCTTTCTGGTAAAGATTGTTACCGCTTATTTCGTAGATAGAGTTGGCGGTACTTGAGTTATACAATATTATACCCTGAGAAAGTCCCAACGATGATGTTGACGAATCAAGACTACAAGCAGCTCTTGTGTTGCCAAGATTCTGAATCCTTCTATAAGAAGCAGCGTAATTTTCAGCTAATGCCTCGTTAGTTGCTGCTCCAGTCACCACAGATGAGATCGAAACGTATGAATGCGTACAAGAAGCATTTATATTCTCAACATAACCACCATAAACAGGTACGGCGGTTTCTACCACCTTGACCTCGCTCGTTGGTATCACTATGTTTGTTGGCATTACAATAGTCGCAATAAGAAAAACAGACAAAATTACCACTATTAACCCTAATAATATTTCCGTTGTATTTTCCATAAGTTTAGGTGGTTAATTATTAATCAGCGTCTTGCATTTCATCAACTGAACAAGCATACAATAAAGAGGTTTGTCTCCAACATTCAATAACAGCATCATTACCAGCTCCAATTAATACATCACCTCCAGTTGGTTCAATTAAATCTATACCAGAACCAGCAGCGATAAATGTACTTGTTCCAGTACCAGTATTCCTAAATAATATTTCGTGAGAATCTCCATTAGAAGTAAAGTAAGTAGAAATAGTGGTTGAAGTAAATAGAGTAGTTGAAGCTCCTGTTCCAACAGTTGTTAAGTCTGGATCCCATGTAATAATCTTTGATTCAATAAACTGCTTAGCTGTTATGGTAGATGTTCCAGCAGAAGTAGAAGCTTGTGATAGGGTGGTCACATCTCCGCCATCAATAAATCCTGCCTTAAAATACTGCATATTATAATGGTCTGGACCCGGAGAAGCTCCATATTCATACCTATTCACTATCGCAGGCTTAATCAGCATACATCCAACAATAATAGCTACTCCAATTATTAATGTTCCTACAATAAAGTTTTTCATTTCTTTTTTCGTTTTTTAGATTTTTTCTTTTTTCTCGACCTTTTGACTTTTTTTACGGATTTCTTCTCCGTTTCTTCTTTGGCGTGTTTGTCGGCTAATGTCGACATTTTATACTTTATTAATGACATTTTGTTTTTAAGTTAGTTAGTAATTAACGAGCCTGATTTGGCTTGTCTTCGACCTCAGGCTCAGGTTTATATCTTTTTAAATCACTAAACCCTAATTCTAGGGCGTTAATTCCCTCATAAGCTGCTCGAACAAGACGACCTAATTGTTCTTCAGTCAATCCTTTTTGCGATGCGGCCACTAAGGCAAAGTTATGCATAGGGTCGTGTTTCTTTCCTTTTTCAATAGTTCCTGAATTATAAATACTAAATAAGAGAACCTTCTTAACTGCCTCTACCATCCTTTCGTCCTGAATAAATTTAGTTATTTTCTCTTGTTCTATTTTTGTCAAAAATTGTGATAAGTAGTCTTTAGTCATTTTATTTATTTCTTCTTCTTTTAATGTTTTTTAATCTTAGGTTATATTCTCCCGCCGTCATAGTTCCTCTTTTAGCTCCCTGCATCATATTTTGTTGAGCCTCTATCTTCTTAATGGTTTTAATGTTCCAGAAGCGATTTATCCATTCTTTAGAACGACCCTGTCTCTTTAGTCTGGTTTCTGTTACTATTTTTCTTAATTTTTTTTCATTCATATTGTTTTTAAATATTATTGTATTGCGGCTAAGTTTTCTTTAGGCTGAGGTGCGACCTGCCCCTGTTGTAAGGGCTGCTCAGGTAATTGTGGTCTTGGAGGTGCATAGAAATCAATCGGGCTTAATCCCGAACTCTCAATTATCTGGTTAAAAAGTTTAGCCATGCGTGGGTCATCTAAGATAGCTGGGTTACCGACTATCTGTCTGAATATATTTACAAGTTTGTCTGTAATCTGGGAGAGGTATTTTTGTTTCCCCGCAACATTCACTTTTACTGATAGTGGTGCGTCTTTCATTTCTTTCTTTAATATCTTGACAAATTTCTTATTTCCCCCCTTCATAAAGTTTTCTCTGGTTTTCTGTTTAAGTGTTTCAACCTCTTCTAATTCAACTATCTCCCCGTTAAGTATCTTTTCCTTAATAAGCTTGTTAGCCTCGTTGGTAATGATATTATCCGCAACTGCCTGTAATTCATCTAAGTCAAGTTCAGCTAAGAATTCCTGCCCCTGATTTATTTCTTTTACAATGTATGGAATAATCCACTCTTTATAAACCCCATCTAAGAAGGTGGCCAGTTTTCCTTTTCTGTATTCGTGTAAAGAATGGGCTTCAGCAGTTACTAATTCTTGTAGTTTAAATGGAGTTCCTGCGGCTGGTGATTCTCCCATAATGCTTTCATTTGCCGCACCAGTCATTTTGGCACTATCTTCCCACTCCTGAATTGAGTTTTCAAATAACCTTATATTTCTTGGATATGTATCTACTTGAGATATTGGGTGTCCTTCTTCGTGGGTTAAAATCTCTTGGCTATTTACGTTATTAATTTTATTTCTTTTAGCAAAAGCTGTATCTGCTGTTTGATATATTACCTTAGAAGCGGCGTCTAATAGGTCTTTAATTCGTATAGCACTATAATTTGTCCATACTTGAGATTCAAACAGTTCTTCTGCTCCGCCGTATCCTAAGGCCCTGCCGTATATCTTATCTCTTGCTATAAATTTATAGATAAGTTCGGCCTCTTTTCCTTTATATAAACAAACTCCTTGAGCTTCCCCGCCTTCTTTTTGATAAAAAGCAACTATATGTAATTGACGAGAGTATTTATCACCGCCCTTGCCCAGCCACCTATCGGGAAGCATTCCGTGAAGCTCATATATCTCCATATATTTTCCTGGTGTCTTGCTCTCTTTCTTTGAATCGCTAATCCTCTTATAATCCCTACTAAGGGTAATTAATTCGTCTATTGTAATATCTGCTCCATTCTTTTTGTCTCCCCAGCCTTGTTTTTCCATCTCTTTTATTTGGTCTGGAGAGTAAAAATGCTTCTCACATATAGGCCCAGAGAGTATATCTGTCTGATCACAGAAGGCTATTCTCTGCATTGGCACTACTTCTGGTTTTACATCATTAACATTTTTAAGTAATGCCCCGCCAAAATCTACATAACTCTCAACAAGATCATCTATCATAGTGTCAATTTCGTTTTCTCTTGCCCATTTCTCGTGATATTTCTTAACAAGGAAAGACTTATAATAGTTCTTAACCTCATTAACGAATAGAATAATATCTTTAACATCAAATCCTTCCGCCCTGTATTGTAGGTTAAGAATGGGTCTCATTATGTTTTTAAAGGGCTTTTCATCTGAATTACCCGTTTCAAACGTTGATAGTTTGTAAAGCAGGCTTAACTTAATGTGTTTAAACATTGACCACTCGTACCCTTCATTTACAGTAATTGGCAATGTTTGATAGTTGCTTTCCTCTGTTTTAATAAGCGAAAATATGTCTTTATGTTCTTCCATATTATTATTTAAGCGATAAAGTCAGTTTTTTTTCTAAGAGATTTCTGGCAAATTTCCCGTAAGGCATAATGGCTTTCTTAATCTGAAATGGCGTCAATCGTATCTCTGCCTTCTTGTCTTCTGTCTCTAAAATAAAAAGCCCCCAAGTTTTTACCTTTCCGAGACTATTTTTGAAGATAGTCTGTGTAGCTTCTGAAAAGGTGTCAGCTTCAGCTTGGAAGATTTGTCCAGATATATCTAAGGTCAACTTTACTTTTGGTTTTGTTTTTTTTGGCATAAATAAAAAGCGAGTATTAATTACTCGCCAAAGGTAGAATAAAAATTCGCCAAAGGTAGAGACTCTTTAATAGATTATAAACATATATATTTCAAAAAGTCAAGAGGGTTTATCCACTTTATGTGTAATAGTAGTGGATAACTTAGAGGGATTAACAAAATTTAGGTCTTTTAAGTTCATTACTTGCCCCGAATCGTTCCAATGTATCTTTACGCTACCAGCCCCCATCTTCTTAAAACCAAAGAATCCTAACTCTCTTAATGTAACTAAATCCTTTAATAAGGGTCTAATGTCTGATAGTTTTATATCTAATTTTTTTATTTCTATTCCCGTCATCTTGCTGGGTTCTTCTTATTTTGTGCCTCGTGAATCCTTGCTTTCCAGGGATCATAAGGTAGTGGTCTTTCTATTTTCTTTACATTCTTATTTATTTGCCAACAGATACAAGCCGCTGTCAAGAGGTCAAAATGACGAGTAGTAAGTCTTGGATCAACCTCTTTATCCATTAGGTCATCTAAGGTAAAAGACCTTGCTTCGTTTATTAAGTCTTGATCGTTGAGTTCTACTAAGCCGTCTTCTATTGCTTTAGAGAAATCCGCCAACATTTTAACCTTAGTAATACGATTAGTTTCCCAACCATACTCCTTCGGGTCTTGATTTAATATTCTATTTAGGTTTCTTTCTGTCCTATGTAGCTTATTAAGCGGGTATATTGTCTTTAATATATCTATTGTAGATCCGTAGTTCTTTTCTACCGCCACATAGTTCTCACCAAACCTCTTTCCTTGTCTGACTATTTCATAAGCAAAAGCATCAGGTTTTATCTCATTATTAGCATAAGTAGCTATTACTTGAACTGGATTACAGTCAAAGTCCATAAATACCGAGGTTGAACTGTCTAATCCTACCCCGCCGCCTACATCATGTCCTGACCCTACTCTATTCATTGGGTTATACTTTTTAAAGATTTTAAGCCCCGCTATCTCATCTATTGGTTGTTTAGCCATCTGTTTATCTACACTTTCTCTATCAAAATAGACATCTTTTGAAGCCGATGGCTTACACTGGAATTCTCCTTCATAATCCTCTGCTTCTCTCTTAATCTTCTGTATATCGTCTTTAGTATATCTCTCGGGCCAAGTAGCTTCTCCATTTATCTCTAATGGTATCATTATCTGGTTTCTTATCTTTCTTACTAACTTATGTACATTTCCTCTCTCTGATATGTAATTACAGTTAAATATCATTCCTCCCTCCTTTGATAGCCCGTTTTTAGCTTCTTCCATATTCTGCCATATCTTATGGGTAGTTACAGCCGACATTAAGGATAATCTGGTTTCAAAGTCCTCAAACCATATAAAGTCTGGTCTGCTTTCGTCCTGTATATCTCCTCTCTGGTCTGTTCCTATGGTATCCGCCGTCATCTTAATCCCCGTTGAAGTAGTAAAAGAACTCATTGTTTCCTCTCTTTTTGCTATGGTTTTCTGGAATATGCCGGGATATAACGCCCTTACTCTCCTATTTACCAGTATATTATAGACATCTGTTGTGGCCTGTTTAGCATTGTTAAGCTCTTTTGATAACACTTTGTAGTATTTGCGGTAATGATCCTCGTCATTAGCTATACAAAAAGCCACAAATAACTTAGTTCGAGTAGTTTTTGAACAGCCCCTAAATCCTATATTTAAAAAAGACTCTCCATTCTTATATACTCCAATATTACCCAAATCCATCTCTTTATGGAATGAAGCGTCATTGCTTGAGAAGTATTGAGGAAAGAACCATTTTGACCAAACTAAGAACTTCTTGCGGATCATCTCGTAATCCTCCTCTCTATTAAAAATAAAAAAAGACTTAACTTCTTCAGGTTTTCCTTCATCTAATAGTTTTATTATCTTATTCATATCCCTAAGATTATATTGTCATGTTCTTTGTCTATTCTTTGAGCTTCTTTAAGCCGTTCTTCTCGAGGTATTCCCCTATAATCATAAGTAAATCTTCTAAGCACGTAATACCAATCCGCATCATCAAACTTCATCTTCTCTGTGTCTATTTCACTCATAGCTTCTTTAATTAGTTTTCCTTTAAATATGAAGGCCAGAATAAGTAGATTCAAGAATATAGCCGTTTTCTTCTTCTCTTCGTCCCTGCTAATCATTATTCTCCTAATCCTCATTAACTCTCTAAGCGGAGCTTTATTAAACCGCTTTAAATCAAGTACTTCAAAGAACTCTTGTACTCTTACCCTGTAAGAAGTGGAGAATTGAAGGAACATAGCCACACAATATACTAAGTCTATTACCTTATCTCTTCTAAATACTTTCTTTCCTACCCGCACTATCTCCTGACACACAGGACAGAACTCGTTATCTTTGAGTAGTTTAGACTTTAATCCGCCCTCAATCTGATAAATCTCCCAGATATAGTTAATAAATCTCCTTTTAAATAGTATTATAAATGGAAAGTATCTCAATGGCCCGATAAATGCTTTCTTGGTAAGCGTTACTGTATCTATTATCTTGTTATCTGTTATTCCTTTAAACCAGTATTTAATACCATAGTATTTAGTTTGCCACATAGGATCTCTTTTAGTGTCTTCTACAAATGCCGCGCATTTAGGTTGATCTCCCAATGCTCCTACAACTCGTCTAACATAGCCATTCTTATCCTTTAACATTACCTTTCCATACTTCTTAACATTATGGTTTAGTTTATCCAATATTTCTAGTTTTTTTAGATACATATTACTTTATTTCTTTTAATAGTTTGTTAGCTTTTTCTCTTTCTTCGGGTGAGGGCATAAATGATTGACCGCCAGTTGTTAAGTCTATATCTGTCTTACTTTTAGGCATTCCTTCTAAGTAGTTCCATATTAAAGTTATTTTTCTTGTGTCTCCGTCTAAGGCGTCCTGAATAATGTTGTCTGCCATCCACTCAGCGAAACTTCTTTTTTGGTCTGGGCCCATTTCTGATAATTTCTTTTTAATAATAGCAGTTAAAGATACAAAGCCCTTCTTTTTCCCGCCAACTTTCTTATGTCCTTTTAAATATCTACCTTTGTGGTCTTTTTCCACTATGTCTCCACTATTTTTAAATTTTTCCTCTATTTTTATCTTGTTCATATTTTTCCCATAATTTATTAATTTCTAATACTGGAATAGGATATTTTTTATAACCCCTTTTCCAACAAATAATCATATCACATTTATTAATGTCATGTTTATGCTCATTAAAATTATTAGCTTTTACTTCTACTTCAGCCCCAATGTCTGCCCCTCTTTTAAAATCAGGATAACTATGATTTATCATTCTTATATCTGGAAAGCCCCCTTGAGATAGATAGACCCTAAACCAACCATATTTTTCATTTAAAATCCTAAATCTTTCTCTCACTTCATATTCAGTAAGAGTCCCAAAGAGAAGTATATGAAACAATTTAAGCATTTCTTCGTCAACTATAATAGAAGATGGCACTTCCTCATTGACTTCTTTTGTTTCTTGTGTCATAGTTTTTTAATTATTTTCTTTATTCATGACCTTTTTATAAATAGCATACATCATAGGACTAACTGTTGTTGCTATTTCGTTTACTTTTTGGGTTATGTGTAGGTACTCAAGATCTATATGCCCGTAAGTTATTATTCCAATGGCAAGAAATGGGGCTAGTATTATCGTATATCCCAGACTTATGTTGGTTCCTATCCACCTGTTTAGTTGTGTTATTAATAAGCCCGCCATTGCCGTGAAGGTAACTATCTTGTAAATATTATTAAATCTTGTCATTCCTACTGCGAAACAGAACTCTGCATAAGCTCCCCTGTCTCTTATTAGTCTAATTGTTTTATTCTTCATTTATTTTCATATTCTTTAATTCTCCCGTAAAGAACTTACTTTCATCCCCCGCACAACCTATGTGTAGTGGATTATGCGAGTTTTCTTTAGATGGCTTAAACCCAGTTGTAGTAGAGGACATTTTTAGTTCGTTGTCAATATATATTTTACCAACCTTATTGTCATAAGTAATCAATATATTGTGCCATTTATTATCGTTAGGGAACTTATTATTGGCTATTATATCTATTACGGGTTTTATGTTTTCTCCTCTAGTAATATAGCACCATAAACAATTATTAAATTCCCCATTAAGACCGTTATCAATTTGAATATTTATACCTACATTTCTACTTAAAGCCCCAGATGTATCAAATAAACAGTGTCTTTCTCCTCTTGGTACTCTTGTCTTTATGTCAAAAGATATATTAAATGCCCCTTGATGTAAGAAGTTTAAATCGCCCTCATAAACATAACATTTTCTTCCATTGAATTTTAAGTGTTTATTTTCAAAGTCTTTTATTGGTAAAATCCTGTACTTAAGATATCTCATAATTTGTAACTGAAAATAATAGCTTGATTCTAAATATTGGTTTCTAAGCTCTACTTCTTTTTGATATAAGACACTTAATCCAAGCAAAAAGATTCCAAATGCCAAACAAAAGACAATTACGAGTCCATATCTGAGGATCATTTTTATCATATACACAAGTTGTTTTACCCTCACTTACTTTAAATCCTAGCTTTTTAGCTATATACCAAGCTCTTTGGAAGTGTAATGGTTGGGCTACAAGTATAATTTTATTACCATTTATCGCCTTTCTGGCCTGTTCAAGAACCTCCTGGGTTGAGAGGTATTTTCCTTCCTGACGATGCTTATGGACAATTCGTATTCTTCTCAATAAATCATCTTGGGTATCTTTTGCTTTTAATAAATCATAAAACTTTTTTGCTATCTCTTTTTGTAGTATTAACCAACATTTATGATCCTTTTGTATGTTATAAACCACCTCAGCTAAGTAGGAATTCGCCGACCCCTTTCCAAAACTTAAAGCCACAATCGCATCGTAATTATTTTTAACCATTTTGTTTTAATAACCTTTTTAAATCTCTTTTAAGACCTTTAACTGTGTTCTCGTAATATTCTATTGTTTGATAACTGCCGATTGTTCTACTAATTGC
>JAYEIZ010000138.1:0-2878 GCA_034660355.1 Nanobdellota archaeon
AAAGATGAAATTCTAGGTTCAAAATTTCCAGAATCAATTGCTGAGTTTAAAAGTTCAACGACAAAATATTTTCGTACTAGGAGATTTAAACTAGATGTGTACAAATATTTATGTCACTAGCTATAGTAGTATATCAATTTGGACGAGTGCTTAAAAGAGGAGGACTATTAATATTTGAAACAACTAGCTGGGAAGATGAGTTATTCAGGCAAGCACATTCAAATGAATTCTCTCGAGATATTGAAGACCCTAAAGATGATTCCAGGATACACAGAACGTACTTTAGAGGGTACGATGAGCATGAACTAAAGAAACTTATTAGCCCCCTCTTTAATGTTAAATTAATATTGCCATTAGAACATAGACAGTACGGCCATGGATCAGCGTATCATCAAAAAAACAGTGGGCATGAAGAATCACATCCTCCAATTAACAAACCACATACACATAAGTCTCTTGTAGCAATTGCTGAGAGAGCATAATCAATTGTTATTTACTAAACTAAAGCTTTTTATATACCCTGTAGTTTTCTGGATTTATGGAACATCAAGAGCTAATAGAGAAAATAAACAAATTGAAGAAAGAGAAGAATGCAATTATTCTTGTACATAATTACCAGCGTGAGGAGATTTATGAGATAGCTAACTTTATGGGAGATTCGCTAGAGCTTTGTAAGAAGGCTGTCAATGCTGATGCGAAGATAATTGTCTTTTGCGGAGTAGATTTTATGGCAGAGTCTGCTAAGATCCTTAATCCTGAGAAGAAGGTTTTACTTCCAGATAATCTATCTCAATGCCCGATGGCAAATATGGTTAAAGTAGAGGAAGTAATAGCTATGAAAAAGAAACATCCAGAAGCCGTTGTTGTTAGCTATGTTAATACAACTGCAGATGTTAAGGCTGTTTCTGATGTGTGTTGTACTTCGGCAAATGCCATCAATGTTGTTAGGGCCCTTAAGGAAAAAGAGATCATATTTGTTCCTGATAGGAATCTAGGCAGCTATGTGCAGAGCCAGCTTCCTGATAAGAAGATAATATTGGTAGAGGGGCATTGTTATGTACATGATGAGATTATTGCAGATTCTGTAAGGGAAGCAAAAGAGAATCATCCAGAAGCTGAAGTACTAGTTCATCCTGAATGTAAGATGGAAGTTAATAATCTAGCAGATTATGTTTGCTCTACATCACAGATGATTAAGAGAGTTAAAGAGAGTTCTGCAAATGAGTTTATCATAGTTACAGAGTGTGGCATGGTAAATGCTTTGAAAAGGGAAAGAAAAGACGCAAAGTATTATGCGGGCGGCGGTGTTTGTATACAGATGAAGAAGGTTACTTTGCAGAAAGTCTATGATTGCTTGCTGAACGGAACTCACCAGATTGAATTAGATAATGAAGTGATGGAAAAAGCTAAGAAGGCTTTAGATAGGATGCTTGAGGTTTCTTAGGGTTTTAGAGTAAGGTGTTTTTGGTGATTCTGAATTGCCTAACTTAAAAATTAAGATAGCAACATTTGCTGAGAAGTGTTATTTAAAGAAATAACCCTGCTAACAAGAATTGTCTTTTCTTCTATAAGTGCTATTTGGACTCATGAGTTCACGAATTGTACCGATTATGCCTGGTGCTGCAGAATTCCCTTCATTTAAAGGGGACATGGCTTTGATAGGATCTTTTAATACTTCTTTGAATTTGGGATACCAATAATTAAGTGATGAAACAGCATAATCAATGAATGTATAAGCTATAAGAGCTTTTAATAATATTTGGGAGGGGGATTCAGGCATAAAGTGTTGCGTTAATTTATAAACGCAACATGTAGCAACTAAATTAAAAATAAGCTTATACGTAATAGAAGCATAGTTGACCTTATCAGCTGTCCGGTTAATAGATCTAATAAGTGGTTTATAGAATCTCTCCATATCCTTAGGTAAATCTTGCCATGCATTCTCAAAAGAATTTTTAAGCTGAGAATGATAACTTTCGCTGAAATTTGCAAAGTAGGTATCAATAACGGTTTCTTTAAAAATGGATTTGATATTACTTAATATACGCCATATTGCATGAGGTTCTTCAATTTTCTTTTTTTGCAGTATTAAATCCCGTAACCTTAAATTTTTATTCTCAATTAGTTCACTGGCATCTAATTCATCACTAAAATCTTGTTTCAGGCGAGAGTAAAATTCATTGCATTGTGAAAAGAATTGCCCTTTATGCGTATTAAGGTCGTCTAAAGTGATAAACTGTTTAGAACCATAATATTGCAGTACCTCAACAATATGTGACTCATTCATTAAGTTGCCAATCTGTTTTAAGGTATCTTTTGAATAGATTTTAAAATTAAAGTCCTCATCTTTCTGGAAGGGTAAAATCATATTTTTCTTTTTGCCGTCCACTATTCCTTCAAGTCGCAGATAATTCTTAGAGCTACCTGATTTTTTTATTGGTTCTATGGTGCCGTCAATATGTTGCACATCAAAGGAAGTGGGAGCAATCGTCAGGAACAACAGATCAGCAGCATCAATACTTTTACCCAATTCGTATGATAATGGTGTCATTAATAAGTATAATTCAGGATTTGGATCTGATTTCGTGTCGGGATTGTTGCCTAAGAAGTAAATTCTGAATCTATGGTCATCAAAAGCAGGCATATCATCTAGTGATGATTCTCCTTCTAAGAATCTATAGAACCATTCCATCGTGGGTGGTTTTTCTAGTAATGAATCTATGGACATACATCAAAGGATTAATATCATATATATACAGTAGAAAACACTGAAATTTCATCTCGACGATAAGAATTCTAAGAAAATAGGGGAAAAACACTTATAGTGTTAATCCCCTAGCATTGTTTGTGATAACAAATGCGAAAACAAATAAAACTC
>JAYEIZ010000139.1:0-2835 GCA_034660355.1 Nanobdellota archaeon
GGTTGGTAAGGAGATTGAATCGAGCTAATTTGGTTGATTAAGGGCACAATAGTTTACTGGGGCGAATCAAAGCCAAAAAGCAAAGATTTTTGCTTGTAGTCTCACGACTACATTCGGAGATACTGAAACAATCGAAAGATTTATAAATTAGCAATCCTGTAAGTACTATAATCATAGTTATTTTACTACAAAAAGAGGTGTCATAATGAATAAGAAAGGTGCTTTAGCTTTATCAGTAAATGCGATTGTTGTTTTGATTCTCGCTGTTGTGATGCTAGGTTTAGCATTGGGTTTTGTTAAAGGAATGTTTGGCAAGGTTACTACGTCCTTTGAAGAGCAGATAGCAGCTGAACCTGAACCGCCTACTTCAACTGGATCAGAGCCAGTTACTTTATCCAGGGAAAGTCTTATAGTTCATTCTGGAGATGATGTTGTTTTAAAGGTAGGCATATATAATCCTAGTTCAGAAGCGTGGACAGCTACGGCATTTGCAATTAGCTGTAAAGTGGGAGGGAATCCTATTGGGCTTGTTACAGAAAGTAATTTTAATTCAAAAGAGATTGCCCAAGGCAGTTCTATTTCAGGAGCGTATTTGTTTACAGTGGGTAGTATTGGTGAAGGTACACACCTATGTACTGGAATGGTTATTGGAACTGGCGATACTGCTACTCATGAATACTCCAAAGAGATAGTTATAAAGGTATTAAGATAAGCAGGTGAAATAATATGAAAAAGAAAGGTGCTTTAGCTTTATCAGTAAATGCGATTGTTGTTTTGATTCTCGCTGTTGTGATGCTAGGTTTAGCTTTAGGGTTTGTTAGGGGGATGTTTGGCAAGGTTACTACGTCCTTTGAAGAGCAAATTGCAGCTGAGCCTAATCCTTCAACTCCAACTGGATCAGAACCGATTACTTTATCCAGGGAAAGTCTGATAGTTCGTTCTGGAGATGGGGTTGTACTAAAAACAGGGATATATAATCCCACGTCAGAAGTGTGGAGTAATGCTAATGTAGAGGTTACCTGTAAAACCGATGATGTGATAGATGAAGGTTCTCAGTTCAACTCTAAGCAATTAGAGCCCGGAAAATCATTTGTAGGCACTTACCTTTTCACAATCGGTTCTGTAAGTGAGGGAACCCAGCTTTGTAAAGTAACAGTTAAAGAAGATGATAGCACTAATACTAATTATACTAAAGACTTCACAATTAGAGTTTTAAGATAACGAGGCGAATAGATGAAAAAGAGGCTTACCCCTAGTGAGGAATTTGAGATCTTAAAGTTGATTCTTGACAAGTTTCTATGGTTAGGGGTGGCTATAATGGGTTTTGGACTTTATAGGATATTTTCGGGAACGAGCATGAGTGGATTTTCTTTGATAGTAATCGGGGCGATTATACTGGTTATATTCCTTATACTTCTGGTGAAGGAGTATGAGATTGTTAAATAATTTCTTAAAATGGAAGAAGCCCCTATAGCTGAGATAAAGCCGAATGTCAGAAATGCGTTTCTTTCTAATTTTATTGTTATTGCAGTTATAGTTGCATTGATAATACTCACTTTATTCTATCTTAATAATGTTGTGGGTTTAGATATTCTTGTTGATACTCTTGAGCAGTTTGGTATTCATATAACTAAAGCAGCTTTATTAGGGGGTACAATAGTACTGATCATAATTGGTACTGCTATCTTAATGGTCATGGATTATGTGGCAATTGGCAAATCAAGGTATACTCTGTATAAAGATAGGATGGTTTACTCAAAGAACATGTTTATTCTTCAGTTAAAGGAAGAGGTTATACCTTACCAGAATATTGTAAAGATAACTTACCAAAGAAAAGGTATCCTGAATTCAATGGATATTATATTAGAATTAACAGGCCTAAGTATAGACAAAGTAGAGATTGCGTTTGTAGATAATGCCAAAGAGGTCTCAGAAGGGATACTTAAGCTCATAGGGCAGTATAAGTCGAATTATTATGCTAAATTCTCTCAGGATTATAGATATCAGAATGTTATGGATCAGTTATAGCCACTTAATAACATCGGCTTTTTCTTTTCTTTCAAATGCAGTTTCGGGGAATTTTATAGGGTATCCAAATATAAGGTGGCCTACTATCTTGTGGTTTTTAGGCACTCCCAGTTCCTCCATTAGTACTGTATCTCTGTTTATGACCATGTCAGCAAAGCCTACCCAGCAACTCCCTATATCTAAGCTTCTTGCCGCTAACATCATGTTTTGAGCAGCACATGCACAATCTATCTTTGAAAATCTGCTTCGCTTTGCGCAAATGAGAATTAGACAAGGAGCGCCATAGAAAAATAAATCCTTTTCAACTAAGCGTTTTCCAGCTGATTTTAACTCGCTTTTTACTTTCTTGTTGATAAAACCCACTAATTGGCCTAATTTGTGCCTTGTCCTGAACCAATCTTTTATGTATTCAGATAACTCTTTAATCTTCTTTTGATTAGTTATTACAATAAAGCGCCAAGGTTGAGAGTTATGTGAAGAAGGAGCGTATCTTCCTGCTTCTATGATCTCTTTAATTAGTTTCTTGGATACTGGCTTAGCAGTGTATCCCTTGATACTTCTTCTCTTCTTTATATTACCTATTACAGAATTCATTTGCTTTCTATATAGAAATAATTATTTGTTTTTTTTAGAAACTTTCTTAGAATCTAAGGTTTCAAGCTCTTTTATTCTCTCTTTAATATGATCAATAGTTCTAACATTATCCTGTTGATGAAGTAATATACCGCACTCAGGGCATTTGAATTCAAACTCAGTAGCTTGCTCAAAGTCTAATCTTACGCATGCTTGTGAGCATATGAAGAAATT
>JAYEIZ010000140.1:0-2815 GCA_034660355.1 Nanobdellota archaeon
TTTTTATTCTGGAAGAAGTTAATCACCCTGTTGTTTTGTGTTACTAACTAAACAACAGGCTCGCTAACTTAAATAATTAGCGGGTCTTTTTCCTTTGGAGAAGAAGATTCTATAGTTTATATACCACCAAAAATCTTTGATTTTTCTTTTGGAAATGTCCGGAGTTATAACATCTCCATCTCCTGGTAATTCTCATTATGTAATAGCTTGTTTCCAATCTCTTTAGCAACTTCTTCTTTATTATCAGAATCAATATGTAGTGTCCACAAAACCCCTTTTTCCATCCCCTTTATCTCACTTAAACCCAGCCTTTCCTTCAACGTATGCAATAATCCTTCACATTTATCATCAGAATCTTTAACCAATAAGTAAGAAGCACCTTCTTCCTTTTCGATAGAATTTACAAATTTATTCTTATTAGCATTGACCAATATATCTACTTTACCAATCTTCTCAGCAAACTTCTTCTCATTACCGTCAATATCAAACTTATAATACATCTCTCTTGTCAGTTTCTGAATCTTATGGCCCATCTTCTCTATTGTGTGAAATGTAGTTATAGCAGTAGTATCAGGTATCTTTAATCCGACAAATAATTCAACTGTTTTCATTTTTTCAAATACTCCCTTATTGATTGGAATATTTTTGCTCCGGGTCCAAGTTCTTCACCTTTCCAGTGTAATTCCGGAACCTGACGCATCCAGGAAGACCTTTCAGGATGGGGCATCATTGCACATACATTTCCCTTGTTGTTGCAGATACCTGCAATATTTATCAAAGCTCCATTAGGATTTACTGGAAATTTATCCATGATGTTTCCTGTAGCATCACAATACCTAAAAAGCAGTTGATCATTCTGTATTAACTCAGGGATTAATGCAGGATTTTTTGTTGTAAAACGACCTTCACCATGTGCAATTGGAACTGAAAGTACCTCGCCAGGTTCCATGGCAAGATTAAAAGCTGTTTTCTTCTTTGAATAATTCTTTACCTTAACCCATGTACAATAATATCCTGAAACAAGAGGATTTATATTAGGTGCTAAAGCCATCTGAACCTCATCTTTAATTCCAGGAATCATCCCGGTCTCTACTAAAACCTGTGCTCCATTACAAATACCTAAAACAACCTTCCCTTTAGCTGCTTCTTCCTTAACCATATTCATAACAGGGTCTTTTGCAGCAATTACTCCTGCCCTGATTCTATCTTCATAAGCCCAGCCGCCAGGTAAAACATAACCATCATATGAACTAAGATTAGAGGAATCATTCCATCTGACAATATCTACATCCATTCCAGAAGATTTTATAGCACGAGCTGTTTCACTCTCACAATTATTTCCTGGAAAGTATATTACTGCTATTTTCATTTTAGTTCAACATAGTTGCTAATCTATTAAATATGTGGCTTGATTTTTTTTCATCAGAGTAAATATCTGATACTATATCCCATCCGTCATCCCCTAGGTGTTTCATTTTATTAAGGGCCTTATCTGCAAATTCAAGCTCTTTAATTGTTTCTAGTTGGGATTCAGATTCAATAAGTTCCCTTAAGTATTTTGAGTGCTCTTCTAAGCTAAAGATGAATTCTTCAAGTAAATCTGCAATTTTTATCAATTTCCTACAGTTATCTTTGATTGACTCTAGTAAGTTCATTATCTTATTTTCAAAGTGCATTTCTTTCTTTTGTTGGTATAGTCTTTCTAGGCTAGTTACTATACTCTCCTCTGTTTCGTCCTCTGAATATATCATTCCTGTTAGGTCCTTTATTTTACCAACATACCCTATGCTCCTTAAAGTACTTGCTTTTGAGGCATATACTTTAGACCAAGTCATAAATAGTTGAGTAAGTGTGAAATTCTCCTTACTCTTTTGTAATTGCATATTGTTGTGTATTCCAGTCTTGAAATTATCAATTTCTCCCTTAGCCAGGCCATGTTTCTGTAGAATTTCTTTGAACCTACTACAGATTATTAGGATGTTCTGTTCTATTGCATTAAAACTTTCAATTTTCTCTTTTATTGCTTCTGGCATTATTCCATTGCCTCCACTATACCACTTGTCCAAGCTTTTTTCAGCTCATCAATCTTCAAATCAATTATTTTCTTATCATCTTTAGTTATTGATAATGAACTAGAAGAGGTTGTTTTTCCTATCTCTCTTAAATTCAGTTCATATTTATCAAATATTTCTTTAACTGAAGATATGTTCTTCTCTTTAACCTCAAATATAAAACCAGGTGATTCTGAAAATAATGTTTTTGCATTGCTTAATTCGCTAGAATCTAGATTTAGTTCAGCACCAATCTTTCCATCTGCTTCCCCACCTAGAGCCATTTCAGATATTGTTGTTAATATTCCTCCATCAGATATATCGTGGCAGCTTAAGAATAACTCATTATCAATACAATCAATTATAGCATAGATCCTTTTTTTCTCTTTTTCAAAATCTATATTTGGAACATTTGCTCCAACTTCATTGTTTATATCATAATAAACAGAGCCGCCTAATTCGTCATGCCTGCATCCAATTGAAAATATTGTAGAACCACTATCCTTTAACTTCATGGTTATTGCTTTTGTATAGTCCTCCATATAACCCATACATGCTATAATTGGAGAAGGGTCTACTTGTTTTCCTGTTGCACTTTCATTGTAGAAACTTACATTGCCAGATACAAATGGAACTGGGCTTTTTCCATCGCCTTTCCAGCATATTTTTGAGGCTGCGTCTGCAATTCCTTTAACGCTTTGTACAAAATCATCAAATGCTTTTGGAACTTCAGGGTTGCCGAAGTTTAGGCAGTCTGTCATCCC
>JAYEIZ010000141.1:0-2791 GCA_034660355.1 Nanobdellota archaeon
TATGCTTATGATGATTTAAGCAATGGCGATTATGAACTTTGCTTGTTTAAGGCTACAAAAGCAAAAGCCGAATCAGATGTTATATTGAGTGTTAGTGGAGTTGGGACAGATAAAGTAGAAGGCTTTCTTGATAGAAAAATAGATGTTGCTGGAAAGAATATTGCAAAACAGCTTGACAAGGGTAATTTCCCAATACTTGCCTATTCCTATTATGAATATGCTAATGAGCTTAAGGAGAAGGATGTGTATTCTGCTTTACTTTATGCAGAGTATGCACTTGAATTAAGTAATTTAGATATGTACTTTAAACAACTGGAGAAGAATTTTAAGATTGAGGTAGATTTTAGGGTTATTGTAGTCTTTATTGGAGGGATATTAATCGGATATATTGTTGCTAAAATTCCTAAGAAAAAAAGTAAGTATAAACCCAGGCAGAGCAAAAAAGCCCTGCTGGGAAAAAAGAGGTGATAGATTACTATCACTTTTGAATGGGTGCAACTAATATATAAACTTTTCTTTTTAGGATTATCCTAAAGTAGTGACAAAAAATGGATGTAAAAAAGTATATGGTTCTTTTACTACTGGTGTTTGTAACTGGATGTAATGAATTAGGTAATAATTCAGCTGTTTTAGATGATGATATGCCTTCTGAAGTTGGTGAGGAGATAGAGGTTTATTTCTGTCCAAATGATAATTGTGAAGATGTTCTTGTTAATGTTGTTAATTCTTCAAGTGAGAAATTGCATTGTGCTTTTTTTGATATTGATCTAAGGAATTTGATTAAGGTTATTGGTAAGAAAAGCCATTCTTTTGATGTTAAGTTAGTTGTTGATAATGAAAATTACGGTGAGATTAAAGGCCCTGGAGTTAAGAAGGATACATCTTCGCAGTATTCCCATAATAAGTTTTGTGTGATTGATGATAAGGTGGTTTTAACTGGCTCAATGAATCCTACTGACAATGGAGCTTATAAGAATAATAACAATTTACTTGTAATTTACTCTAAGTACTTAGCTAAGAATTATGAAGATGAGTTTAAGGAATTATGGAATGGGGAATTTGGATCTGGTGTTGAGGTAAAGTATCCTGTAATGTATCTTAATAATCATGAGATAGAGAATTATTTCTGTCCAGAAGATTTGTGTTCTGAGAAAATAATTAAAGAGTTACGGGATGCTGCTAAGAGCATCTATTTTATGACATTTTCGTTTACAAATGAAGGGATAGCTGATGCTATCTTATTCAATGATGATGCAGATATTAAAGGTTTGTTCGAGAAAAGAGGTTCTGGAAGCAAGTATTCTCAGTATAATAGATTAAAGGATTTTGGAATCGAGGTTAAGGTGGATAGTAATTCTTATACTATGCACCACAAGGTTTTTATTATAGACAATAGAACTGTTATTACAGGTTCGATGAATCCTACAGGAAGTGGAGATAATAAGAACGATGAGAACGTATTGATAATACATGATAAGGCAATTGCTAAGAAATATGTTGAAGAGTTTTTTAGGTTGTATGATCAAGGAACTTAGATAATAAAAACAAAAAATGGAATACAAATTTAGAGCTTATGGACATAAGAATATTACTGGAAAGCATAAGAATACTTTGGAGTTTACAAAGGATAAAGAATTGAAGTTGGAGGGTGATTGCATCATTGGAGTAAATGCTGACTTTTCATTAGATGAATTTAAAAAAATCATTGAAAATAAGACCAATATTAATAAAGTAGAAAATAGAGAATTAAAAATGACAATTAAGGTAGGGGATTTAGAAGAAGAAGTGTATTTCGAGATTAATCCTGATTTTGATGATTCTGAAGAGATAGTTGTTAGGAGGAGCGATTTTAATTCTAAAAGAACATTAGGGATAAAAGCAGATAAGGCATGTGTTGATTTTAGCAGGGAATTTATTAGTAGATTGAATGACCCTGAGTCTATTATCTCCATTATTATTTCTAATTTTTAGTGATTATAGGCTAGAAAATCTTAAAAATAAATAGTTAAGTAATTTATTTTAGTTAACTTATTTAATCAATTTTTGGTCATATTTAATCAGTTGTAACCCATTTAATCTCATGTTTACCATATCTAATTCCAATGGAGATCCTAGAGCTGCAAATTCGGCTGTAATATCTGCCAGAGTATCTTCTAGCATATTCCTTCCATCTATAGAAGCATATCCTTCCTGAAACATATTTTCCATATTATCAAGAGATAATACTCCCCTATGACGATCTTGCCTATTAAGACTTTGGACCCTATTTAGAAGAGCAGATTTCATATGTTCTGATTCAACTTTAGATGCATCATAATCCTGGAAAGATTTCTGTCTGTCTATTACATATAATGCACTCTCACCTGTATCAAAAAGAACGTGTCTTGGTACAAAATCAGAATGAACAAGACCCTCGCTATCTTTGATCTTAGACAATGCCCCTACATAAAACATAAGGGCATAAACTGCTTGAGTTTTTCCTTCAGGATTAAGTGGATTAACTGTTTCAATTCTTCCATAACCTGCGCTATGAAATTTATTTGTAGAAATGCCACCGCAGGTCTCAATTACTAATCCATTTTCTCCATATAAAGATAAAGGTGGGGGTGCATTAATATTAATATCAGTCTCTTTCTTGTATCTTGCCAGCAGCCCTGTCCATACTTGAGATGCAACATATTCCCACAATCTCTTTTTTTGTTTCCTGCCCTTCTCTTTTAGAACAATGCCTAAATCTTGGAAAACTGTAACAGAAGATGACTTATCTCTCTCCTTTACTGGTTCTCCTTGC
>JAYEIZ010000142.1:0-2789 GCA_034660355.1 Nanobdellota archaeon
CAGTTCTCAAAAATCTATCAACTATCCAATCTTCATCTTCTCAGAAAACTACATAAAGATAAGTAGAATCTTCAAATCAAGTTCACTCGTCAAAATCAGAGATATAAGAGGGTAAATCACTTTCTCTTAATTTGCCAAGTATTTTGTCAAATTTGATATTCATTATGCAGGAATTTCATAAGTTAAAAGCTCTCTATCTTCCCAAATAAAAATAAAATCCTCACTTGGATCTCAATTATTATTATTTGGAAATTTTACTTCTGTTATCACTCAAGTTTCATCTATTTTCATTATTTGCCAATAAGCAGTAGATTTTTTTCTTCATACTTCTGCTTTTCATACATAAGTAATATTTTCAACTGTTTCATCAACCAGTATTTGTAGTTCAATATATTTCTTTTTCATATAAAAATTATAAAGTTTAATCCTAAAATATCAAATAGAGGCTTAGTCTATAATCAAATACTTCGCAGGAATTATTTCTCATATTAAGTCGTCCTCAAACTCCTCTACTAACAAGAAAGTTCAAGGAGTGTCTTCGCTAATGTATGTAACATTATCTCTCACCCATTGTCTAGCCTCTTCTACTGTGTCAAATTGGACAATGTCGTTCATTCAAGAAACATTGTTTAAAATTGAGGTGAAGTCTGTTATATTTGTTTCATCATAATAACATTTGATAAATCTTCTCATTGTAGCCACACCTGGCGATACTTCTCAAGAATATAGGTCTTCTGGTATAGCATCATCTTCAAGAGATATAAATCAAGCTTGTGCTAGGTCTTGGAATTGCTTTCAAAGGTAGAAAGAAGGACTATATCTATTGCCTCTCTCTGTGTAGTGGTAGCGGAATAATCAGTATGTTTTTGTCATATTGTTTAGGTTATGTAATTAGAATATTTAAGTTGCTCTTTTTGTGTATCGGTTAAAACATTTGTCCATATTTGAATATTAGCAATTTTTTTAGTAGTACTAGCTATTCAAGTTGCTGTAATATAAGCAGGATTGAAAACTGGTGTCCATTTTCAAGTTATTTCTTCCCAGCAAAAAGATGTTCAAATAGTTTTACTTGTCCAAGTCATCGTTCAAGATGTTAATTGAGTTGTATTATTTAATCAAAGTGCAGTATCTACACAATTTGTTTGACTTATAACCTCTCAATCTATTTGGTTTATGTAGTCTCCACCCACTTGTGGCTGACTTATTTCCAATATTTTTCATTCTTCTAGTGGTGGTAGTCAGTATTTATTTCAGTGAATGTATGATAGGTTTTTTTGGTAGTCTCTTTTGACTTCTGTTTCTGATAAAGCCCTGTTATAGATTTTAGGCTCTATAATTTCTATATCAGAATGTCCTGAGAGGTTAAATGATTTTCATAATGAATATTTTTTATCACTTGAAGAAAGTTTAAATGGTATAGAAGTGTTTTCTCACATTTTTATTCAATCAATATAAAGTGTTAATATATCATTAGTTCTACTGTAAACTAGTACTATGTTATACCATACACCTAATTCTGGTTTTGGCGATGGCTGAAGTTTATTAACTTCAGAATAGGAAGTTCAAGTTATTCTACATTCATATCTATCATCATCATTATCAGCTCTTATTGTTATTTGATTATAGTCAGTACTACCATCTCATAATGTCATTATCATATTTTGAGAAGCTCAAGTGTAGCTTTTAAATTTAAAATGGCATCATATAGTTAAATCTCATCAAGTTCAAGGAATAAATGTGCTTCACACCACTTCACTATCAACTCAATTAAAACTCATCGCTTTTCCTCACCATACAGGCTCATAAGTGATATTGGTTGGTGTTCAATTATTACCATTTCAAGAATGGTCTAAAACATTTCAATCTCATCTAATGTCTAATATTAATCAGTCAGTAGTAGCTGGAGCATTAGTTGGTAGTTGATTAGCTGGTCAAAGTTTTCTTTGTCATTCGAGGTAGAGAGCAGTTATTTCTTCTTGTGATAGGGCTTTGTTGTGTATGCGAGCTAGTCATAAATCCCACTCTAAATACCTAATTTCAAATTGAGTTCAGACATATAAACTATCAGAAGTAAGAGCTGGACTTCAAGAAAGAGTTGCAGAAGTAGCTTCTAGTTTTCAATTAACATATATTCTAAGCTTCTTCTCAGTGTTATCATAAGTTCAAGTTATAAAATACCATTCATCTTGATTTAAAATTGTTGTAGTATTTTGTCAAACCCAAGTAGTTCAATTATGATGTCATACATTAAATTTATTATCAGGTGTAATATTTAAATAATAGTTATGATAATAAGATGTAGCATCTCTTTTTAAAATCATAGCAACATCTCAATCTGGAGTGGCTTTCCTTTTTACCCAACTGCTTAATGTATAAGATGTAAGGTCTAAACTAGCATTATCAGTAACAGTAATTGAAGATGAAGTTCAATTAAAACTCCCCACTTCACTAACATACCCCTTTTCAGCTGTTCACCAAGTTACATCTGTTGCTGTTCAATCATTTCAGTTTCAAGAGCCGTCGTTAGCGTTCCCGTCTAATAACCATTCTCAAACTAGGTTCTCCCTGTTTATGTGTGTTGGATGTAGATACATTAGCTTAGTATTAATCAAATAGTTATAGTTCAACCTTTCACCGTAGTTCATCAAGTGATGTCGTAATGAATTTTATCAAACTTAGCTAAAGTAGTGTTGCTAAAAGTTGTTTGGCTTCACGATGTAGCTCAGTCTGTAACAGTTATGGTTCAAATTGAGACATCATTTTTAAACACTTCAATAGTTGCATTAGAA
>JAYEIZ010000143.1:0-2788 GCA_034660355.1 Nanobdellota archaeon
ATGAAATTATAACAGCTAATGAAAATGCAGCTTTTGGTATTATGAATTCTATTAATCTTACAGCTAATGTTATAGGGGTTGACTGTGTAATAGGACCTAATCAAAATGGCGTATCATTTGGTGATATAACAATTGAAACAGGTGTAACAATTACCATAGAAGATAATTCTGAGTGGTTAATAATTTAAAAGGGTAATAAATGGCAAGTTCAATAAGATTAAAAAACGATAGCTCAACTGAGTTTGAGATAGTGCATGAGGATGGAAGTTCTGCTAAACGCATAGCATCTGCTGATATGACAGTAGCAGTAGATACAATAGCAGATTTTCCTGTAATAGCTTCAGATGGTGATGTAGTAATAGTTAGAGACTTAAATAGAGGTGGTACATTCATCTATGACTCTGCAGAAGTAGTTAATAGTAATGAGGGTACTAATTTTAATGGATGGATTAGACAATATGATGGCGCAGTAAATGTTAAGTGGTTTGGTGCTAAAGGTGTTACTGGTGTTGATGACAGATTGGCTATAATTGCAGCACTTGCAGTGAATAAACAAGTATTTTTCCCGAAAGGTACATATGAAGTAAGCTCAACTATAGTAACTCAAGTGTTAGACATTATCGGTGAGTTCGCTCAAGATAGTTCTGAGATTAAATATACAGGAACTACTGGCGCTTTATTTGAAATTGACGGCTATCGCACTACTGGTATATACAATTCTGTAAAACAGATTGGGTTTACGGGAACTGGAAAAACATATGACGCTACAGCATTATTTTTTAAAAATGATTCAGCAGAAGATGTAGATGCATTTGTAAGCAAGTGTAACATACAAAACTTTTCAAAAGCCATTCATATAAAAGGTAGGGGTCTTTTTGTTGATGACTGTACTTTTGCTGGCTTAAACTTTTGCTTTTACTTTGATAGAAATGACCCAGTGATAGAGGGACCAAACCTAGACCAAAAAATAGCTACTGGTTGGAGGGCATTCAGTTTTACCAATAATAGATTTCATGGTCTTGGTGGAGGAGTGATACTTGATAATACTAATCCATCTAATAGTAATAGAAATACATTGAGAGGTGTATTGTTTAACGATAACTATATGGATACTACCGCTGTAATAGCTAAAGGTTCTTTCGCCGAAACAACCATATCAGGAAACACATCTATATATGGTGGGAGTAGTGTTATACCCTTTCAGTTAGAGGGTTCTGATGTTTGGACTAGTGTTTCTATTACGAGTAATACTTTCACGTCCTCTTCAGGTATTGAGTACGGGTCTATCTTGTCTTTTGAAGATACGACTACAGCTTATGGATTGAATATTTCAAATAATTCAATATCAAGAGTTAAAGATAGTGTATTCAAGTTCGGCACTTTAACTACTAGCACAATAAGTCAAAACACAATGAGAGACATTTGTACAAATGCAGCTACAACACTTTCTTATCCAATACTAATAAATGGTGCTTCTGTTAGAAATACTATGATAGGAAATGTACTTGAATTTCCTGCTGTTGATGCTTCAAATCTCACATATGCTTTTACTTTTAATGGTTCGTTTGACTATACAATCATCAACAGTAATGTAATGAACCTTTCAGTAATAGAAGAGACAAACAAGTCAAACGGAGTTTTGAACAGCTTAGTGAAAAAAGATGTTTCTTTTCAAACATCTGATGTAACGAGAAATGATACAAATGCAGATGACCAGTTACTAATATCGCTTGATTATGCAAAGAAATCTCCAAGCTCAAAATTGATTGTGTCATTTTCAGGAAAAGTTATAGGGAATAATGGAATAGAAAGCTTTGGTGACATTAAAATATTCATAGACGATACTTGGACTGACCTTAATCACGGGTACTTTCAGACAGTAGGTGGAGAAATAATAGCGCAATCTATTGCGCACTCTTTTTCCGTTTCATCTTGCTCGAATATTAAAGTGTATTTAAGTGATGGAACAAGTAATCCAGTAGACCTTACAGCAAAAGCAGGTGCTATATTAACAGTTGAAGAGATTGAGTTGTAAAAATTTAATTACGGAGAATTAAAATGGAAAGTAAATCAAGACAAAACAGCAATACACTAAATAGACTGAGGGGTTGCTAATAGAGCAGGGTTGTTAACACAAGCAGATACAAATGATGGAGTATTCACTGGGGCATCAGAATGTGTTAATACTTTTGGATATGGAGACACCTTTAATATATCATCTGCAAATATTTAAGACTGTTAAATAGACTAATAAGGTATAAAGGATATAAAATGAGTTGGTTTAATATGAAAAACTATAATATAATATATACAGACGATTTACCAGAAAGTGTTGGAGGCAGATGTGAATATTCTGCCATTCCAATATTTGGTAAATGTACAATAAAGATAAAACCAAAATACAAAGATGATATAGGGTTACTTAATCACGAATTGGAGCATTATAGACAGTTCAGAAGCAATCCCTTACACGCACTAATGTATGAATACATAGACTCTTATAGATATAAATGTGAGTTAAAAGCTTACGCAGAGCAGATAAAAGAGTATAAGTACACCAATGTTAATCAATGTGATTGGATAATTACAGCATTATCTATTAAATATAAATTAAGTTATAATACCAGAAAGAATATAATTACTGATGTTAGGTCGTTATACTACAAACTAAAAGGATAATAGATGGGAAGTCAATTAAAGTTAAAAAATGCTAATGGTGTTACAACAACAATAGCTAATGAAGATACTAATACATCAAATATTACATTAAATACTGGTGAGTTAGCAA
>JAYEIZ010000144.1:0-2278 GCA_034660355.1 Nanobdellota archaeon
CATTTTCTCGTCCGCTCAAAACCGAAAAGTTTTAATACTCTTTTTTTAAAAGTAACAATAAGATGAAAAAGAGGGGAGAGATTATAGTGGTAGTCTTAGTAGTATTACTTCTCTTTGCTATGCCTGTCCAAGCAGTTTCTTTTGGTGAATGGTTTAAGGAATTTTTTTCAGAGGTTTCTTTTAAAGGGGCTACTGGTGGTGCTGTGGGGGGCGGATGTTATAGCGCTTCTTATTGGTGTACTGAAGGGTGGGTGGGGGACACGTGGTGTGAGGGAACTGATGTACGTCAGTATTACCAAAAGTTCTATTGTGTTGGTGGTCTCTGTAAAAATGAGAAATATAACTGGCGGAAAAAGGCTTGTGGAGATGTTGGTTGTTCAAATGGAGCATGCAATCCTGGTCAGACCCCCATATGTTCATATGCAAGGGACTGCGGTGTTGATGGATGGTATGGATCAAATACGTGTAAGGACGGTAATGTATATCAAGGATATAGGCAGTACTATTGTGCAAATCCTAGAACAATGAGTTCAAAATGTCATACTAACTTCGATGGACTTTCGCTTAAGCAGAATTGTCAATATGGGTGTGAAAATGGTAGGTGTAAATCACCACCTAAACCAAAGTGTTATAGAGATTCTGATTGTGGTACAACTAAATGGACAGGATCACCAATATGTAAAAATAATAATGTGTATCAAAGTAAGGTAGTATATGTTTGTAATAATAAGGGTAGAACTGATGCGTACTGCAGTAGTTATTCTGGAACTTGGCAAAAACAGGATTGTTCATATGGTTGTGTAAATGGTATATGTAGGGGGCAAGCAATTTGCTCAAGAAATTCTGACTGTGGAGACACAAGGTATATTAATTCTCCAGTATGTGATTCTAATGGTAATGTTCAGCAATTATATAGAACTTATATATGTAGATATCCTGGAACTTCTTCAGCATCATGTTCTTATAGTGATTCAAATAAATTAAAACAGACATGCCAGTATGGATGTTCAAATGGTGTATGTGATGCGCAACCTCCTCCAGTACAACCTCCTCCTTTGACTCAGGGAGTTTGTTCTAAGGATTCTGATTGTGGAACAAACGAATGGTTAACAAAATGGGGGATGTACTGGGGACCAAGATGCCATAATGGCAAGATTTACCAGCCTCATAAAACATACAAATGTAATAATCCCGGAACAATATTAGCTTCATGCAGTTCAAATGTTGATGCGTGGGCCCTCAAAGATGATTGCCAATGGGGATGTATTTCTTCTCCTTTAAGATGCATATCAAAACCTGCTTGTTTTAGAGATTCTAATTGTGGTAGTGTAACGGAATGCAGGTATACTTCAGGAGGATTTAGCCAAGTTGTTGAAAAAGCTTCAAAATGCCTTAATGCTGGAACAGAAAGTGCAAGTTGTCAAATAGGTGTTGTTTATCCAAAGGTGAAATATGACTGTAAGAAGAGTTCTTGTGATAACTGGGTAACTTATTGTGAAGATGGAGATGTATATAAGAAAAAAACATGCCATGACAGAGGATGTGCCGATGCTGCCTGTTATGATAATGTTAAGGAAGAAAAACAAAAGGTGAATGACTGCCCATCTGGATGTTCAAATGGGATATGCAAAGTTTATATTAATGCTGTTAATGTTGGAGGTTATCCTCTTGATTGGTGCAGCCATGTTGGTTGTGGAGAAAATAATGCTAGAATTCATTGCGCCAGAATGGGTAAAGGAACTTGGCAAAGTTTCTCAAAAGGAGTAGGAGCCAGGGATGAAGGAGGAACATATAAATATACTTCAACAGGAGGGTATCATAATTCAAGAGGGGATGAATATTTTGCATCTCTAAAATGTGTTGGGGAAGTAAAATGCTCTAAAGAATCTGATTGCGGTACTGATTCTTGGGTTGGGGATGTGCAATGTTATAGTGGAAGGTTATGGCAGAATTATAGAGCCTATACATGTGAGAATGCTGGAACTGCGAACGCAGTTTGTTCTGTTAAAGAAACTAGACATGTTAAAACAGATTGTAGACCTTCTGGATGTTCTGGAAATGCATGTAAAGCAACATGTGCTACGAATGCTGATTGTGGAGAGGAAGGATATATTGGAGATGTAAAATGTTTTGATGGTAATGTGAATCAGAAATATAGAACCTATACCTGCAATAATCCTGGAACTAGTTCATCTTCATGCACTCCTAAGGAAGAGTTTAAGCTGAAAGAAAGTTGTGAGGCAGGGTGTTCAGGCGGTAAATGTACTGTTGCTGCAGC
>JAYEIZ010000144.1:2378-4807 GCA_034660355.1 Nanobdellota archaeon
CGGGAAGGTTGTAGCTAATAGGTATTGCTCTGAGAAGAAATTAGGGAAGCCCTTAAGCTTTGAGATGGGAGTTGGAGCAAAAGGGGCAGGAGGAACATATAAATATACTTCAACTGGAGGGTATCATAAGTCAGATGGTGATGCTTATTTTAGTTCAATAAGATGCGCAGGAGCAGTAAAATGCTCTAAAGAATCTGATTGCGGTACTGATGGATGGGTTGGTAAGCAAACATGCCACACAGGATCAAAATACAGAATTTATCAAACCTATAAAACTTATACATGCAATAATCCAGGGACACCACAATCATCTTGTTCTGTTGAGGAAAGGTATAAGTTCAAGATGGAATGTCCTAATGGTTGTGATGGCGATGCTTGTAAAGCAGCATGCTCATCTAATGCTGATTGTGGAGAAGAGAAGTGGGTACGAACTGCATCGTGTTTTGATGGCAATGTTCGCCAGCAATATAGAACCTATACCTGCAATAATCCTGGAACTAGTTCATCTTCATGCACTCCTAAGGAAGAGTTTAAGCTGAAAGAAAGTTGTGAGGCAGGGTGTTCAGGCGGTAAATGTACTGTTGCTGCAGCACCAATTCCTTCAGGTGCTCCAAAGACAGGCGGTTACCTGATAGACTGGTGCCATAGATCAGCAGGCTGCGGGAAGGTTGTAGCTAATAGGTATTGCTCTGAGAAGAAATTAGGGAAGCCCTTAAGCTTTGAGATGGGAGTTGGAGCAAAAGGGGCAGGAGGAACATATAAATATACTTCAACTGGAGGGTATCATGATTCAGGTGGTGATGCTTATTTTATGTCTATAACCTGTGGCGAGCCGGAAGAGGAAAGAGAACCAATAACTGGAGTAATGGTCAATGGGTATCCTCTTCATGATTGTATTAGGGCAACAGGGGGAATAAACCTTTGCGGACAGAAGGCGGCTGATATGTATTGCCGGAGAAAAAATAAGGGGGATAATGCCCTTAATTTTACTATAGCAAAAGGGGCATCTAAGAAAGGAGGAGGAAATGGTACTTATATGTATCTTAAGGGCTATTCCACACTTGGTTTTATATGCTCCTCATGTGATACTTATTTTAAGGAAATAGAATGTAGTTATGCAGGAGAAAAAGAGGGAGATACACTAGATTTAGTTCCAGATAAAGCAGTAAAAGTAAACAACCTACCATTAGACTGCTCTGTCGGCTCAGGCTCATGTGGCCAAAAAGCTGCAGAGATATACTGTGATAAAAACAACTTAGGCCAATTACAAAGTGGAAGTTACATTGAGTTTACAGGAGATGCTAAAATAACTACATACCAATATACGAGCACTACAGGAAGAGGCAGGACAAATGAGAACGGAAAGGGGTATTATGATTCTATAACATGTGGATCATCAGACGTGTTTGATACTGCGCCTAAGATATCCGGGGATGTAATTACAAAACGGGTAGTTCCCGATCTTACTAAGATACCTAAAATAAATGGGTATCCTATAGACTATATTAGTCACAGGTGTAATGGTCCAGATTGCGGGATTGAAACAGCAAACCTTTACTGCAAGCTTAAGGGAAAAGGAATTGCGACAGAAAATACAATTTATGTTACTTCTCTTGCTGTAAAATTCCAAACCTATAGGTACACAAATGACAATGGCCAAGGAACCATAAGTAATAATGGAGATGGCTTTTTCTTTAACATAGAGTGTTCTGAAGGCGGAGATGTAATAACAAACCCTAAAGTAAATAACTTAGCATTAAACTATTGCTCACAAGATTCTAAAAATGGATATGGCTGCGGCAAGATTACAGCAGACATATACTGCCAAAGGGAAGAAGGAAGAGCAGGAGCATCCAGTTATGTACAAGGTGGGAGATCACCTTCTGAAGGGTCATATAGGTACTACTTAGATAAAAAGGAGGGCTACAAAATCAAGGCAGGTTATATAATAAGTTCTATAACCTGCACAGACGAGTCTCAACCAGGGCCTTCAGTTGTAATGGGAAGAAATGATGAGGGGGGACTTACTAGATATCCTTTAGATGCTATCAGCCATAAAGGCTCTTTTATAAACACAGCAGAATTCTATTGTGGAAAGTTAGGCTTAGGAAAATTAACAGGATATGCTTATACAACAGGAGCAAAACAAAAATATGGAGGAACTTACAAATATACCAGCAGTACATCAGGCAAACGCGAACCAAATGGCAATAACTATTTTACCTATATTGCATGTGAGAGTGGATATGCGATGGGAAGTGCTCAACTTGCAGGAGATTCAGTAGACTCAAGAGGTATTCAGGCAGTAAAAGTAAACAACCTACCATTAGACTGCTCTGTCGGCTCAGGCTCATGTGGCCAAAAAGCTGCAGAGATATACTGTGATAAAAACAACTTAGGCCAATTACAAAGTGGAAGTTACATTGAGT
>JAYEIZ010000144.1:4907-5754 GCA_034660355.1 Nanobdellota archaeon
TGGAGGAACTTACAAATATACCAGCAGTACATCAGGCAAACGCGAACCAAATGGCAATAACTATTTTACCTATATTGCATGTGAGAGTGGATATGCGATGGGAAGTGCTCAACTTGCAGGAGATTCATGTAAAGAAGATTTGGATTGCGGAACATCTAGTTGTGTAGTTTCTGAGCCATACTGTGAACTAGAGCCTTTATCTCAAATTACTGGAAATGTTGTATTCTCAGCACCAGACATTACAGGATATGCAGTAGGTGACTTATGTCAAGATTCTGACGATCCTAATGATAACTGGAAAAAAGATTATCACTTAGGAATAAATTATCCCACATATGGAGTCATTTCAGGTATACAGCATCTTTCAAGCAGGGGAATTGTATTTAGAGATTATTGTAATCAAAATGGATTGTTAATTGAATTTTTCTGTACTGGCCCAACCACAGTAGCAAGTGTAAAGTATAACTGTTCAAATGGTTGTGAAAACGGAGCATGTAAAGGGGAAGTGGCAATAGAATGTTCATCCAATTCTGATTGTGGGGCAAGTTACGTATCAGGAAGCCCAATATGTTCTGGCAATAGTGTTAGACAAATATATTATAACTATACCTGCAGGAATCCAGGAACCTCTTCTGCATCATGCAGTAGAGGGTATACTTATGCTTATCAAAGCTGTGCATATGGGTGTGAGAATGGGGCTTGTAAGTCTGCACCAGTAAAAATAGAATGTTCATCCAATTCTGATTGTGGGGCAAGTTACGTATCAGGAAGCCCAATATGTTCTGGCAATAGTGTTAGACAAATATATTATAACTATACCTGCAGGAATCCAGGAACCTCTTCTGCA
>JAYEIZ010000144.1:5854-11819 GCA_034660355.1 Nanobdellota archaeon
AATAGAATGTTCATCCAATTCTGATTGTGGGGCAAGTTACGTATCAGGAAGCCCAATATGTTCTGGCAATAGTGTTAGACAAATATATTATAACTATACCTGCAGGAATCCAGGAACCTCTTCTGCATCATGCAGTAGAGGGTATACTTATGCTTATCAAAGCTGTGCATATGGTTGTGAGAATGGGGCTTGTAAGTCTGCACCAGTAAAAATAGAATGTTCATCCAATTCTGATTGTGGGGAGGATTTCTTTACAAATACGAATCCTATATGTTATAATGGAGATGTATACCAACTTAAGACACATCATTTATGCAGAAATTCAGGTAAAAGTAATGCATATTGTCAGATTTATAATGTTTCTACCTGGAAGGAAAGTTGCACAGATGATAAGTGTGAAGATGGCAGTTGTGTTTTAGAAAGAGTATATGCTCCAAGCCAACAAAAAGCAGTTGTATATAGGAATAGAACATGTTATAATAACCACTGTGAAGATGGAATTTGCAAACATGAAATAAAAGTAGAAAAGCAAAAGGTTGGTGAGTGCGAGCAAGGATGCAACCAGGAATGCCTTAATAAGTATATTAATCAATATCAGGAAAGTGGACCTACTTTTGCAGGTGTCCAAAAATGCAGCGATGGGACAACTTATTCTCTTTGTTCAGATGACAAGCCGAATTTATGTAATAGTGGAAGATTAGAACAAAATTGCCAGAACTGTGGCTGCCCAGAAGGGCAGGAGTGCCAAAAAGATGGCTCATGCACTAAAAGCTTGTGTATTGAGATGCAATATAACGGCAATCCTGCAGATAAACTGGATATTCTATTTATAGGAGATGACTACTCAGAATATGAATTATCCATGTTCAGGGGAGATGCTAACTCATTTATGAATGGTTTGTTAAGTTATGAGCCATTTAAGTCGCAAAGGAATAAAATAAATGTTTATAGAATAGATAATACCCAGGATTTAGGGTGCAACTATAATTGCCAGGGAATAGGCAGAGCAATTTGCTGTGATAATGCTAAGGTTGCACAAGCATCTGTACATTGCCCCAAGGATTATACTATTGTAATTGTCAACAGCAATGATTATGGAGGTGCGGCTTCTGGTGGATTAGCAGTATCATATAGGGGAGATTATAAAGTAGCTGTACATGAATTTGGGCATAGTTTTGCTGGGTTGATGGATGAATACAATACCGGCCAGTACATTTCAGGAGTTCCATGGGGGTCAAATTGCGCTCCTGACAGCAGCTGCTCAAAATGGAGTGACTTAAAAGGAGTAGAGGGAGTAGGATGTTTCAAAGGATGTACAGCTGACAACTGGTATAGGCCGATTCACTCTACGTCGGTAATGATGGATCTAAAAGGAGATTATAACCCTGTTGGAGAAAGAGCAATGGCCGATAAAATGAGGTCATACAGATGAAAATAAAGAATATGATGCTGCTATTGTTGATAACATTAGCTGTAATTCCATTAACATCTGCTTTATTGGATTCAGAAAAGATTTATTTTATAGAATTAGAATACAAAAATGGATTATTAGAATTAGCAGATATTGATGTAATAACTGGCTATCCTACTTTGTCTGATGATCCCACCAAACCCTATAGAGTAGACGTTCTGTCTGTAGATAACAAAGTTCTTTATATGGGTTATTTTGAGATACCTAATAGGATTTATGCGCCCCCTCCCCAAGATGGGGGGCAAGGAGCTAGTGTTGTTGAATTAGATTATTTGAAGTTTAGTATTTCTTTACCATACAACAAAGAAGGCTCATTGATAAAGATATCAAAGCACCAAGAAGAGCTTTATATTAATGCCAGAGAATTTTCAATGTTTTGTGGAGATGGCATATGCCAAGTTGATGAAACAACTCAAACATGCCAACAGGATTGCGGACAAGAGATAGCTATACCAGAAGAAGACATTATTGAGGACAGAGAAACAGGTAATGGAGTGTATATAGGGCTTGTTTTAATTGGAATAATGATCGTAATCTGGAAATACTCCAATAAGCCCGCTAAACTAAAAAGAAAATCAAAAAGAGCCCCTAAAACTCATAAAAGATATAAGACATCAGGAAAAAGGAAGAAATGAATAAAGAAGATTAAATTTAAGTAGAGGTGTTAAAATGGAAAAAGAACATATAAAAATGTATTTAAGGGCAATTACTACACTTATCGTAATAGTAGGATTGGTTGTAATATTAAATATTCCTGATGGAGAGTGCAGAGAAACAGAAGATGATAGCGGTAGCTCTAAACTAACTGGAGCAGTCACTGGATTTGCTACAAAAACAAAAGCAAGTGGCAATAGTAATAGGGTGTGTAGTGATAAATATGATGTTTGTAAAGTTCAATTCAGCACTAGAAGTAGCACAATCTTATCATCAGATGGGATTGGAAAGATTAAAACAAATGATGGTACGTATGAAATAGTTGTAGGTCAACCAGACAATAGCAATCCATCTGGAGATATGACTTTAACATGGACGAGTGAGTATGGTGAAACACTTAGGCTAGATGGAGAGAGACATTATAGTGATCATATGTGGGTAAAGTTTGGTCCCCTTATCAGCCCTTCTGAATTGCCAGGTGTTGGCACATATATTGATAGGATAGCAGATAGGACGACTACTTTTCATCTAAATAAGATGGATTATGATAAAGGGAAAATTGTGTTGCATAAGCATACCAAAAAAAATTTTTTTGGTGGCATATATCAAACCCTTGTAGATGCCCATTTTATTCCAACTATACTAAACAATAATCCCGATACGTGGTGGCTAGTACTTCATCCAACATCAGAGGATTTAGGAAGGATTGATAAATACAGAAACCATTTGCGTTCATTAAACACAAATAAGGCAAAATATGCTTTAAATCAACTGAATAGGTTGTTTCCAGATAGTACTCCTGTTTTTGATAAAAATGGGAATCCTACTGATATAACCTTGGGATGGTTAAGAAGTGACGACCCATCTAAATGGAATGTGGATTTAAATCCTACCGACAGATCAGGCATAGACGCAATGACTGATAGAGAACTGCAGCAAGATCTAGATGAATTAATGGGCGAAATGGAAGAAGAAACTTTAGCCGAATTGGAACAAGAATTATCTCCTGAGGAGGACTCAACAGAAAAAAACTGTCCATGGTGGAAGTTTTGGTGTTAACTAACTGTTTTTTTATTCCTTAAATTAACTATTTATTAGTGGTAATAATAGAAAGATTTAAATACTGTTAATATTTCTAGGAATGATATAATATGGATAGAAGAAAATTTATCAAGGACTCTCTTGCAGCAATAGTAATAGCATCAGGAGGAGGAGCTGGTTGCAGGCCTGACAGGATTGAGATTAAAGATTATAATACAACAGCACATGAAAGGCTGTTTTTAGAAGTTCCTTTCGGCGCTGATGACTCGGGTAGAGCAAAACTTGACCAGATTCTGGATAAAATTCAAGCAGAAATCGAATTTAACCCTGTTAGAACAAAGCAAGAGACAATATCTGAATTAGAAAGAATGGATGCTATTATTGGAGAGTATGATGGAAGGCAAGAAGAGGGCTTATTATTTGAAGGCCTTAGCAAAGAACCTATGGAATTTAATTGCGACAATAGGTCTTTAATATATCTGGCAATAAGTGAGATTAGGGTGGATTTTGATTTCAACATTGTTCGTGCAGGACAGGCCCATTCTTCTATTAGAGTACATCTTAGAAATGGTTCATCTTTTTTATGGGATGTTAACGAAGCTAATGAGAACTCAATTGAAGATTATAGGACATATGGCGCATCGGACCAAGGAATAAAGAATGGTGTTTATTTAAGGGATTTGACAAGAGATGAAGTAATTGGTTATATACAATTCACGCTAGCAGGCGGGCTATATACAGAAGCAATGAACTCTCCATTTAAAAAATCAAAACTTGAAAAATCCTTAAAGAAACTTGAAAAATCCTTAGAGATGTTTCAATTAGCCCCTAATTCATATATGTTAAAAGGAGCCATCTTATCAGAACTTGACCAATCAGATCGAGCAATAAGATGCTTTCAAAAAACCATTGAATTAGATCCTGATTACACTACTGGCCATTATAACATAGGTATACTCTTTGAAAAATTAGGGAAATATGAACAATCAATTCCTTGTTTTGACAAAGTTGTTGAATTGGAGCCTGAGAATTCTATTGGATATTTTTATAGGGGGATTGCTAGAGCAAAAGTAGGGAATCCAAGGGGGGCTATTTGTGATTTTGAGAAAGTAATTGACATTGACCCAAAAGACAGAGATGCTTATATGGCTTTAAGTGAACTATACAATCAAGTTGGCCAGTATGCTAGTGCAAGAATAATGCTTAATAAAGCAAAAAAAATGAGGTAATCCCTGCTTCTTGAGTCGATATGTGTACTCTCTCTAAAATAAGCAAGAGTTAACAATTTCTTTCTTTAAGTATCTGAAAAAAAATTGCTTGAGAAACCGAAAAGTATTAAAATACTTCTTCATGGTTATAAGAATAATGAAAAAAGAGGGTAGTTTTTCTTATATCGCTCAATAGAAAAAGGAATAAAAGCTATTACCTGGAAAAAGAGTAAAACAAAAATGGAGATAAAAAATATTATCTTTGTAGTATTTATATTAACAGCAATACCTATCTCATATTCATTAGAGTCTGATAATATCTTCTTCATAGAGCTCATATATTTAGATGGAGAATTTGAATTACTGGATGTTAGTGTTGTTGGTGGGTATGCGCCTGTCTCTGAGGATTCAAGCCTCCCTTACATTCTTGAGGTAGTTTCAGGGGAAGGGCAGGTGATATATACAAGCTACTTTGATGTTCCTAACAAGGTATATGCTCCCCCTCCAATAGAAGAAGGTGATGGAGGAACAAGCTTTGTGGAGATTGATAATGTTAAATTCATCCTTTCTTTGCCTTATGATAAGAGTGCAGCCCTTATAAGAATAATTCAGTCAGGACAAGAGCTTCTGAGCATTGATGTTTCTGGTTTTGCACAGTATTGTGGAGATGGCATATGCCAGTATGATGAAGATTATATAACGTGCGCTGAGGATTGTTTATCTGAGCAAACGGTAGCAGAGACAGAAGAAGGTCTTGAAAAAGATGGAAGAAGTATTTTGCCCTATCTTTTGGGTTTAACGATTTTAGTAGTTATATTTGTAGGATTATGGACAAAGAGAGAATGGTATGTTCTTAGGAAGATTGCTGAAAAACATGGTGTACACTTCCCACATGGTTTCATAAATAAACTAGTTAACCATATAGGTTGCTTGAAGAAAGATGGTTATAGTGATGAGAAGATAACTGACCATTTAAGGTCTATGGGATGGAAGCAGAAACAGATTAATGAGGGTTTTACAAGGCATGAACTGCTTGAAGATTATCACAACTTAAAAAATCAAAAGAAATCAAATTCTGCTATTAAAAGAACCTTGACAAAGAGTTATAATCCTGAGCAGGTTAAAGGAACATTAGAGCACTTTTCTACTTTACTTGGAAAAAACCCTAATAATGATGAAAAGATAAATCATTTAAGAGAGCTAGCAGATGAACACGATATTGATGACTTTGAAGGTATCGATAAAATAAAAGAATATGTTAAGAAATGCTATGATAAAGGATTTAGTAAAGAAGAGGTTATTTCTGTTTTGAAAAAGAAGAAATGGCCAGAGGAGATGGTTGAAAAAGCGTTTGATGGTTTGTCATGAAATCAAAATATTTGGAAATTGTATTTCATAAATGGAGAAATTACCTAATTCCCAAACTAGTTTAGTCAACGAACTAAATAGTGGGACGGTTTTAGTCCAAGAAAGGTCGCTAACGCTCCCAAATTTTAAATAGTTTAAATTATTACATTCTAATATCTCTTTTAAGTCTTGGCTTATCTGGAATGAAGATAAGCATGCCCTTACCTTTAACATGTCCGTGCCA
>JAYEIZ010000145.1:0-11747 GCA_034660355.1 Nanobdellota archaeon
ATTCAAAACACAGGAGCAGGTTTTGGCATATTAAAAGGCTGGAATGCTATCTTAATCTTCATATCATTAATAATCATTGGGATTATCCTATTCAACTTCGACAAAATAACAAAAGAAAAACCTATTTACATTCCAGTTGCCCTAGTCCTAGGCGGAGCAATAGGCAACTTAATAGACAGAATATTCATAGGCCACGTAATAGACTTCATCAGTTTCACATTCTGGCCTGCTTTCAATGTAGCAGATTCAGGAATTACAATAGGAGCTATTTGGCTGATTATCTACTTTTGGAAGAAATGAAGAGAGTATAGAAAAATTTATATAATCTGTTTATCAGAACTTAGTTTATGGGATGGATAAAAAGATTTCTTGGAAAAGAGACAGACCAAATACTTAAGAAGATGTGGGGGAAGGAACACAAAGCAAATGAATCAATGGAAGAACTAACCAAATACTACAAAGAATTGGATGGGCTTTTGAAATTCCTGTATTCTACAAAGATTGTTAATATGATCAAACAAATTACCCTTACAGAAGAAGATAAAGTAAAACTTGAAAGAATTAAAGTGTTAGTAAGTGATGAAGACTATGTAATCAAACGTTTTAGAAAAGTAATAGGTTCTATTAAAAAAGAAGCAGAGGAGCTAGAGAAAAGAACATTATAATAAAAGAAATAAAATTTATTTAAGACAACTATGCTTCTTATAACCTTTCTTCTTAGCGTCACTATCTGACTCTAACCAAACTCTGTTTTTCTTATCTATCTTCTCTGCCCAATCACACTTAGGTGCATGATATGTGCTTCCTCTTTTGCTTGCAACATACTTACCAGGTTCAAAATTAGTATACGCTTCCTCATCATCCTGCTCTTCATAAGAATCTGCACTTTGAATTTTCATAATAGCCAGAACAAAACCAAGAGCTGCGAAGAGCAAAGTTCCTAAAAAAGCTAATCCATATATATTGGACCTTAGATGAAGAACTACAAGATCTAATAATGCCAAAATAAAGACTCCAGACAAAAATGCCCAGCCGCCTCTTGATCCAGAATATGCTGGAATTAAAGCAATAAATGATATAAAAAGTAAGATAACTATTGCTAGAACCTCAAGAAGAAATCCCCATCCACTTAATCTGAATACTAGCCTTAAAAGGCCTAAGAATACTATTAGTAATATTATGTCAACAATAAAAAACCCTAGTTTTGAATCCCTCATCTTAGAATATGTAAAAATACAGCTTATATTTAAAGATTTCTATTTTAGAGTAGTGACTTCTTATTCTAAAGTGTTAATCTGTATAGGGGGCTTATCCAACTTAACAAAAGCTATGCCCACTTCCTGCAATAGAACCTTAGCAGATTCATCAGAGTATTCCCCATAGGCCACAAATCTCTTAATCTTAGCATTTGCAAGCATCTTAGCACACAGTATGCAAGGAGGATGAGTACAGTAAATAGTAGCCCCTTCTATATTAACGCCATGTAACCCTGCCTGGATTATAGCATTCTGCTCTGCATGAATAGCTCTGCAGATTTCGTGCTTCTCTCCAGAAGGGATATTATTCTCTTCCCTCAAGCAACCAAGCTCCAAACAATCCTTTACACCAGCTGCTGCCCCATTATATCCTGTAGTAAGAACTCGTTTATTCTTTACAATAATTGCTCCAACATTATGCCTTAAGCAAGTACTTCTTTCAGCAACGAGCATTGCTATCTTCAAAAAATACTCATCCCACGAAGGTCTTTTTGCCATTTTAACTATTTATCTCAACAAATTTACTAATACTCCTCTCATCTGTTTTTGCTATATGATCTGGAAAACAACAGGCAGGCAATTCATTTAATTTAAGATGGTATTGAATACATTCACAGCAGATTCCATGATGTGAGCATTCAGTATGTAAACATGAACATCCTTTTGCATTCTTTTCTTTTTGACATTCCATAAACATCCCCAAAGAAAAAGGTAAGGTCATGAGTTTTTAAATCTTTTTATGCTCTAACCTCTACTTCTCCAAAATACTTCCCCAAAATGCTCTTAAACTCCTCTAATTCCTTATCAGAAAAAAGTTTTATTTTTTTGTATCCAGGATCAATCAACTCTTCAGCTGACTTAAAGTTCTGTATTGCAAATTTTTTACTTCCATTAAGCATCTGCCCTATTTTCTCAATGTCTTCTTTTGCATGCATCCCCCTAACAACAGTAGTCCTAAACTCATAATCTACATTAGAATTTCTTATCAGATCAATACTTTCTTCTATTCTTGAAATATCAACCTTAACTCCTGCAGCTAAATCGTACTTTTCTAAAGAATTCTTTATATCCATTGCAATATAATCAAGAATTTTCTCATCTATTAACTCCTTCAAAATAGAAGGTTTCATACCATTTGTATCAAGCTTGACCTTAAATCCTTTTTCCTTAATCTTAGAAATAAACCCTTTAAGATTAGGGTAAAGTGTAGGCTCTCCTCCAGTGATACATACACCATCCAGAACTTTCTTCCTTGAATCTAAGAAGTCAAGAACATCCTTTTCAGATATCTTATCTAACTCAAAAGAATCATTAACAAGTTCAGGATTATGGCAAAAACCGCACCTAAAATTACAAGTACTTATAAAAACAGTACACGATACATATGGTGGGAAATCAACTAATGTTGTTTTCTGTAAGCCTTTAATAGCAACCATAATCATACAAGAATAGTTTTTGTTTCCTCTAAACTTTGAGCAGTACTAACAACATCCCCATCCTGCATAAACATTACAATCGGAAGTTTTAATGTACCGTCTTCTGTTCTCTTAATATTTTCTTTGATTGATTTATTAGAATAATAATTTCTGAATTCCTTATTGCCTTCAGGACTTTTTAAATCAATTATAGTTCCTGAAACATCTTTTGTACTTAAAAATGATTTAACCTCTTCACATTTATCGCAATCTGGAAATGTAAATATCTTATAAGCATCAAAAGCAGTACTGCCTGTAACTGAGGCAGCTGCTTGTACTTTGATCTTATCGCTATTTGCTGAGGTTTTCTCACAAAACTCCACTCTCTCAGCAAATTCTTGTTTTTTCCCATTATTCCAGTTATGTACTGGCCTAAAATAGCCTACAACTCTGGAATAAACTTCACAGGGCATCACTTTCTCCATTTTATATCACCTCTCTTGCAATTCCGTGTTTTTCTAGCTCTTCTTTTGTATGTTCCTGCTGGCAGTATTGGTGCTCGCCGGATATATAACCGTGAACAGGACATATGCTAAATGTAGGGGTTATTGAAAAATAAGGTAGTTTATATTGCGCAGTCACCTTCTTTATTAGATCCATAGCAACTCTCCAGTCACTTATCTTCTCTCCAACAAAACCATGAAGCACAGTTCCTCCAGTATACTTACACTGTAATTCATCCTGATGGTCTAATGCCTCAAAAACATCCTTGGTATAATTAACAGGCAGTTGTGAACTGTTAGTATAGTACGGATTCTCTTTTGTTCCAGCAGTTATTATCTTTGGAA
Source organism: Nanobdellota archaeon (assembly GCA_034660355.1). Classification (GTDB taxonomy): domain Archaea; phylum Nanobdellota; class Nanobdellia; order Woesearchaeales; family JACPBV01; genus JAYEIZ01. The sequence continues at coordinate 3,520 of JAYEIZ010000145.1, forward strand.
ATTCTTCAAGGTCATGCTTAGCAAACCTATAGGCAGTTCCTTCAGCAGGAGTTGCTTCAAGGTTATAGTTGTTTCCAGACGATTCCTGGAATCCTTTTAGCTTATCCCTCATAAAATCAAGAATTTCAATAGCAAAAGCTTTGCCTTCAGGAGTTGTAATATTTTTTCCTTTACCTAAGAAGTTTTCACAACATTCATTCATTCCATTAATTCCTATAGTTGAGAAATGGTGGTCTAAGCTTCCTAAATATTCTAGAGTATAAGGCAATAAACCCCCCTTCATATTCTTAGAAACTTCCTTTCGTTTAATCTCTAATGATTGTGATGCCAGTAACATCAGGTTCTCTAAACGTGCTAGGAAGTCCTCTTTATCTTTTGACATAAATCCTAATCTTGGCAAATTGATAGTAACAACACCAACAGAGCCAGTTTTCTCTCCTGATCCAAACAACCCACCTGTTTTATTGTGAAGCTGCCTAACGTCAAGTTGCAGCCTGCAGCACATACTTCTTACATCTGATGGTTTTAATGAAGAGTTAACAAAGTTCTGAAAATAAGGTGTACCATACTTAGCAGTCATATCAAAAAGAAATTTCGCATTCTCTGAATTCCAATCAAAATCTTTAGTGATATTATAGGTCGGTATTGGAAAGGTAAATATTCTTCCATCCATGTCTCCAGCAGTCATAACTTCAATAAATGCCTTATTGACCATATCCATCTCTTTTTGGAACTCCCCATATGTATGGTCATACCGTTTTCCACCTATTATCACTTTCTCATTCTTCATATCTTCAGGAACAATCCAGTCAAATGTCAGATTTGTAAAAGGAACCTGATTGCCCCAACGCGAAGTCTGATTAATAGAAAATATAAACTCCTGCATATATTGTGTTACCTGTTTATAAGTAAGGTTATCGAACTTTACAAAAGGTGCAAGATAAGTATCAAAAGAGCTAAATGCCTGTGCACCAGCCCATTCATTCTGTAATGTGCCTAAGAAATTAACTAACTGTCCGAGTAATGCATTCATATGTTTAGCAGGCCTTGCTGCTACTCTACCTTTAACACCATTAAATCCCTTAAGAAGTATATCCTTGATGCTCCAGCCAGCGCAATAACCAGCAAAAACACCGACACTTAAATCATGGATATGAAAATCAGCTTTTCTGTGTGCATCTGCAATCTCCTTAGAATAGATGTTCTCAAGCGTATACTCTGCTATAACAGCTCCAGAAATATGTGCCTGCAATCCAGAAATAGCATATGTAGTATTTGAGTTTTCCTTTACTCTCCAATCCATCTGTCCAACATAACCGTCAATTATACCAGTAACTTTACCTAGGAATGCACCAGACTTACGCATCTCTGCTCTCTTCTGCCTGTATAATATATACTCTTTAGCAGTCTTAGCATGGCCGCTTTTTATGAGTACTCTCTCAATTATGTCTTGTATCTCTTCAACATCAGGAATTTCGTGAATATCGTACTTATACTCTAGAACTGTAACAATTTTTTGTGTAAGATCAAATGCAACGCTTTTATCAGTGCCCCCAATTGATTGTGCTGCTTTGTAAATAGCAGTAGAAATACGCTCAGGAACAAACTCAACTACCCTTCCATCTCTTTTCTTAATTCTCTTTATGATACTGTTGTGGATATGTATTCTTTTTTCCTTTTCCATCATTAAACACCCCTTGTTTATCGATTAAGTCTTTTATAAATATAATCTTTAACCATCAAACGCTCTTAATCTGTTTTAACGCTTTTTCAAAAGCCCTTACATCCTTAAAATCCCTATAAACTGATGCAAACCTGATATATGCAATATGGTCCAGCTCTTCGAGTTTCTCCATCACCATCTCACCAACGATCTTGCTCGGTATCTCAATACTCTCTTTCTTCCGAAGGTCAGTTTCAATCTCTTCAACAGTTCTTTCAATCTTTTCTAGCTTTATAGGCCGTTTTTCACATGCCCTAACTATCCCTTTCAGGATCTTGTTTCGATCAAACGCTTCAATGTCACCATTCTTCTTCACAACCCGAAGATCAACCATCTCTATTCGCTCATATGTTGTAAAGCGTTTCTTGCACTTTAAGCATTCCCGTCTTCTTCTTGTAACATCAGACTCGTCTGTCTCTCTGGTTTCATTAACTTTCGTCTCTCCAAAATTACAGTAAGGGCAGTGCATTTTTACTACATCTAGTGTTTGTTATATTAATGATGTACTAGATACAGTAACACCACTTATATATAAATATTTCGTTTTTCAACGCTATATATTGTGTGTCACTGGTGAAAAATAACTAGATATAGAATATTTTCCAGATGTGCTCCTATATAAAGATATCTGTAATGAAATCTATATAATTTGAAATAAATAACCTAAATAGTGAAAAGAAATATCCCTCGCCGAATAAATCTATAATAATAAAGTTTATTAATAATTAAATCTAAAACCTAAATATGGCTTTTTCATTGTTCAAAAAAGAACCAGTTCATGAAATAATTGAATTATGGAACAAGATTTCTCATGATGTTAAGGTAGATATTGCATATTTATGGTCAGATAAAGAAGAGATGAGTGATCTTACGGCGTTTAAGGGAGTATGCTCTAATAACTCAGAAAAGATTCCTGATCTGATAAACAAGGCATTACTGCCAAGGATAGCTGACGATGAAAAGATGAAAGAAATAGTCTATCCTGAAAAGATAAATAAATTCTTCGGAGTTCGTGGAGACCTGGAGCAAATTGCTGATTCTATCCTGAAAATACTTAAGGGAAAGTCTGAAAAAGGAAAAATGCTTGAATTATCCTTCAGTGTTTCTAAGAAATTCCCTCTAGATATAAAGGTTAAAACAAGATGGAGTAAAGGCTTAGCGCATTTCTTCCAGCCAAGTGTATTAACTATGGGCAATGATGGTGGATGCTGCGTTGCTATGGGCGGAGTAAATGAATTTGCAGGTTACAATTTCTTCCTTGATTCTGATGCATTGCTGGTTAACATCATGGATAAGAACAAGAAAAGGGTAGGTATGATCCTTGCCTTTGCTGCAATAGAAGACAATAAACCCATATTAGCGCTTAATACTGTTGAGACTCCCTTTAGGTCCGATACCCATGTTTACCCTTTATTCTGTGACCTTTGTATGCAGATGCTAAGTGCCTTTGCCCATACTGCTGGTTTTCAAAAAATAGTAATAGGTAGAGGAAATGGCTCAGGATATTTTCAAAAAGCATATCCTGAGATAGGCCTAAATATGCAAAAGATGAATCCCTTTAAGACTAAAAATAGATACTACACAAATGCTTTTGAAAGTGGAACTATGAAAGATACTCCTGAAGGTATAATCCTTTCTTATCAAAGAGTGGGTCACTTGATATGGGATAAAGAACAAGGTTTACAAAGAAACAAATTAGCACATGATAGCATAAGATACAATGAAAGCTTCAAAAATGTAGCTTAGATAATTGACTAGCTTTTGATGATTATCCAGAGAAAAAAAATAAAAAGTTTCTCAACCTTTTATCTTCCCCTCAATCCTTCTCAATATTTCTTCTATCCCCTCAATCCTTTCAAGAATTTCTTCATGTGGGGGCCTTTCATGATGTCTTTCATGTGGCGGCCTATGTTGTTCATGCGGCGGCATTTTTCTCACCTCCTTAATAGTTTTAACTTACTATCAATTCTTTACCTACTCCATCAAGCCTCATTATTTCATTATTGACTAGAGTTATCAAACTCTCCTTTATTGAGTGTAGAGATTCACGCCCCCATTGAGCAATTGATTCGCGATCAAGCTTCTTCTTCAGTTTCCGCGCATAACCTAAAGCAGTGACCAGAATAGGTACTGCATTTGAATCATATCCTGTCTGGTCCATTGCATTCCGGTAATTAGTCAAAACTGCTACATGGGCATTATCCTGTTGGGCTTCTTCAGCCATTTTCACATATTCATCAACACTTGTCATTTTATCCCTCCAGAAAACATTTCCGGTTTTCTAGTAAAATAGAAATTAACTAAACTATATAAATGTTTCGATTATTCTAGATAACTCGAAACATTAGATTTATATAGAAGTATGGAAATTAGATTTATATGGCAGCGATATTACCTCCACATGTATTTGATGCAATGATTCATAAGGCATTCTCTTCTCCAGTCAGAAAACAGATTCTTCTGGCTATATCCGAAAAGCCCAAATATCTATCTGAAATCGGACAGGAGGTTAGCAAAAAACCCCAGACTATTGATTTCCATCTTAAGGTATTGGTGGAGCTGGGTTTAGTAGAAGCTAATTGGATTGAAGGAAAGAAGTATTTCTCAATCAGAGACAAGAATATTGTAAAATTCTTGAAAGACGAGAAGCCAATGGTATCTCACTTCCATCACAAACCCCCTCATCAGATTGTAGAAGAAGCAATGAGACAAATGGAAAAAAAATTGACAAGAATCGAAAAAAAACTAGATAAGCTATTGGAAAAACAAATACATATTTAAATCAGATCGTTTAGTATTTCTAACAAAATGCCAAAAAAGCACGACATAGGCGGACAAGCAGTAATAGAAGGCGTTATGATGCGCTCTAAAAATAATGTAGTTACAGCAGTAAGAAAAAAAGGTAAAATCATCTACAAAAAAGAGAAACTTAAGAAAAAACCCAAGTTCTATCAAATATTCTTCATAAGAGGCATTGTTAACTTATTTGAGATGGTAGTTTTAGGAATTAAAACACTAAACTGGTCTGCTAACCAGCAAGTGGAGGGGGATGATGAAGAGCTCAGCGGGTGGGCAATAGCCCTAACAATAATAATAGCTTTTGTATTTGCAATTGGCCTTTTTCTGGTATTGCCATATGCACTAACATATCTCGTAGGAATAAAAGAAACCCAAAACCCAATTTGGTTCAACATTGTAGATGGAATCATAAAAGTTGGAATATTGATATTATATATCTACTTAATATCTTTAATGAAAGACATAAGAAGAGTTTTCCAGTACCACGGTGCAGAACATAAGGCTGTTTTCTGCTACGAAGATAATAAAAAGCTAACAATAGAGAATGCAAAAAAATACTCCACATTACATCCAAGATGCGGAACAGCTTTTCTGATAATAGTTATCCTTGTTAGCATATTTATATTCTCTTTCATACCGCTACTTGTATTGGCAATCAATCCTGATTTCTATAGTCTCCATACAGTTCTAAGAAAATTAATTCTTTTTGCATTTAGATTACTATTACTCCCTATAGTAGCAGGCTTCTCATACGAAATACTGAAATTCAGTTCAAAACACCAAGATAACCCAATATTCAGGTCTTTGACACTGCCAGGCTTATGGGTACAGAAACTAACAACAAAAAACCCTTCTAAAAAACAATTAGAAGTGGGGATAGCAGCTCTAAAAAAAGTGATCCAACTGGAAAAATAAAGATGGAAGATTCCATTTACCAACCAGAAGAAGACTCTTTTCTAATACAAAAATACGTTAAGAAATACGCTAAAGGTATTGTCTTAGACATAGGAACCGGCTCTGGAATACTTGCTGAATATGCAGCTTCTTCAAAAAAAGTTGTTAAGGTATTTGGTATTGACATCAATGAAGAAGCAATAAAACACTGCATAAGGAACCAAAAAAGCAAGAAGATAATATTTGCTATGTCTAATCTATTTAACTTATTCAAGATGGATGAGCGTTACAAGAAAATAAAGTTTGATACAATACTATTTAACCCTCCTTACTTACCTACAGATCCGAAATACAAAGATGCTGCTTTAGATGGAGGTAAGGATGGGTACAACCTAATCTGCAAGTTTCTTCATGAATCAAAAAAATTCCTAAGGCCTAAGGGAAAGATACTTCTTATATTCTCATCCCTAACAGGAAAAGAAAAACTGGATAATTTCCTGATAAAAAACTATTGGAACTATACGGAACTAGATAAGATCCACATATTCTTTGAAGATATCTTCCTATATTCAATAGAAGTTATTCCTAAATAAGAATTCTCATATTTCATAACAAATTATTTAAAGATATAAGGCTAATAGTCCACTGATGAAAGATAAGTTAAAGGAAGTTCAGAATATAGAATACCTAGCTAAAGGACACAGAGGATTAGTATACAAAGGAGACTATAAAAAGAAGGAAGTAGTAATCAAAACAGAAAGAAAAGATTCAGGAGCTATTGCAAGGATAGAAAACGAAATAAATCATCTAAAAGTCTTAAATGAAAAAGGTATTGGACCTAAATTATTATTCCATGACAAAAAATTCACTTATTTTGTATGTGAATTTATTGATGGAGAGTTCTTACCATTATGGATTGAGCACTTAACATATAAAAACAAAAACACTATAAAAAAGGCCATTTCAAATGTATTTGTCCAATGCTTTAGGATGGATAAGATAAAAACAAACAAAGAAGAGATGCATCACCCCTATAAGCATATTATTATCAGTAAAAAAACAAAAAAGCCAGTTTTGATTGACTTTGAACGCTGCCACAAATCACTAGAACCAAGAAACGTAACTCAATTCTCTTCATACATAATATCAGACTTCATGATTAACTTACTAAAAGACAGAAAAATTAAGGTAAATTCTGAAAAGATAATCAAAGCAGCAAAGAAATATAAGAAAGAAATAAGTAAAAAAAATCTTGATAAGATAATAGCTTTGATAAAGTGAACTTAATCTAATGGGCTTTTTATCACTTTCAAATAATCAGTCTTTAATCTGGTATAACCTTGTGTTGTCTTTATATCTGCATGGCCCATTAGCTTTTGGATGCTCTCTAAAGGCAACTCTTCCTCCAAAAGATGTGTAGCAAAACAAGCACGTAATAAGTGAGGATAAACTCTTCCCACAATACCGGCCCTTCTAGCAGCAGACCTTACTATTTCCTCGGCTGTTCTTATTGTGATGTGCCCCCCACTTAAATTATCAAAAAGATATATACTTTCTTTTTCTCTTGTTTCAATATATCTTCTAAGATCTCTCAAAAAATACTGTGAAGTTATCACAAACCTATCTTTATTGCCCTTGCCTTTTTTGATAAATATTACATTTCCATCAATATCCCCCACCTTAAGCTTAACACATTCACCAACACGCATGCCAGAAGAATATAACAATTCAATCAATAGTTTATGCTTCAAAAATTTTGTTGAATTGATCATGGCAAATATCTGTTCCCTAGGTAATACTGGAGTTATATCATTAGGCACCTTAGCACGTTTAATCCTGTCAAACAACCTTTTCCCCAAATAAGACTCAAAATAGCACTTTAAAGAACTGATAGCCAAATTTATTGTTCTCGGACCAGCACCATTCATGATTAAGTTATTAAGATAAGTTCTTATATCATAAGTTGAAACGCTTCTTTGTTCTTTTTTTGTGAATTGAAGAAATTTATCAATGTGGTAGAGATAAGCATTGATTGTCTGCCTGCTATAGTTTCTAACTTTCAATTCTAAAACAAAATTATTAAATCTATCTTTAAGGATATCTTTTGTCCTTGAAACCTCTTCAACTTTTAAACCACTAAATAACACCATTACAATCACCTCTAGAATCAATCCTAGGAACTCCACATTTATATATCTCACGGCAGGACTTGGCAAGTGGCAAGTGAGAACCCAATTCATTGAAATTCAGCCATTATAGACCCCATAGACCAAAAATCCCACTTGCCAAATGTAGTGGCAAGTGCCAATTATCTTTTTTATTCGACCACTTATTAATTTTAATCAAATAATTCAGGAACATTCATTATCATTTTCAAAAAATGATATGAGCACCTTCACTAAAGTAAGAAATAAAAAATTAAAAAGGTGGTCTCAATGGATAAAAAAAAGATAAAAAAGGCACTTATAGATATGGAAAGGAGTATTCTGTTCTTCTATGGCGAAATGAAGTGGATTTTGAACTCCAAAAGAGGCAAAAGATTCCAATACATGATGCTAGGGAAAACTTTTGACATAACAATAAAAAGCTCCTCGCAAATCAGGAGAAACTGCCTGGGAGATGAAGGATTGCCAAAATCCCCCCTTGATGACTAACATCTATATAAACTCAAATATTCGTTTAATAGATGTTAAACAAAATATTTTCTTCGCCTTAATTTAGAATTAAATCTAGTCTCGCTATGCTCGAATTTTATAGGCTCAGAAAATACTCTGCGGTTTTTATACTTCGTTAAAAACCTTGCCACGTTGCA
>JAYEIZ010000146.1:0-2758 GCA_034660355.1 Nanobdellota archaeon
AGGAGTTTGTGAAGAGTCAGAAGCCTCTTTTTCATGGAACAAATGTGGAAGGAATCAAAGATATAGAAATAAGAGAATCTGAAAGAATGGCTATGCTTGGAGGAACAAAAAAAGTTACTCCTAAAGCAGTATTCTTTACAGAATCAAAAGAACTAGCAGAGTTTTTTGCTAAAAATAGATATGATTTCAAGGAGGAAGGAAAACCAACAGTTTATGAAAGGTATCTCGGTGAACAAAAGATTGTTGATTTATCAAGCCCAGATAAAGTAGACAAGGTTTTTGATGAGCTTGGGTTAGATACTGTTGCTTATTTATCAGATTATGATTTCCCTCCAAATTCAAAAACATTTGTAGAAATGATAAAAGATGAAGATTCTCATATTTCGAGAGTAACAGAATTATTTGATAAAGGGAATTTCGTAGATAAGTTAAAAGAAGCTGGATATTCTGGTGCAAGAATCTCAGAAAGAGATGGTGTGTCTTTAGCACTATTTAACCCTAAAGAAGCATTAACCAAATCCCAACTCACCGACATCTATAACAAAGCACAAGGTAAGGGCGGAAAAGTCACAGAAGAATCTAAATTAACTAAAAAAGACATAGAAATTCCACCGCCTAAATTTCCCGGCGTTGAAAAATCATTTTTAAGTAAACCAAAGAAAAAAACAAACATTATCCAATATTTCACACCGGCAGAATATCATTTAAAGCAACTAGGATTCGATGCGGAAATTGGACAGCCTATACGTACAGCCTTAATGGATAAAGAAATTGAGCTTGCGAAAAAAGTTGAATTTGTCCAAAGTATTCAAAAAGAACAACAGGCCGCGGTTAAGAAGAAAGATTTAAAAGCTTCTAATGAAAAGATTTGGGAGTTAATGGATAAAGGTATTAAGGGTAAGTCTTTAGAGTCTAATATTGCTAAGAAGTATAGAGTTGAAACTAATGAGATATTAAGCCGGATGAATGAAGTCCGTAAGTTTTCTGGTAAAGAACCAATTAAGGGTGTTAAGAATTATATCCTTCATATGCTAAAACCAGAAATTCTGAATGAAATATATTCTCAAGGTGTACTTCCTCCAGAACTTGCAAAGATTATGCCGTATATTCCTAACAAGAATGTATTTTTGAGAACTGCTCAACAGAGAACAGGTGTTCCGGAAGAATGGCTTGTTAAAGACCCGCATGAGCTTATGCGTGCTATGTATGCGATTGACCTTAGATATATTCATTTACAGAAAGCTCTTAGTCAAATAGAACCTTATATGAAAGCGGTTAAGGATTATGTAGGGGCGGAAGAGGATTCTTGGTCGCCTGAGGTTTATCACTATATAGATGATTGGGTCAAACAAGCTGTTAAGATGCGACCATCTAGTTTTGATATCTTAGCTGATAATCTTGTTGAACATATTATTGCACCTACTCTTAGAAAAACAAAATTAAAGATAAGCCATATGCCTTATAGACAACTAATTAATTTTATGTCTGGGGCTATCCATACTGGGGCTTTAGGTATGAGATTAAAACCTGTTCTTCGTAACTTAGTTCAGTCCACATTTGATTGGGTTATGTATGGAACTAAGCCTTATTTGAAAGCTAGTAATATGTTTCATTCTATGATTGCAGGTAAAGGTAAAGCCGCTTTTGAAATTCTTAACAAATCTAAGGTGTGGAAAACTAGAACACCTTTTGAATCTCAAACTAGGGGCGGATTAAACAAGATATTTAAAGCCGGAAGTATTGGATACAGAGCGTCAGATCTTCATAATATTGGAAAAGGACTTTTAACTAGGTATTTCCACGCTAAAGATGTTTTAAAGATGAATGATGCTGAAGCACTTAAATGGATGGATACAGACCTAGCTTCTACACAATGGTCTTACCGGCGAGAAGATTTGCCGCGTACTTACTGGACAACAACAGGGCGGGCTTTTTGGACTTTAGGGTCTTGGTGGCAAAACTATTTCTTCAGGTTTATTCCTGAAATTACTTCTAAAACTTTTACAGGATTAGATGCCGTAGGCAGGAAAGTTCCTAAAGAAGAAAGAATGGCTGGTCTTAGATTCTTAGTTTTGATTGGATTGTTATTTGGACTAAAGAAGAAGTCTAAAGAATTAACAGGAACAGTCCTAGATTATACAGGTCAAATTGCTCCGTCTTTATTCAGAATGTCTCCTGTAGCTAAGTTTGGCGAGGGATTAATAAATATTTCTCAAGGTATATTGGATCGGGATGAAAGATTATTGAAAAAAGGATTAAAAGGTGTATCAGATACAGGTAAGATTATGATCCCTTGGTATTTAGGTATTCAGGATATTTGGCAGTTAATTAATGGGGATAAAGAGCTTCAAGATATTCTTTTTTATACAGAGAAAAAGAAGAAATATAAAATCAAATAAAGGAGATTCAAAATGACAGTACCAAGCGAAACTTTCAAAAACATTTACACCTGCAACGCCTCGCAGACAGTGTTTCCCTATACGTTTAGGATATTCGCTGATGCTAACTTAGAGGTTATTCTTTATACCATTGCGGATGGAACAGAAACTACACTTACGCTGACGACTCATTATACAGTCTCAGGCGCGGGGGAGGCTGGGGGCGGAAACGTAACGACAGTTTCGACCTATTCTGCTCTTTATAAGATAATTATTCGCCGAGGACTTGCTTATACGCAATCGACTAATTTTGTGGAGAATGATCCTTCGGCGGCGGAAACTAGTGAAGATACAGTGGATCGCCTAACAATGATTACTCA
>JAYEIZ010000147.1:0-2757 GCA_034660355.1 Nanobdellota archaeon
CTACATTATATATAGGTACTGTATTTGTTTTTGCTTTAATATTTGGGCAGGATCCTTTATTTCACATATTATCTGGGGGGCTTCTGATAGGCGCTTTCTTTATGGCAACTGATTATGTTACTTCACCTATCACTAAGAGCGGAAAATTGATATTTGGTTTTGGATGTGGGTTTTTGACAATAATATTACGGTTGTTTTCTGGGTATCCAGAAGGCGTTATGTTCTCAATACTTCTTATGAATGCTGCTTCGCCTTTGATTGATAGGTATACTCGACCTAAGCCATTTGGTTATAGGAAACCAATAAAAGAAAAATCGAAAGAAGAGAAAAAGACTCCAATCGAAAAAAAAGAGTCAATAAATAAAGAAGAGAAAGAACCAAAATCCATTGAGGATAAAAAAGATAATTCAATAGAAGAAAAAAAAGAACAAATCAATGAAGTTGAGAAACAATCAATAAAAAAAGAGCCAATAAAAGAAGATTCAATAGAAAAAGAAACAAAATCAATTGAAAAACCAATGAAAGAGGAACCAAATCCAATTGAAAAGAAAGAAGAAACTAAAAAAGAGACAATAAAAGAAGAAAAAAAAGATTCAATAGAAACAAAACCAATTGAAATAAAAAAATCAATAAAAGAGAGTGAAAAAAATTCAATAAATGAAGAAAAGAAGATTGAAGAGAAAAAACAAGAACCTAAACAAGAAGGAGTTCTTAAGGAAGAGGTTAAAGAGAAGTTAGAAAAAGAGATTGCTGAAGAGAAGAAGCCAGAGCCTGAAGTAGACTTAGTTGATAAAGAAGGCCATAAGGAGAAATTAGATGTTTATGAGCAAAAGGAAGAACCGATAAGAGATGATGAGGTAGTAAAGCCAAAAAAGGATAAAAATGAATGAGATGATGAGATTAGGGATTACACTTATGATTGTTACTTTGGTAGCTTCAGCTGGACTTGCTGTAACTAATCATATAACTTCTCCTCAGATTGAATATCAAAACGAATTGGCTGTTAAACGATCATTGAATAAAGTTATTGCAGCAGATTCTTTTGAGAAAAAACAATTTTATTATGATGCTTATATAGATGGAAATTTGATAGGGAGAGTATTGGAGATAGAAGCACCAGGGTATTCATCTACAATACAGGCTTTAGTTGGGATTGACCAAAATGATGAGATTACTGGTGTAGATATTGTATACCAGCAAGAGACACCGGGTTTAGGAGCAAACATTGAGAAAGAGCCTTTTCTAAAACAGTTTATTGGTATGAGGAAAGATTCTGTTAAGATAAAGAAGGATGGTGGGGAGATAGATGCTATAACTGGCGCTACAATCTCTTCACGTGCTATTGCAGATGCTATAGCTGGTAAGATAAGTATTTATGATGCTAAGACAGCTGCTTCACCAATCTTGGGTGTTGTATCAGAAGAAATGGTTGATTTGACAATTGATGCTGAGTTGGATGAATTAGATCAATTAGACGCTGATTTAGATGAGATTAGTCAATTAGATACTGAATTGAATGAGCTAGACTTTGAGGAATCAGAATTAGATGAATATATAGATAGTATTGAATAAGAATGGAACAGAAAAACAGTTTTTGGGAACTTGCAAAGGGACTATTTAAGGAAAATCCTGTTTTTTGCTTAGTATTGGGATTGTGTCCAGCTTTAGCTGTTTCTACTTCATTAGATAATGCAATTGGTATGGGTGCTGCATCAACATTTGTATTAGTTTGTGCAAATACAATCATCTCTTTAGCAAGGAATAAGATTCCTGATAAGATAAGGATCCCGGTATTTATAGTTGTTATAGCCTCTTTTGTTACTATTGCAAGCCTCTTTATGCAGGCTTATATTCCTGAGTTGAATAAGTCACTAGGCATATATGTTCCTTTGATTGTTGTTAATTGTATTATATTAGGAAGGGCAGAAGCGTTTGCTTCTAAGAATAATACTCTTAAATCTGTTTTAGATGGATTAGGAATGGGAATTGGCTTTACTCTTTCTCTTTTTGTGATAAGTTTCTTTAGAGAGTTGTTAGGTACGGGTTCATTGAAATTGTTTGGAATTAATTTAATCACAATACCCATAAATCCTGCACTTATATTTATTTTACCTGCTGGGGCTCTCCTTGTGATGGGTTTATTATTGGCTTTATTTGCACATATAAAAGGCAAGAAATATGATAAGACCTGTTGTGAGGTTAAAGAATGACTGAAAACCTAATTGCGATAATAATTGGTGCAATCTTTGTAAATAATTTTATATTGACACGGTTTTTAGGTCTATGTCCTTTTTTTGGTGTTTCTAAGAAAACAAAGCCGGCTTTAGGGATGGGTATTGCAGTAATATTTGTTATGAGCTTAGCTTCTGTTGTAACATGGATAGTTTATAATCTTGTTTTGGTTCCATTAAGTATTGAATATCTGCAGATAGTTGTTTTCATATTGGTGATCGCTACTTTAGTTCAGTTTGTCGAGTTGTTTTTGAAGAAAGCAAACCCCATATTATACAAGACTTTAGGGATATATCTTCCTTTGATAACTACAAATTGTGCTGTTATGGGGGTTGCTTTACTTAATGTTCAGGAAGGTTATTCATTTGTAGCTGCATTGGTCTTTGGTATTTCAGCTGGAGTTGGCTTTACATTGGCTTTGTTGTTAATGTCTGGAATTCGTGAAAGGTTAGAGCTAAGTAAGGTACCTCAAGCATTTGCAGATATGCCGATAGCTTTTATTGTAGCTGCATTGATGTCAATGGC
>JAYEIZ010000148.1:0-2734 GCA_034660355.1 Nanobdellota archaeon
GATATATTCTTGAGATTACATCCTCTTGGGTCATTTCTACCAAATTTATTTTTTGGCATATTTTTATGCCAGATATTCCAAATCGTTCCATCTTTACTACATCCTACAAGTATCCTAACAGTTTTTGTTACATTTTTCATATTACTTTTCATATTAATCACCTTGAAAATAAAGGAATAGTTGGTAATATTTAAAACATTGTTTTTAGTCGAGAAAATTAAAAATCAAAACGTTAAAACAATGCACTCTAAAGCCATAAGGAGTTAAAATAAGCATATTAGCCAATTCTCAAAAAAAAACCAATACTTAACACCTCATCATTTACCAACACCGTTAAGAACCAATCTATAAAACCCTTCCCTCTCTGTATCTAAATTTCCACACCCAGTCCATAAATCCCGTACTATTTTCCAGCTTTCTGAACCAGATTATATTAAGTTGTCATTCATTCTAGGTTTATGGTAGTTTATGAGAAAAAAAGAAGTGAGAAACTAACAAACTATACGGGGGATGGTAAAATGGCTGAAGAATTAAGTGCAAGTAAGATTGAGCAGTTGAACAAGATGCCAATAGTGGAATCAACTGTAGGTAAAAGCGATGACGGTAAGTGGGTTATACAAAAAACAACAATCACATCGATTAAGCCCACAAAGTATTATCAAAAGATGCTTGAAAGTGCGTAAAAAGAGGTGTTACCATGAGTGTGCTAGAGATACATGAAACGTTAAAGAAACACATCACTGTGATTAAGAAAACAATTATCAGACCAAGCATTGAAGCCATAATAGCAATTCCAAAAACAAAGGAAAACAAAATAGTGAAGAGGTGAGGAGAATCGAAGCATCATTGCCTGTTGGCTTAGTTACTCTTGGAATTATTGTTACTTTTGGTTTAGTGGTGTATTCACTGGTAGCAATAAGAAAGAAGGTAAAAGAGAAACTGATAGAGCTAATGTACCTGAAAAAAGAGATTAAGAAAAAAAATACTGGATTGAAGAAACTCACAAAAGAATTGACTAAGGCCAGAAATGGTCTGAAAGCGGTAAGTGATTTTAAGAAACTAAGGGAGACTCTTAAAGAAGAAAAAGTAAAGAGCAAGGAACTAAACAATAAAGTAAGAAACCTAGAGAGCAAATCAAAGAAATTACCAAGGATTATCCCGCCAGTCCAAAAGCCAATGGTGATGTCAAAAGGCATTGATGATAGGTTGGAGAAAATAAGAAGGAAGTATCCAGCCCTGCCAAAAAACCAGCTTGAAAGAATAGAGATTGAAAGGGCAATAGCAAGGGCTTTGATGAGGAATGGTGGCTCATTCCACATAAGCCAGGTTTTAAGGAAAGTAGAGGGGATTTACACCAAGCACATCAAACCCACTGATAGAATAATGCTGCTTAATGAGATAAAAAGCTGGATAGAAAGAGATCCATTATGCAAAGCAGCATCAACAAAAGATAATGTCCAGCACTACACATTCATTTAGCTACCCATAGTAAAGTCAGCTGACTTAGGGGTATAGCAAAGGCAAGACAATTCAGAATATGGATAGTTGCCTTTGCTTATTACGAAAAGCAAACAAAAACAGATAGATATTTGCTTTGAGTATAGCTGTGAAACTTAGGCAAACCGGAGGTGGAAAAATGACCACAAAAAACATCCTGAATTACGGGTGTATGCTATTACTAGTGGCAACCCTTGTACAGGCAGGAATAATCGATGAAATGGACACCGAACTAACAGATGCAGAGAAACAAGACCTAGCTGACTCAATAAGCCCTGTGGGGAGGCTCATTGCAATATTACAATACCTAGCTGGAGCTGTTATTGTAGTAGGCTTAATTGGAGCAGGATACACTTACTATAAAGGAGATCCTGCAAGCAAACAGCAAACCCTGCAAAAGATAGGTGCATTAATCATAGGCTCTATACTTGTGTTTGGTGCTGTAACCATTGCAAGACTATTGGGACTAGGGGGCTGAACATGAGGGTCCCTTTGTTTATTTTTTTGCTAGTTTTGACACTCGAAGCATCTTGGGCAGTAGACACGTTAACGTTTGATAACTGTGAAAGTTTAGGAATAGATGATTGTGATGGATTCAGGCAGATAGATATATCAGTTGATGAGCAGAAGAAATTATTCTCTAGTATATTAGAAATAAAAGATAATGAAAATATCCATGACTTCATATTTGACTGGAACACAAACTTAGCTTTTAATGAAATTCCTTACAGTGTACTGCCTAAAAACCACCAAACCATAGGGGATGCTTGGTTAACGCTTAGTTGTGTAATGCCAAGTGTTCTTTATGGTGACACGCTTTACAATAACTACTCTGGGCATGTTCAGACAAATTATGGCTATGATTTAGGCAAACCAGCTACTTACTTCAATGGTGAATGGAGGCGATGCACTAACAATCCCCCAACTAGCGGAGGAGATTGCAGGACTGAATATCCTCAGAACTGGGATAAGTCACAACTTAATACGTATCTCAACAATAGATGGATTGCCAATACGAGCTTAGTCACCTTCAACACAACAGAAACCTTAAACAATTTTGAATCCACGCTCAACATTGTAAATAAGATTCAAAGAGACCGTTATAGATGGGCAGAAGATGGTTGCTGTGAATGTAAACAATGCTGTTGGTATTGCGGAAGAAGAATTTGTTGTGGCAGGGATTGTGGAAGATGTGGCTGTGATAAGCATTGGCGGAAATGCATATCCAGCTCCACAG
>JAYEIZ010000149.1:0-2729 GCA_034660355.1 Nanobdellota archaeon
GGATAAGAAAACTCCTTGTATGATTGAAGGAATAGCTTCAAAGAAATGGGATTGGGATGATATTTTTATGAAGTTTTATCAGTCATCTTAGTAGTCATTCTGTTTAACAGCCTTACACAAAATCGAAGATTTTGCTAAAGCAGACAAATCTAAAGCTTTGTCTTTGTTGCCTTATCAGAAATAATAGCACTATTACCAGAAGGATCTTCAATGATTATCTTTGAAGCTTGCTTGCCCCACATTATATTGATTATTTTCTTCAGCATATTCTTAGCTTTCTTTCTATCTTCTTTTTCTTCAGAACTATCCCTTAAAGATTCAACCTCCCTTTTAACCCTAGAAAATATCCCTTCAACATTAGTGATATAACCATTAGAGCCAGGTCCAGGAGTTATAGTTGTGATATGAGGTATCTTTATAGTTGCCTCAGCACTCCTTACAACCCTCACTTTCATATCCTCTTCACTCGTAATATCAAAAGTATACTTAGAAGGCTCCTGCTTATCAACACACTCAATATCTGCCTTATGATATTTACATTTGTCACATGTCATAGAAAACAAAAAAACCTTCCCAAAATAAGGAACTTCTCTTTCAGCTTCTGAAAGAATAAGTGTTTTTTGTTTGCACATAGGGCAAAGCTCGCCACCCATTTCTTCAGTTTTTTCTTCTCCAGTCATAATCTTATTAGAATAAATTTTATATATATAGTTTTCGGTTTTTTGAATAAAGCCAAGAATTAATCATCGTTCTCCTGCTGTATCTTCCCCTCTAAAACTTTGATAAATATGACAATAACCACTATACCTACTAATAATAATATGGATATAACCAGAGTTCTCTTGCTAGTGTCCTTAGGTGGACTTAAAGCTAATGTTTTTGTTCTGTCTAAAACCTGTTCTACATTCTTCTTCACAGAATAATGTAACTCAGTCTCTTCTGTCAAGGCAGCAATATGCCAAACAATTAAAGGATCGTCCCTTACAATCTCCACATTACCCTCACCATAAAATATCAATTCTAAAGCGCTCGAAGCAACATCTTTTGGAATATGTTCATAAATAGAAACATTATAGACTATCTTCTCTTTTGGCTTCACTGAAATTGTAATCATTGTTACACCTTCTTCAGCTGATTCTATCACCTCTTTTGCTTTCCTTACTTTCTTCCTTACTTCAAGCTGCTTTTCTGCACTTCTTGCTTTGATTGTTATCTCCTTTCTTACATTAGATATTTCAATCTTCTCCTTTACAGGGTCTTGAAGTTCAGGCAAAGACTGTTTTTTATTCTCAACTATGCTATTAGAAACATCTTCAATTAATTTAATGGCTTCTTTCCTTGTATTTTTTACTATCTCCTCTTTATGGGGTGTTTCTCTGATTTTATCTTCTTGTATCAGTCTAATATCAACTCTCTCTACAATAGGCTGCTGTTCTAAATGCCTTGTTTCTTTTTGTTTCAGTTCTTGTATTGTTGCCCTTGGTTTTTTAGGAACAGGCCCGGGAATAGAATTATCAAAAACAGGCTGAACCTCAACTCCGCTAGGCGTTTCACCTGTTCTGTTTATATGGTCTACTATCTGGCTTTCGTTTAGATGTTCTGATAAGCTAGGTTGTATTATCTTTGTTTTTGAGTCATTAGTTAGCGTAGTATCTTTAATTAAATCATCAGGAACTGGAGTATTATCACTAACATTTTGTACATCTGAATTAGGCACATCAATTGTAGGAGGAACATACCCACATTCAGTTGAATTCGATTGTCTCTGATAAACACATTTATTATCTTCACAACCAATAGCATAATGTTTTACGTGTGTTACATTATTACAATAATCTTCACAATAATCAGCATCTAAGCAAGCATCATAACCACAATGGTCTACAGAGTTTATATCCTCGCTATAATTCACAACACCGTTAGCACAATTATAGTTATATGTCCAGGTTGTACCGTCAACACAACGGTCACTTAGATCTTTTCCTGTGCAAGGATCAGGTACAACATAACCACAATGGTCTACAGAGTTTATATCCTCGCTATAAGTCACAACACCGTTAGCACAATTATAGTTATATGTCCAGGTTGTACCGTCAACACAACGGTCACTTAGATCTTCATCTGCACATGTATCCTGAACAGTATTTACACACTTATCAGAACCATCATAAACATTATATTTACAGTAATTTGCTACACAATACCCGAAATGATAAGCTCCTGTACTGTCACAATAACTTTCACAATTTAAGCCAGAACAATAATTATCCAGATATAAAGTTTCTCCAGTACCCATATCTACCATTACCTTATTGCCATAGGTATAATCAGTTGCAGCGTCATACCTCGTCATAATCTGGTAGAAATTTTGCGATTGAGGATTATTATCTGTAAATGTTCTCACACTTCTATCAGTGATTGTACCTATAGCAATATTAGGAGTAGTGATATCATTTAAATTAACCACATCAAAACTTCTAAATCCTGGACATATATCAGAATAATCCCATTTTTCCTCATCCCAAGTTAAAACAACACTATTTCCATCAATCCTTGCATCAATATCAATTACCTTACATTCATAGAACAAATCATTAGTACCTGTTACCATCCCTGTAAATATAGGCTTATCAGTAATAAAACTAGCCATTACAACAAAAAATACTAAAACAACAACAATCTCAAAAACATTATTTATCTTCTTCATCTTATATATCTATACTCCTTTA
>JAYEIZ010000150.1:0-2723 GCA_034660355.1 Nanobdellota archaeon
AATATGGGTGTAGTGAAGGAGCGAAGCGACTGAACGAAACCGCCTAGTCTCTGTTGTACGATGTATACTTTTCCTTTTGTTGTTAGGTCTATAAGAAACGTTAGTTCAAAAATAATGTTTGAGGTTATTGAAGACAGCAAAAGATTTAGTTTAGAAGGGATTGAAGATTTGGTTGATGATGAGGATGAGAAGGTTTATGCGGGTGATGTTGAGATAAGTTGTAAAGCAAACAAGAAAGAGATCTACGAGGATGAAACTAGCTTAGTTGAATGTGATGTTAAGAATATAGGGAATATCTATTTAGAAGACTTAAATGTTTGTTTAGATAAAGATTGTAAAAAGATGGGTTTAGGAATTACTCAAAAAGAGGAAGTTAGTTTTGAGTTTAAGCCAAAAGAGGTGGGTGTGCAAGAAGTAGTTATTAAGGCCAGCAATAAAGAAGTGAGTAAGTCTACATTTGTTGATGTCACTGTTTATGATAAGCCAGTTATAGAGATTTCTGAAATGGAGTATCCAGAAGAAGTAATGTATAAGAATGTGTATGAGGTTTCTTTTGTACTGAATAAAAAATCTAGGTTTGCCCCTAATGATGTAAAGATTATTATTGAGCCAATTAATAAAGAGTTTGAGTTAGAGGAATTGAAAGAGAGTAGAAGGTTTATTCTGAATATGCAAGGAAGTGAGCTAGATTCCGGAGATAATTGGTTTAAGATTTCAATAAGCTATAAGGATAAGAAAGATAAAAGCTATGAAACAGCGAAAGAATTTAATATTAGGTTAGTGAATGTAAGTATGGTTCAACATGTTAGGATATTTGTTAGAAATATTGCAGAAAGTATTGTGAGGGTGTTTAGATGAATAGTTCAGCTAAGAAAGCAACTGTATTAGGAATTTTAGGGAATATTGTGTTGTTTATTCTAAAGATCTTTGTAGGGATTATCTATAACAGCATAGCTGTTATCTCTGATGCTATAAATTCATTTACAGATATAATTTCATCTGTTGTTGTCTTTATCAGTGTTAGGGTCTCTTCTAAGAAAGCAGATGAAAGGCATCCTTTTGGGCATCATAGGGCTGAACCTATTGCTGGACTCGTTGTTGCAATATTTACAGGCATTGTAGGCTTTGAGGTCATAAAATATGCTTTTGAAAAGTTATTAGAAGGAGATAGTTTTGTTAAGGGTATAGCTCCTATGCTAGTGATGGGATTTACATTGGTCTTAAAGGGAGGATTGTATATATATTCAAGGAAAGTAGGTAAGGAACTTAAGAGTACTGCTATATTAGCAAGCTCAATGGACCATAGGAATGATGTTTTAATATCATTTGCTGCTTTGATTGGTGTAAGTGGTGCTTATTTTGGATATTCGTTTTTAGATCCATTGGTTGCTTTGATTATAGGGTTATGGATTATTTATGCAGGTTATAGGATAGGTATTGATAACCTTAAGTTCTTGATTGGAGAGGCGCCTTCTAGTGAATTAATGGATAAGATTAAAAGTATTTCTCGTAGTGTGAAAGAGGTTAAAGGCATTAATGATGTTAGAGCTCACTATGTGGGTGTTCTGCTGCAAGTTGAAGTTCATATTGAAGTTGATGGGAAGTTAACAGTATATAGGGCACATGCAATTAGTAAAAATGTTCAGAATAAATTAGAGATATTAGATGATGTAGATAGGGTTTTTGTGCATATTGACCCTGTTAGATAAGAACTAACAATTCTATGTTAATATTATGATATTGAGGAAAATAGGAATGTTTATATATAAATACGGACATTGTCCGTATATCTGTGAGTAAAAACAACAAAAAAGGGCGTTCAGATAGAGATATTCTTAGAAAATATTCCCAGCTTAAAGTTCCAATTTCTAGCTTAAGGAATAAGCCATTAACCACGTATGAGGCACTTATTGTCTATCTAAAGGATGATTCTGATCTTAATTATCACAATATAGCTGTGTTGCTAGATAGGGATGAACGTGATGTAAGAAAGGTCTATTTCAGGAGTAAAGCTAAATTAAAAAATGAGTAGAGATAGGAATAAAAAGAAAGGAGAATTGTTTGAAGTAAATAAAAAACCTAATAATCATCATTATGGCATTTTAACGCTCTTACTTGTTTTAATGAGCATGGGCCTATTAGTATTTATGCAACCTGAATATCTTGGATTTACAGTAGGCATTAGTAACTATAATTATTCTGATGATGTCAATTTAGTTGTAGATAATAATCATGAGTATACATGGTTTATGGATAATGTTGGAAAATTAAGATCAGTAAGACTAGATGGGTGTATTACGAAAGATGCTGTTGCTAAGGTTTATTTAGAGTATAACAATGAGAAATATTTAGTATTTGATAGTGCAGAGATTGTTAGTGGTGAAATTGAATCAATAAATAATAATTCATTAAATCAATCAATCAATAATCAATCATTAGAGAATAATTCAATAATAAATGAAACCAATAACGAATCAATAGAAAAAAATTCAATAAATAAATCTATAAAAATAACTACTCAAGGTGGGGGTTCAAAGGCAGCAGAGGATATATTTGAGTTTAATATTTTAGATGAATTTAGCTGGGATGTTGACTATAGTAAGGTATGCACTAAATGGGATGTTAATTCAATTAGTATGTGTTATGGAGCAGGAGATTGTTGTGCTTTAATTGGTTTAGAGAGCTTAGGTAATTGGGATGATAGCTTCTATCTAAGCTATGGA
>JAYEIZ010000151.1:0-2723 GCA_034660355.1 Nanobdellota archaeon
ACCAGTATCACTATCCGTTGAGGTATCCGAGGTTTCAGTCTCTTCCCCTTCTTCGTCTTCTTCTGTTTCATCCTCTTCTTGTTCATTTTCTGCATCTGTTTCGGTTTCTTCAGTGTCATCAACATCAGTAGTATTTCTCTCAGTTTCTGTTTCAGTATCGTCAGTAACTACAACTTGAGATTCTTCATTTAAAAAATCTTCATCTGACATACCTAATACACTGGCTTCATCCTGAGTTACTTCAGATTTTTCTGTAAGAGTAGTATCTGTCATAATTAGTTACCCCCAGCTAAAATCTGTTCACGTTCTTCTTTATCTCTATCTAAAGCAAGCTGTGCATGACAACCCGCAGTTTTGAGATACAAAATAAACTGATTAAAAAAAGCAATAGCACTTAACTGTTTTTCAATACATTCCTGATCTGCTTGAGACTGTTGTGATGCATCTGCTTTAAAATTAACCAATCGAATTACATTAGCGCTAAGATAATCATCTGTAATTAGTTTCTTGAAATCCTCATTGTTTTCTAATCGCTCAATGGCTTGTCCACGTTCAATAATGTGTTTGGCATTAGCAATAGACATTTCAATTTGTTCCAAGTCATTTACATCTGTATCCAACATAGTTTTAATCCTTTGTGTTCTCTCGCATTTGCGATGAGCTAAAATTATTCTTTATTTAACATATTTGTTACTACATCCAATTCTGCTTTGTTATCTTGTTTAGCTATTTCAGACCTATGTTTAGCATCAAGTTGTTCTAAATTACGTTCCTGTTGTACACCTGCTTCTTGTTCCAAATAATTCAAATCTTCCTTATCTGCCATACTTGTAAGGTGCCTGGCTTTGGCTTCTTCCGTACCTCCTTTAGCCATATTAAGAGCGGCTTGAGTTTGATCACGCTGACCTCTACCCATATTTGCTTCAGCTTCAGTTTGGTGTTTAAGAGCTAATGCTTGTTCCTTGGCAATTTGAGCTTCAAGTAATTTGATTTGTAATTGCTGTTCTGCAACAGCTAATGGATCAGGTTGTGGTTGGTACTCTTCAATTTTTTTAGCCATTGCAGGCATTTTACGTAAACGAGCAATATCACTTAAAATCATTTTGTATAACTGAGGGTCGCTATCATGCCCCATAGTCTGTAGCATAAAAGCTAATTCTTCTGCTTTTTTATTATCTTCTTCAGCTGTACTAATACTTAAAGTTAAATCAAAATTACCAGGTAAGTCATCTCTTCGTATTGTAATGAACTGCTCAGAAGTAATACGAATAACTTCTTCATCAGATAAAAACGCAGCATTCATACTAATGATTTTTCTACCTATATCAATTATACCTGAAGCAATTCTACGTAAAATACTGAGTTCACGTTTACTGGTTGCATCTAGTACACCTCGTACACTTGTTGCTACGTCTCCCAGTGCCTGCCCTGTTATACCTGAATGAAAGGCTTTAACACCTGTCAAACTTTCTGCTTCAGCATTTTGCATCATAATCATATTAGTAGCAGACTGAGGTATTTCAGGAAATACATGAGTATAAAATCCCTGTCTTGGTTCTACACCAGCATTGAATTGATAGTCTTCACCACGCTTAAATTTACGCATATTAGTGGTATCCAACATATCTTTTCTACTACCAGTCTGACTATTCGCAGACTTACCCAATAGGTCTAACATACCTCGTGTAACCGCTCCTACAATTTGTTGGTTATCATCCAACAATTCCCCATCAGGAGAGCCATAATGAGAATTTCTTACTGGTCTATAAATAGCTTCAACAAATGGAGGTTTTTGATCAGGAAAGGGATTCTCTTCCATTCTGATCAATATATCGTTAACCCAATAAGCTACAATTGCTTTTGTTTTCCCTTCTCCATCAATATCCCAATCACCCCAATAAATATGAACTACAAACTGTTTACGAGGTTTATCTTCAAAATTAAAATTTTCATTATCTACAGTTTCAACATAGTCTGGATTAGCTAAAGGTGATGCTCCTTCTACATTGATTTTATCTAAATTAGTATATCGACCATCTTTACGTAAATCAGATAAACAAGTTTTAAATTTTTCGCATACAAAACTAGCTTCACTTATATTTCCTTCACATGATGGATCGATAATAATATTATCAGGATTACATACCATCAGTGTTGGTTGGTTTTTAGTTTCTTTTATAACTTCAATTTGCTCTACGCCTACCTGTGTTGCAACACTTACCTGACCTGTTTCAATGTATAAATCTAACGATTGATCTAACCCCGGTGTACTATAATCCATATACTCTTCATCACCAGATGCTTTTAATTGAGCTAAAGTATGGTAATATTCAGCAACTTTAGGTGAATCAGAAGCGGTAAATTCAAATATAGGAATGTCTTCAATTACAGTTTCTTCTTCAGTTTCCCAACCTACTTTAACAATTACTGTTCCGGTGTCTACAATCTCTCTTACATATGTATCAATAAAAGAGACTTTTTTGATCTGAGTATTAAACTGATTATTCAACACCATTTCATTTTGTTTTGCTCTTTTCTTATCCCCAGCAGTAGTAGGAGCAACATTAAAAACATCTTCAGTACTTAAAAAAGGTTCAGATAAAGATGAATATCTCCATTCAGCCTGTTTACGAATTAATTTAGGTACAACACTGGACTGTCCTTTTTGTATTGTAGGTTTAGCAGAACCGGTAATGTACATATTATCAAGCCAACGATTAACA
>JAYEIZ010000152.1:0-11588 GCA_034660355.1 Nanobdellota archaeon
AGAAAAATCTGCATCTAATGAAGAAATTTCATAATCAACACCATTTACAGTATAAGTTCTAGTTTCTCCTTCTGTTATGATATCTTCAAAACTTCCACCAGTAAATCCCTTCTTTATTAATGTAAATTCAGTAGATTTACCTTTAAAAGCAAACTCAACAATATCTCTTCCAGCATCATCCTCATCAATACTTAAAACTTGTATTTGGCTAGTATCACTAAGAGCATATACATCACCAACAAACATTACTCTTGTAAACTCTCCATTCACTTTAAACTGAACCCTGGAATTATCGCTAATGCTTGTAACAGTGATATCATAATCAACACCGTCTACTGTATATGTTTTACTTGCTTTTTCCGATAAGATATCTTTAAACTCATGCTCTATGGGTTCAACAGAGTTTGAATCTCCAACAACTACCCTTATTACATTTGACTTATACTTTTTATTGTTTTTATATATCTCAACATAAACATTACCAACCCCGTCCTTCTTAGATGTGCAGGTCATTTCCCATTCTGTGTTTGAGCAGGTAAACATTGACATATCAAAAAAGAATGCTCTTGTGTAATCCCCTTCAAGATCGGATGGTTTTGCTGTAAAGACTATACTATCACCTTTTTTTATTTTTGCTTCTCCTCCCTTACTCTCTGGAGATGAAACCATTATAACTGATAGCTCTTTTTCAGTCCACCCTATAGCTTCTATCAAATCATCACTAGTTACTTCTGTGTTTATCATAATCCGAGCATTAACTCCCCTATTATTCTCTAGAAAAGCCTCAATCTCAGTTGCTAAAATAACATGATCGCTTGGAGAGTTCTCCCCAACAATAATTAATCCCTGCCCCTTATAGACAAATGTTGTAACCTTATCCTCCAACATATCTCTTGTAACCTGACTGCTAAGCTTAGTCTCATAATTAGTACCAATCATCCCTTGAACATAGAGAGAAACATCAGTTACAGAGATTACATCACTTGTAGAAGAATCATCGCCTACTACAAACAAATGTTTTGTTTCTGCACTTACTATACTTGCAGATAAAATAATCAATAAACTTACCAATAACATATATTTAGTTTTCATTTTAATTAACCTCCTTTTTTGGAAATACTCTGTTATATAAATAACCATCTTAGACTTCAAAACAACTTGAAGTTATTCTAATTATTGAGTTAAATGTTTAAATACTTTCCTATACCAACTCTTCCTTCCTTGATTTAATCGCCTTATAACTCTCTAAATAGATAAACCCTAGGCTTGATAATACTACTATCATAACAACATCTCTTATTCCTAAAGGAAAAGTATCAAATAAACCTTGTAAGAATGGAACATAAATCGCAGCAAGAGTAATAACTATTGAAGTTAGAACAGCTATAACTAACCATTTATTCTTGAATATTCCTACCTTAAACGAAGAATATATTGTTGAACGAGAAGCAAACGCTTGATACATCTCAAACATAGCTATAGTTAAGAAAGCAACTGTCTGTGCCTTAATCAAATTTCCACTTGTTTTATATACAAAATAAAATAAACCCAACGTTATAACAATCATAATAATAGGATAATAGATAACAAAATGATTCAGATTCTTATAGATTCGCTCATCCTTAGACCTTGGCTTACGCTTCATTGCATTCGGTTCAAACGGATCTGCCCCTAAAGCTACTGCCGGCAATCCATCTGTAACTAGATTAATGAGTAATATCTGTGTAGCAGTTAGAGGCAACGGCAACCCAACAATTATTGCCAAAAATATGACCATAACCTCACCTAAATTACCCGAAATCAAAAAAGCAAAGAATTTCTTTATATTATCATATACTCCCCTTCCTTCTTCAATAGCATTCACAATAGATGTAAACTTATCATCTGTTAAGATCATATCAGAAGCTTCCTTAGCAACATCCGTACCCGCTATACCCATTGCAATACCAATATCTGCTTTCTTCAAAGCAGGAGCATCATTAACTCCATCTCCAGTCATTGCAATTATATGCCCTTTCTTTCTCAAAGCATCAACTATTTTGCTTTTATGCTCTGGATCAACTCTAGCATAGATTGAAATCTCATCAACAATCTTAGCTAGATTACTAGCACTCCCAAGTTGCTGTCCACTAATTGCCTTACCCTCTATCCCAATCTCTTTTGCAACTGCTAAAGCAGTAGTTATATGATCTCCAGTAATCATCACAACCTTTATTCCTGCATCTTTGCATTTTTCTATTGCTTCCCTTACACCTTCACGTGGAGGATCAATCATAGCCTGCAACCCAACAAAAATCATATTCTTCTCAGATATCTTATCCTCTTCTTTGTAAGCAAATCCTAGAACTCTAAGCGCATTCTTTGCAAAGTCTTCATTTATCCCCAATATTCTTTCTTTTTCTCCTTTAGTAAGCTTTTTAACAGAACCATCAACTAAAACATTATCACAAAGATCAAGAATAACATCAGGTGCACCCTTACAAAAAACAATGTTCTTTCCGGATGTTTGATGTAAGGTAGACATCCTTTTTCTTTCACTAGTAAACCCCATCTCATTTATTCTTTTGTAATCCTTCTCTAGAACATCTGTTGATAAGCCTGCTTTCTTCGCAGACACAATCAATGATAATTCAGTAGGATCCCCTATAAATTTATCATTATTTATCTTACCGTCATTATTCAATGCCCCAATCTTTAACATTAAATCAAAACTTTTCGAATCTACTTCTTTACCATCATAAATAAATTTACCTTTAGCTGAATATCCTTCTCCAGTTACATCTATAACTTCATTATTAACAAATAATTTTCTTACTGTCATCTCATTGCATGTCAAAGTTCCTGTCTTGTCAGTACAGATTACTGTGGTAGAACCTAAGGTTTCAACAGAAGGTAGTTTCCTGACTAAGGCATTTCTTTTTATCATGCGCTGAACACCTAGTGCCAAAGAAATAGTAACCACTGCTGGCAGCCCTTCAGGTATTGCTGCTACTGCTAAACTTACAGCAGCAAAAAACATCTCATATAACCCTCTTCCACTCAAAATTCCTACTAAGAATACTGCTGCACAAACATTTAATGTAATTATACCCAAAAACTTCCCTAAAGAAGCCAGCTTAACTTGTAATGGAGTAAGTTTTGGCTTCTCTGCTTGAATCATACCTGCTATCTTCCCAATCTCAGTATCCATTCCAGTTGAGCTAACAATTGCTCTTCCTCTTCCTGCTGTAATCACAGTGCCTGAAAACACCATATTCTTCCTGTCGGCAATAACAGTTTTCTCCCCCAATACCTTTAGGTTTTTATTCACAGAAGTTGATTCGCCAGTTAATACTGATTCTTGTGACTTTAGATTTATCGATTCAGTTAACCTACAATCAGCAGGCACTTTCTCACCAACACTCAAAACTATAATGTCGCCAGGAACTAATTCAGCTGCATTAATCTGTTCTTCCTTTCCATCTCTTATTACAACTGCACTCAAAGAAGCCATCTTCTTCAAAGCTTCTATCGCCTTTTCTGCTTTGTATTCCTGGATAAAACCAAGTATAGCATTCAGGATAAGAATTGCAAAAATAACCCAAGCATCTAACTTCTCTCCAATAAAATAAGAGATAAACATTGCTGCAATCAAAATCCCCACAATAAAATTCTTAAACTGCGAAATAAAAATCTTTATAGGATGGATTCCTTTCTTACCCTTTATTGTATTAGGGCCATATTTCTCTAATCTTTTTTTAGCTTCATCAGAACTTAAACCTTTCTTAGAAGTGTTAAGTTCTTTGTAGACTTCATTAAGTTCTTTGTTATGCATTTTTTACTATATCTTATCCTCAACTCCCACATTCTTTCTCTCTTCAAACTTAATAAACCATTTATTATTCACATTATCATAAGAAAAGACAACATTATATTTCCTTGACTTATCTAAAGCAAAAAGAAGAGGCATAGGGATAGTAGTTTCATAGCTACTTCCTCTCTTATACAATTTCCTCCTAAACTCAGCAACAGCCATTTTATACTTATTTTAATGCTTACTATTATACATATGTTTATACTTATTTATATGTTTTATGGTTCTTTTATCGAATGAAAAATCCAGCCATGGCGCAGACCGACCGGGGGATGTCCCTTACGGGGTGGTCGGTAGGATTTCAGTGGCGTTAAAATGCGAAGCATTTTATTGCTTTCCACCGAAATCCGTCTGCCGCCGTGGTTGGCTGGATTTTTCTAAAATAGAAAGTTAATGAATTATCTAGAGTGGATTTTCTTATATTCATTTTCCATAATTTACTATATAAAAATAGAAACTTTTATATATTACTTTCATCAAGATTAACTATATGGCTAGTGCATTTAGGAATGTAATAGAGTTTTTTGCAGATATTGGATTATATGACGTAGTTCTGCCATTTATTCTAGTATTCACCATTGTTTTTGCAATATTAGAAAAGACAAGAGTCTTTGGGATGGAAACAATTGATGGAAAGCAATATACAAAGAAGAACCTTAATTCAATGACTGCTTTCGTAATGGCTTTCTTTGTAGTAGCCTCTTCTCAATTAGTTGAAATAATTACTAAAGTTTCATCATATACTGTAATCTTATTGCTTCTTTCAGTGTTATTCCTATTGTTAGTAGGTTCATTCATGAAGGAAGGCGAAGGGGGGTTCTTAACAGGCAACTGGAATTACTTCTTCATGTTAATGATGTTTATAGGTATTGCTTTAATTTTCATTTATGCATTAGGGTGGTGGGATATTATTTGGGCGTTTTTCAAATTTGAAACAGGCGGAGAAGTTGTAGGTTCAGTAATCTTAATTGCAATTGTAGTATTATTCATCTGGTATGCTGTAAAAGATGATAAGCATATTGAGAAAAAAGAAGCAAAGTGAGGTGTATTAAATGGTAAGTAGCGCATATAATCTTGAAGAATTCATTAGGATTCTAAATAATTGGGGTCTAACAGATGTTATGTTACCATTTCTGTTAATATTCGTGGTAATATTTGCATTGATGCAAAAAACAAGGGTACTTGGAGAAGAAAAGAAGAAATACAATCTTATAATTGCATTAGTTATTGGGTTATTGGTTGTAATCCCTCATGTCTTAGACATGTATCCGTCCGAGGAATCGGACGTTGTGGAGATCCTGAACAAAACATTACCTCAGGTATCGCTGATAGCAGTCGCAGTAATCATGCTATTGATTCTGATTGGATTATTTGGTGGAGAAGCAAAATGGATGGGTTCTAGCTTATCTGGTTGGATAGCGATAGTAGCGTTTATAATAATAATTGCAATCTTTGGAGGGGCAGCAGGGTGGTGGCGCGATTCATCATGGTTTTATAATTTCTTTGGTGGAGAAACAGTGGCCATTATAATAATGCTCCTCGTGTTTGCCATAATTGTATGGTGGATCACAAGAGGAGAAGGCAAGGAAAAAGAGGTTAATACCCTCTCAAACTTAGGTAAATGGGTAGGAGAAGCATTCGGCGGAAAGAAATAAAAAAATGGCTACCTTCCTAGATGTTGCTGGTCTTCAGCATTTTTCTTCTTTTTTTGTATTTATTTTTATATGGCTGGCAGTCTATGCTGCATTATCATATTCTAAAATCTTAGGGAACAATAAAGGAATCCACATAATCTTAGGCTTGATAATTGGATTATTATCCTTATTCTCACCAATTGCAACTGGTGTAATAGAATACATAGCGCCTTGGTTTGCAGTGGTATTTATCTTTGTAATCTTTGCAACAATAGCTTTGAAATTATTTGGTGGAAGTGTGGAAAGCTTAGGTTCCTTAAGGATTATAACCGTGGTAGTTTTATTGCTTATACTGGTAGTTGGGGCCTTAAGTTACATAAGGCAGAATGTCTCAGTTCCTGGCGATAACGAAACAATAGATTACTCAAAAACAACCACTATATTATTCCATCCAAAAATCTTAGGAATATTCTTTGTACTTATAATCGCAGTTTTCACAATAGTTCTTATGGCTGGAAAACAGTATATGTAATCTCATTTCTCCAAGAACTAGAAATATTTTTATACTAACTTTACCTTTTTAGCTATGATGAGAAAAATTGTTCTTACTGGAGGAGTTCATTCAGGTAAGACCTATATTCTAGAAGAATTTAGTAAACAAGGCTATGCAACAATACCTGAGACTGCATTTCAACTAATAGAAGGCTTAAACAAAAAACTAGGAGTTGAAGAACAGAAGACATGGCGCTTGAAGAATTTCGCAGAATTTCATGCAACAGTTGTAAAAAAACAACTAGAACTCGAATCAAATATAACCCCTAAGAAAGATGGAATTGTTTTCTGTGATAGGGGCATGTATGATAGCATTGCATTCTGCAAATTAATGGATGTTGAAGTCCCTCAGAAAATCTTAGATATAGCTAAAAAAAACAGCTATGATCTTGTTTTCCTTTGTGAAACATTATTTGATTTTGATCAAAGAAATGAAACAGGGCGTTACTTAACTTACTCTCAATCACTAGAGCTAAAAGAATTAATAAGGGAAGTATATGAAGAATACAGATGTAAGATAATATATCTTAAAGAAATTCCTCTTAAAGATAGGATAAAACTTATTCAAAAACATCTAGAATCTTAACCTTTACTATACCTTCTTCTTAACAGCAGTATTGCCCATCCTTTGTAATTTATTAACACTCTCTGTAAAAGACGGCAATACCTTAGAAAAAACCTTACCCATAGCTTTTATCTCAGTACCAACATTATTCAAGTTTTCATCATATTCAGTAATCTTCCCAAGAATACCTTTGTGTAGACCATCAAAAGAAGCCTTTAAATCATCTATCTGCTGTTGCAATTGAGCTAATTTAGTATTTACCTCTTCTTTCCACTCTACTAAATTGCCAAGCTCTTTCTTCTTTTCTTTCCACTTTTCCTCAACAACAGCTTCAACAACCTCTTCCATACTTTCCCTATCTGATTCAGGAGCCATTTGTGGTGGGTAAGCACCTTGCTGATCTGGTCCTGGGGGTTGTTGCTGGTCTTGAGGATATTGAGCATACTGATTAGGGTCTTGAGCATAACCTTGATCAGGATACGGAGCTTGCCCTACATTTGCAGAACCATCTCCCTTTTTACCAAAAAGTGCCATAACCTATCAACCTCTTTTAATTTACTTTACTACTAAATTACTATTTAAATTTATCTCTTTTGACTGAACTTCTCTTCAATAATTTCATCTATTTCCTTATGTGTAACAAAATTCAAAGGTTCCCACATCTCTATATACTTTTTCAGAACATCAACATCCCCCTTCTTAGCAAACCCCTGAATCTCTTTAATAATCACCAAAACTTTGTCTTTAATCTCGTTTATCTCTTTTCTTAACTCATTCATGTCTACAATTAAAGTTTTTATCTCTGTTGTTAAATGCTTCTTCCTATGGATCATATTCTCTTCAGTGACTCTTATCTCGGTTTGAAGATTAGTATACCTCTCCTCTAAAATTCTTAATCTGTTTATAGTGCTCTCTAATTCCTCTGAAACTGGATGCTCTTCTGGAGGCTTTTGCTGCTTGAAAAATCCCCCTCCTTTATCTTGTCCAGGCTGCTTCTGGAGCATATCTAGTCCTACATCTGCCATAATCACATTAAAACAGAAACCCAATATAAACTTATGTTAGTATTAAAAAGTAGCTATCTAATAGTTAACGAAGTCTCTGTCCACAACCATAACAGAAATTCTCATACCCACCCAACACCGCACCACATCTATGGCAGTAACGCCCCCTCCCCTGATTGTTAGAATTGTTCTGAACATTTTGTTGTGTGTTCATCCTTCCTAATTGTTGTTCATTAACATTAGTTTTTTTATCAGGGCTATCTTTCTTTCTATTAATGAAGCCAAAAACCAGTTTACCCATCCCTACTGCTAAGAACAAATACCCCACTAAGATAAATAACATAAACTTCTGTTGGCCTATTCTATAAGAAAAATACAAAATACCTGCACTTAATATGATATAAACAATCCCATGTATCTTCACCATTCTTTAATACCTCTTTTTTTCAACAATGGAGAGACAAACCGGGGTTGCCCCCGTCGGGGTGGTTTGTAGGTTTTCACAAAGTGAAAACCGTCGAAGCCATTATTGTTGAAAACAAATAATACTCCTAGCTTTTCTTAATTACCTTAATACCCTGCATATACGGCTGCAAAACAGTTGGTACTTTAATGCTTCCGTCCTTTTGCTGATAATTCTCAATTATAGCCCTAAGTGCTCTTCCTGTTGCAATTGCAGTTGAATTCAATGTATGAATATATTCCTTATCAGCACCTTTCCTATACTTAATATTCAGTCTTACAGCTTGATACGAAGTACAATTACTACAGCTTACAACTTCCTTATATTCATTCTCTCTAGGCATCCAAGCTTCTAGATCATATTTCTTAGCAGCAACTATCCCAATATCTCCAGTACATATATTAACAATCCTATAAGGCAACTTTAATTTCTGAAATAATTTTTCAGCATTATCAATCAATTCTTCATGGAATTTCCATGAATCTTCAGGTTTGCAAAAAACAAACTGCTCAACTTTGTTAAACTGATGAACCCTAAACAATCCTCTTTCATCAATACCATGGCTTCCTATCTCTTTTCTAAAACAAGAACTAACACCACAATACCTCAATGGCATCTCTTTTTCATCTAAAACCTTGTTCATCATCAAAGCTCCAATAGGATGCTCACTTGTCGCAATCAGAAACAAATCTTCATTCTCCCCTTCTACCTTATACATCATTGTTTCAAAATCACCTAGGTCTGTAACGCCTTCATAAGGCTTTCTCCTTAACATCAAAGGTGGTTCAACCAACTTATAGCTCTTTTTAGTTAAGAAATCAATAGCAAATCTTTGTAAAGCCTGCTCCATCAAAGCTAAGTCTCCAATCAAATAATAAAATCCTTTCCCGCTTACCTTAGCAGCCTGCTCAAAATCAGCAACACCTAAATTCTCAATCAATTCTCCATGGGGTTGTAATTCAAAGTCAGGTTTTTTCTTATCCCCCCATTCTCTTACAACCTTATTTCCTTTCTCATCCTCACCAAAAGGAACACTCTTATCCAGAATATTGGGCAATCTCATCAAATAATAATTGAGCTTCTCCTGCAATTTCTTAATTCTTTCCTCTATCTCCTTAATCTTCCCAGGCAATTCTTTAGCTTCCTTAACTTTTGAAGAAAAATCCTTACCTTCTTTTCTTAGCTTATTTATCTCCTGAGTTATTGTATTTCTTGAGTGTCTTAGATCCTGATTTTTCTGTAATAATCCTTTATACTCTTCATCTTTCTTCAATAAATCATCTACCCAAGAAAGCTTCTCCTTATCATTTCTCTTCTCTAAATCCTTTTTTATGACGTCAGGATTTTCTCTGATAAATCTTATGTCTAACATATTATTGATTAATTACTATTTGTATTTAAACATTTTGATTATATAATAGCAGACAAAAATAATGCATATTAATAGCTGCTATTATATGTAGAAAGACAAACTATTATTATGTATTTCTTTTGTCTTTCTATAATAAAAAAGAATCAGTATAACTTTACACTCCATGCCTTATCAGCATATTCCTTAACTACTCTGTCTGTAGAAAATCTTGGTGCAAGGCTTATAGAATGAAGCATCCTTTCACCTAATGCTTTTTTGTTATTAAATAAATCCATTATCTCTTCAAGACCATCATATAATCCTTGAGCATCAACTTCATCCTCCTGTCCCCTATCAGAGTTAACAGCTACCTGGTCTGATTGCGGACCAATAAGAAATAATGCCTTAGGGTCAATCTCTACTCCTTCAGGAACCCACCCATCAAATACACTTAGGTTTAGAGTACCATTAAAAAGAGCTTTCATACCAGACGTACCTGAAGCCTCTTCTGGTCTTCGAGGAGTGTTAAGCCAAACATCTGCTCCTGCTAAAAGTCTTTTTGCAATCTTAGTATCATATCCTTCAATAAATGCACATCTAACATCATTAGCCAATTCTTTTGATGTCTGAACTACCTGCTGTAAAAGCCCTTTTCCTTCCCAATCTTCAGGATGAGGTTTTCCAGCAAATAATATCTGTAGTTTGCCATATTTCTCAGCAAGTTGATGTAATTTATCCACATCCCTTAATATTAAGTCAGGTCTTTTATATGGTGCAAATCTTCTTGCCCACACAATAGTTAGTGGATCCTGGCTTAGCTTTACATCATTCTCCGCATTTAACCAGCCTATCATGCGCCTCTTTGCTTTATCCTTTGCACCTAAAACATGTCCGATAGGTATATGGTCTAAAGCACCTTCCAAAGACCTAGAATCAAGACGCCACTCATTAAAATGTCTGTTAAATAATTCATGCATATTATGCCCTACCCAGGTACTTGGATGAACTCCGTTAGTAATATAATCAATCTTTCTCCCATTAAACAATCCCATTGATATACAAACTTCAGCATGCTTTTTTGAAACAGCATTAACATACCCGCTTAAGTTCAAAGCAAGCTGAGTCATATTCAAATTATTTTTTCCTGCAAGTTCCCTAATATTTTCTGGCAACAACTTACCCACAACATGCCCTGCAGCACCATAATCCCATTGGTCATGCCCTGCCACAACAGGCGTATGGGTAGTGAATACACAATTATCTCTCACTTCATTAGTACTATATCCTTCAGCCAAAAGTTCAAGAGCACCAAAAGCAGCATGGCCTTCATTCATATGAAACTTCTCAATATCATACCCTAACTTTTTCATAAGTTTCACACCAGCTTGCCCAAGCACATTCTCCTGAGCAATTCTCTGCTGGTTACCATATAACATCCCAGTAATTCCTCTATCCTCTATAGAATTACAATCAAAATCAGTATCAAGCAAAAAAACAGGAACCTTATACCCAGTAACGCCTTCTATTACAAAGACTTCAGCACCGACAGTTAATTTCCTACCTTCATGTTCTATACTTATAGTCTCATCAATCCTTGTAAGAGAACTTTTCGGTTCCCAATAAACATCATTCTCTCTTTGTGAACCATCCCCATTTATCATCTGCCTATAATAACCACTATTGCTTGCTTGGATAATTCCTACAATAGGAACCCTATGATCAGCACAAGAACGAAGTATATCTCCAGAAAGAATTTCTAAACCGCCACTATATGTTGGCAAGTAAGATTCGAGGTAAGCCCCCATGCTCATATACGCTATCCTAGGATCAAAGTCCTTTGGATTGAATTTCATTCTTCGTTTACCCTTAATGTTCATTAATGGAAAATAACTGTAAATTCTATATTCCAAACGCTTAACTCAATCCAAAAAGAACAATTATATAAGGTTTTGTGTTTTTTAATCTATATGTGCGATTTCAAAACTCTGTCACACCCTTTAGATTAAACCTTGTGACATAATTTTGAAATCATTTCTGAAAACAAGAAAGGTCGCTAACGCTCCCAAATTTTAAATAGTTTAAATTATTACATTCTAATATCTCTTTTAAGTCTTGGCTTATCTGGAATGAAGATAAGCATGCCCTTACCTTTAACATGTCCGTGCC
>JAYEIZ010000153.1:0-2702 GCA_034660355.1 Nanobdellota archaeon
GAATATTCAAGAGCGGGTATTAGAATTTTTTCAGAAAGAAATTTATAATTAAGTAATTTATTTATTTTTTCTATTTCTTCAAGAATACCAGATAAAACATATTCATCCCATTTTAGAAAAAACAAAATAATCATAAGATACATATCTCCCGAAACATTCTTTTCTGAAAGTTTCTCAATCTCATACTCTTCTATAATTTCAACTCCTACTCTAAGGTCTAACTTCATAAATCCTTCAGCATTCCATTTAGCATTAGTTCCTACCTTTCTTTCGTTAACATAGAAACTAACAAATTCTCCTTCATTCGCACCTTCGTCTTTTGATGTTTCACTATTATCCCCTTTACAAGACACAATGTACTCACCGCCTTTATCAGTGCTAAAATAACCGCACAACACCCCATTATTATCATAAATAGTTATGTTAGTTCCAACATCAGCATAACTTCCATCTATTACAACATCACCATAATACTGAGACGGACGAACAGGGAACCCCCATACACTATAGGCAGCTATGCTTAAAACTAACAAAATCATCAAGCTTACCTTGTTTATTCTTTTCACGTTAGCCATAAATCATCACTCGCAGTCATATTTATCCAGTAACCTTTTTCTGCAACTATCTCGTTTAATGTACCACTGCCTAAGTTTGCATCATAATAAAGATAAACATCTTCAGTTGTGTTATATGTCCATGCTATAGAATAACTTCCACCTATGCTCGAAAATGCATTAGCAGGACTTGCTGAAACATTAGATGGATATCCAATAAGGTTCCATCCCTGCACAAGACTGATCTTATGCGGCAATGCTATTGTACCATTAACATTAAGAGTAGTATCATTATCGATATTTATCCAATAACCTTTCTCATTGCTTATTGAACTGATATCCTGCACAACCCACGAAGGCATACTTGGATTATAGCTCTTCCACTTATCCACATCTTCTTGAGTATCATACCTATGGATTGAAGCATAGGATCCATTAATAGGGCTAAGCATAGAACCTATAGATGTATTATTTGGAGTACATACAATCCCAATTAGGTTCCATCCTTCAGTCAGATTAAAATCACAAGATTCATTTGTGTCTACCCCAGTAACATATACCTTTGACACAGAAACAACAGCACCCAATATAGATGGCTCTCCTACTTTGAAAGGAATTGATATGAATAAAGTTATAATTAGTAAAAGCAGGATTATAAACCACGTCTTGCCTGTTATTTTATTATCTTTCAATTATATCAACTCCACATAAAAATTATAAGCTGTTGAAGATACCCACCCATCTGTACCTACTTCAGGAAGTATCATCTGGAAATCAAATGTCTCGTTTGGAGTATATCCCATAACATCATTCTCAAGTATTGTTGCATATATCATGTTATCAGCATCATGAAGTAATATCTCCTCAAAGTCTGTATCTTGGCTTGAATCATTCTTATACGTATGGACAGAATAACAGCTGTCTTCAGTTATTGGTTCGCTTCCAACATAGAATAGGTTATGATTCTTAGTGCTAAACGTAGTGGAGATATTGTCATTAGGGTTAGCAGTATGGCCTAATGCAGTTTCTTCATTGGTAATGTTAGAGTCAGTAGCACACGCAATATCACTCCAGCCTATTGTAGAAGAGCTTCTTGTCGCATATACTTCTCCAACTAGCGTAGTTACTTCCCAATTAAATACTGTAAAGTTATTGCCATCATCCAATGTTAGTGTTCCAGTAACATTTCCTACATAAGCCTTCCATCTTGGATTCTGCGTTGTTGAATTAAGAGTCATTGTTGTTATGGATCCGCCAGAAGTATTGATTGTAGCAGCGCTAGCAGGAGTTAGGGTTTCATTCCGAATTGTCGTTACAATAGGTCCGCTTGGTGTAGCAAACACTATTGAACTATAGATTAGAGATGATAATATCAAAATCATCATAATTGCTAATTTATTTCCAACTTCCTTTTTACGCAAACCTTTCATATTTACTTTTTCTCCTCTTCTTCTTAGTTCTATTATACACAGTCCATACTGTTCTTTGATCCCTATTCAGTAGACCACCAATCTGGCAATACCTTAGGTTCAATTCTTCTTTCAGATACTCTGTAATCGCTTCAAGAACACTCAATGATCTATCTTTTAGAACTGAAATAGGAATATGAAATTTTGAAGAATCTACAAAGAACCTTGCATTCATCTTCTTTTTAGAACTATCATATGCACCCCAGATAGTCCGTTCATCTCTATTCAAAAGTAATGCAATCTGGCTATAGTTAAGGCCTATCTCTTCTTTTATGAACTTTGTAATAGTCTCAAGAGCACTTAAGTTTTCATTATTAAACACAGAAAGTGGAAGATGAACATCTTCAGCCCAATCATTGTTCTTTGCAAACTTCTCATGCAAACTCAAAAAATTCTTGGAACTGAATTTAAAGAAATCATTGTTTTTTCCATTAAAAGCCCAGTTTTCTCTATTCATAATACTCGCTATGTAAGTAATCTATATCACAAAGCCAACTTTCCTTCTAAAAAACTAAAAGGCTTTATTTACAAGGAAAAAAACAATAAAGCCCCCTTATTCTAACTCAACAAAAAAGTAATAGTTCGTCACTGTATTATCCCCATCATGGCCGTTATCACCGACTATCATCTGGAAATCATTAGTTTGATTGTTATAACCCTGTATTCCTCCACTAGAACC
>JAYEIZ010000154.1:0-2697 GCA_034660355.1 Nanobdellota archaeon
TGAGGGCCTTTGATAACAACACTTATTTTCTCTGCGTTTGTTGATTCAACTAATACAGGATATGGTACGTCCACAAAGACAGTGTATTTGGAATCACTCACTGTGCACTCTACCTTTCTAGGAGTTACTGAGACCTTTGCCTCAGGGTCTTGAAGATCTATAATGCCTGCGGTGAGCAGTTTAGATCCATCATATACTTCAAGCGTATATCTGCCGTACTTATCAGGTATGTTGAAAAGGAAATGTATGTAGTGTGTTGCTTTATAAGAATCGTCAGCAGGCATATTACAATCAGGGTAAGGAAAATAGGGGCCTTCTTTGTATCTTGCAACCTCTAATCCTTCAGAATCAGATCCGATTAGTGTGAATTCCTTGCATTCATCAGAATTAAACTGAAGGAGCATCTCAACTCCTGGAAAGAGGATTGGGTGGCGTTGAGGAGTTATAGCATAGATACTTGCCTTGGTGCTTGTCTTTGTTATTTTTATTTCACCAAATGGGATGGGTATGGTAAGCAAAAAACACCCAGATTATACTAACTAAGACTTTAGCCCTACTAACTCCCATAATAAGAACTCTTTTTATATCCTAATTTCAACCGTAAATTATCATAAACCTTATGGTCATCTAAGGTTATTTCAATGAAATCAGAGTTCTGTTCTTTGATTAGTGTAACCCTAATATTAGAAGCTATCTTCCTGAAGAACACATACAGATTCTTGTATTCTTTTTTCCCTGGAACTGAGCCTAATTCCTGCTCATCTTTGCACCTTTGACACCAATCTAGGAGGTCAGATAACATATTGTCTTTTAGCTTTGCAGCTATATTGTCAAAGTTTTTGTTAAACTTGATGTTTCCAAAAATCTCAAGTAGCTTCTGCCTTACTTCTTTGCCTCCCATAGATCATTTCCTCATAAGTGTTCTTGAATATTATCAGGTGCTTATTCAGCTTTATATTCTTAATAGACTCCTTCAGTGTCTGTATGTAGGTATGTACTTCGACATATAAATAAGTTGCTGAAAAAAGCTTCATGCAAAGGGTTTTCATGATAATGTCCATCTCATCTAATGTAACCTTATCTGAAATCTCTTTTAACTGTTTACCATTGATTAAATCTTTACAACGAAGATTATATTCAAAAACTAAGTTTCTTATAGCTTCTGGTTTTTCCTCTTTTCTCATACGCTCTATTACTGCTTCATGGTATGTTGCCATTATCTCGCTTAAAGAATGCCTTTTCTTCCTTAGTTTTTTAGGTATCCTGAAGTTAGATACTGAAATCAATGATGCAGATTGAAATATTGGAGCAAATAGCTTTTTCTCTGGTAAGAAGACTATGTGCTTGTTGCCATCATGCTCTTCTTTGTAGCCTCTTTCTCTTATTACAAAGATATCCATATCACCATATCTTTTAGAGAATAAAAATGAACCAGCAATGAAGACCATTTTATGTTTTTTAGAGTATTCTTCCAGAATTTTCTTTGCTTCTTTCAGCCTTGAAGGAATTATCTCATCAGGACTATTTACCCAATACTCTAAATCTTTCTGCTCTATTAAAAAAGAGTCTAATGCTTCCATCTTTTTCTTTATAGATGTGTAAAGGGCTTTCTTCTCAGCATTCGATAATCTAAGACCTCTGCTATACTTCTCAAGTATGTTAAATTGCTTATTAGTAAAAATCAGGGGAACGAATAGCGTCTTTTTACCAAGTACAATTTCTAATGTTTTTTCATTCATATTACCTTTAGAAGTAATATTAGTATATAAAAGTTTCTATTATCGATTAAATATATTAGAAATATGCCCCCAGCGGGATTCGAACCCACGTCACGGCCTGTTTTTGAAGAAAACGTTGTTTTCAACTCGAAAAGGCCGAATGATTGACCGGACTACACCATGGGGGCAGTAATGAACTGGAATTATATTTTATTTTTAAAGCTTTTTATTTGAGATGCTGTTATCGTTTGTAAGCATCATCATGATGCATTAATTTCCAAAAGTAAACTATGTTCTTTTCCTTATAAACCTTAAACAGTAAAACGAAGCTTTTGCTGATATGAACTCGCTTATATTCCTTAAGATCATATTTACAGTTCTTGTATTTATCTATTGAATCAGCATCATTTGTTATTATTTCTCTAATTTTCTTATTTAATGTGACAGTCTTAATTTTATCTTTTTTTGATAGCTTCCTAATAAGGATCTTAAGCTCGTCTGAGATATCAAAATTAAACATTATAAATCTCCTTATATATCGCAGAGTTCATCTAGCTCTTTAAAAGTCATTTTTCTCTTAAATTGATGTTTCTTTTCCCACGCTTCACAACTTTTGATTATATCCCTTACTACTTCATCCTTGACCTCTCTCTCAACGAATTCCTCGCCGTACATGTCTACAAATTTCTTCAATGCTTCAGATTTGTCTTTTAAGCCGAATTTTTCCTTAATAACTCCAAGTACCCTGTTGGAATAATCTTCTAATTCAGCCCTAAACTGTATAGTTTGTGTCATGATATCACCTTATGTGTGTTTAAGTGAGTTGGAGTGATATATAAATCTTTTGGTATCTTCAGTATCTCCGAATGTAGTCGTGAGACTACAAGCAAAAATCTTTGCTTTTTGGCTTTGATTCGCCCCAGTAAACTATTGTGCCCTTAATCAACCAAATTAGCTCGATTCAATCTCCTTACCAACC
>JAYEIZ010000155.1:0-2696 GCA_034660355.1 Nanobdellota archaeon
TTAACTATTAATGGTACAGGTTATACTTTTGCAGGCTTATCATTTAAATGGTTTTCAGCATTAGACAGTAACAGAGTATTGGATTATACAGGCACCTCTATGGACAGTATTGCTATGCTATTAGTTAAAAGCTCAAATTTTACCGTAACTGAGTCTAATTTTTTAAATGTTATGGGTACAGCAGTATACTCAAAAAGCGCGAATACTAATATAGTTAGCAACAATTTTAGTTATATAGGAAGGGATGCTATTTTTATAGGTGATGAGGCTGCTCCAAACACAATAACTCCTGTATATATACTTCAAAATAATATAGAAAGATGGGGTGAGTATTCAGCTAGTGGTAGAGCTATAACTGTATATGGCGATAATGTTTCAATAAAAGATAACACAATAAAAAATGGTACTTCACAAGCAATACAAACAGCTGGAAATGATACACATAATTTAACATTTAATATATTTAGAAATGTTATATATAATTGTGGTATGCCCGAGGGAGTTAAAACTGACAAATACTGCTTAAATGATGCAGGTGCTTTATACCATAATGGTCTTGGTGTAACTGGCGCGGTATGTAACTACCTAGCTCTACAAAATGTCATATTTAATGTTGATGGGTTTAAAAATGTACACGGTGCTTATATGGACAATGGTAATAATGGTATAAGCTTCAAAGAAAATTTAGTATTTAGTTGTAGAACATATTCTTTTTACAACCGTGATGAGTCGTCTACAACTAAAAATAGTGATGTGCGAGATAATATTTTACACGGTAGCTATTCTTGTCAAGATGTATCAGGAGGTACTTTCTCTAATAACTTTATTTCAGCTAGAGGTGGGGAAGCTCAGAATTATTTAGG
Source organism: Nanobdellota archaeon (assembly GCA_034660355.1). Taxonomy (GTDB): domain Archaea; phylum Nanobdellota; class Nanobdellia; order Woesearchaeales; family JACPBV01; genus JAYEIZ01. The sequence goes on from JAYEIZ010000155.1 coordinate 864, forward strand.
AGGTGGTATCACTTTTGTAGAATACTCTGGAGACCTATATAGTAATTCATACACTAAAGAAAATGTTTTATATGTTTCCAATATTGAAAATATGCGTACTAATGGATTGCCTGTAGAACGATATCCGATAAACGGATATATAAAAGGTATAGAGTATCATTCATATAACTCTAATACTTCATATAATGAAATTAATAAGGCTTTTATACCGAACACTCTTGAAAAAGGTACTATAATAAATAGAGGCGCTAATGGAGATTCTGAATTTATAAAATTCTCTGATGGTACTCTTATTTGCGGTACTTATGGCCTTGCTGTTAGCCCTACGAATATACTTAGTAACCAATTTGGTACTACTGCTGGAGATGTTTATTCTGCAGAATCTTCTATTGTATTTGGGCACGAATTTATTTCGGCCCCTATTATAGTTGGAAATGTTCCTTCAGGAAATGCTTTATCTATTTTTTACTATTCTGCCACTACAACAGGTGCTGATTATAGAGTAACTTCTAAAACTTCAGCAGCTATTACTAATATTTCATATATTGCCGTAGGTAGATGGAAATAATGTTTGAGGTTATAGGATATATTTTAATTATACTAGGTACTTCGGGGTTATATCTGACCCTGAAGACACTAAGTAAGACACAAGAAGCAATTGACTTTCTAAAATCCAATCGTGAGGAGATTTGTTATGTGTAACATAATATATACAGATGATTTGCCAAAACAAGTTGGAGGTAGATGTGAATATTCTGCCATTCCAATATTCGGTAAGTGTACTATAAAAATAAGGCCAAAGTACAAAGATGACGTAGGGCTACTTAATCACGAATTTGAGCATTATAGACAATTCAGAAGCAATCCCTTACACGTACTAATGTATGAATACATAGACTCTTATAGATACAAATGTGAGTTAAAAGCTTATGTAGAGCAGATAAAAGCGTATAAGTACACTAGTGTTAATCAATGTGATTGGATAATTACAGCATTATCTACTAAATATAAATTAAGTTATAATACCAGAAAGAATATAATTGCTGATGTTCGGACGTTATATTACAAACTAAAAGGATAATAGATGGGAAGTCAACTAAAGTTAAAAAATGCTAATGGTGTTACAACAACAATAGCTAATGAAGATACTAATACATCAGATATTACATTAGATACTGGTGAGTTAGCAAGAGTAAACTCAGATAATCTAAAGAACCTATCTGATGGAACGTTGCCTACATCAGACCCTTTAATAGCTGGACAACTTTGGAACAATAACGGTATAGTCACAGTGAGTGCAGGATAAAAAATGAGCTGGTTTAGTGTAGTAGGAGATGTGCTAGGTGCAGTAGTTGCACCAGTAACTAAATGGGTTGAGGGTAATGAGGAGAGGAAAACTCTTCTTGTTGAGCAAGAAGATAAACAATTAGAAAGGCAACATCAGATAAACTTACGTAAGATAGATGTTGCACAGGAATTGGCTAAACAAGGGCAGAAGATTGAAGCTGACTGGGATACTAATGCACAGAACAATATGAAGCACACTTGGAAAGATGAATGGTTTGTTATACTATTCAGTATACCTCTAATAGGTGCATTTGTACCTGCGCTACAAGAAGCTGTACTGCAGGGGTTTAATGTACTAGAGCAAACTCCAGAGTGGTATAGATGGTTGCTAGCTGGTATAGTGGTTGCTACATTCGGGCTACGATGGATGTTCAGTAAAATTAAATTTGGGAAATGATGATGGGAAATGAAATAGTGAGAGAGTGTAAATACTATGATGATTGTGATATGCTAATGAAAGATATGGATGTTCTTAAAAAGAGCGAT
>JAYEIZ010000156.1:0-2689 GCA_034660355.1 Nanobdellota archaeon
TTATTATCATATTGTCCTCCCGAAAAAGAAGCGTTAGCTTGTAACCACGTATACATTGCAGGAAAACTTGCAAAGTTAAGTCCTGTACCTATTGTAGTTTGCCCTTCAATAATATCAACTTTTACAGATTGAAATTCTGTTTTTAATCCACTTGTTGGGTCTCCTGCATTCGTAAAACAATAAGCATAATCTCTTATAGTTCCACTTCTTATATCTGCTTGTGTTTCTAAAGTATTACCTCCTGTAGCAAGCATTATTGAACCATAAGTAAGTTTTTTTGTTCCTCCACTTCCTCCACCACCTCCAGCGGTAGCTTGTTCAAATTCTTCCGTTGTCTCATTCCACACTACCGATACGGCAGGGTCTGTTTCATTCCAAACATTTAATTCAGTTATATTTTTTATGCTCATATTAGAAAAGGTTATTTGATTAAATTATATCACTAAGCATCAACGTTGACAATTTGTTCTATATCAGAATTATCAAAATAAGATAGTCTTGCTGTTCCATCTTGTCTCTTGAATACTGTTTTATCATATCCAGAATCGTTTATTATAGTTGAACCTACTGTATTTTGAAAACTGATATTAGGCTTTATTCTTACATTTCTTAACTGTTCAGAATGCCAAGTATGACTACCGTTTCCTATATATCCATATTGTATAGATTCAAAAACAAACTGATTACAACGATTTCCAATTTTTGAAGCGTTAGCATTAAAACAAAAATATTTTTGAGCAAATGAACCTACTTCCATATCTTGAATTTCTGATGCAAGCCATTCTCTACATTTTGTCTTAAATGTTGAATCTTGTATTCTTCCTACATGTACACCATATACATCTCCTTCAAATTTTACGCCTGAACATTGTTGAGCGGTAAAGACACTATCTGCATATATTACTACATTTGCATAATACTCACTATGTGCTATATTATTACTCCCTCTTGAACCTATATGTATATCTCTCATATACCCTCCTCCTGTTGGATTATTCAAATCTCCTGAATATGTAAATGTATAATACTCTTCATAATCAGAATAACTAGCATTTACAGTTACATCATAAAAATCCAAATTACCAGTCCACCATGCTTTATATCCAAACATAAATGAATTAGCCCAAGCTTCTCCATTATTAATACTTGCTATATCATATCTCCTAAACTTTATATTTCTCCAATCATAATATGTAGAAAGTTCTTGAATTATATCTCTTCTATAAGTAATTAAACCATGCCTTGAAGTTGTCCCATCCTCACATAAATCATTATCAAAATCTAAATGAATTATATCAGTTGGATAATCTAAACTTTGTACTGATTCATCAAAAGTTTCGTTACTTGTTGGAGTAAATAATATTCGTTCTGAATTACCTGTCATAACAACGTTACTTTCTGGCTGATTGTATATTGTTTGATAATTATTAGCCAAGTATCTTTTTGTTGTATCAAGTTCTTGTGCTTGTTGTAGTGTTCTTAATTCAGTTATTGTAAGTTCTATAATTCCACCACTTAAAACAAGTGCTTCTAAATCAACTATTCTTTCATTCCATAATTTCTCGCTTCCTTCTCCTCCTGATACTGTACTACAATCAGGTGCAAGAAACATTGGCACACCGTCTTCATGTGGAATAGTTGTACTACTTTGTAGTGTTGTGTATTTAATTGGACAATCTTTCAATTGGTCTGCATATCCCCTAGTTATTAATTCTCTATCAGGAATACTCATATCCTTATGAAGTTCGTCTATACTTTTTTCATCTGAACCAATAATATAATCAACTTCTTTACCAGAAAATTCTTGTCCTTCAAAACTTATAAACATAGTATTTCCTGCAAAATCTGGTACTGCATTAATATAAACACTACCTATTACTTGACCGCCAACTATTTCTGAAAAATTCATTCTAGTACCAATTTTAGAAATATTTAAATTCCCATCTAAACTAGCATATAAGGCTGTTGGGTCTCCATTATCTTTCCATGACCTAAAAGCGTTATAATTTTTAAATATATATACTTCATCAGAAGCATAAAGACTAAAATACCAAGTACGCATTTCAGGGTTATTGTTTTCTGGATTCCATCCATATATATCTGATAAAGCATCATTACTTGTTGTTTGACTTTTATATATTATTCTACCACTTTCTCCATCTACTCCATCTAAAAACAATGTTTGTATCAAGACTTCCATGTGCACGGTATCATATCCTCCGACTGATTCTGTAGATATTGTTTGCCAACCTAATTCATTTGTTGAACAAGAGAAATTAGCATTGTCATTATATACACCTGCTCCTTTATCAAATTCCATGTCTAATAAACTTTCGTAAAAGTATATTAAACTTCCATCCCACCACCAGTACAAATTAACATTTGAAAAATAATTAGTTCCATCGAATTTATGAGCTTTTATATCTAACAAATTTGAAAGTAGTCCCATATAAGGCTTCGCTCTTAACTCAACTGTTTTATTGTCCGATAAATAAACTCTTTCAATACTTTCATCTCCTCCGAAATCTTCCCAGTCTACTTCAACTGTTGTGTCTCCTGCTGGGTTGTTTATTAAAGTCTTCCATTTGTTCAAGTCTGTATCGTAAGTAATCATTCCAATATGCCTTTGAACAAACGTCAAAGATAATCTCTCTGCTGTTGTACACATCTGCTTTAAATCAAGTGGTCT
>JAYEIZ010000157.1:0-2688 GCA_034660355.1 Nanobdellota archaeon
AAAAAATCATCATTGATTAGTTTTTTAGCATTGTCTGCTTTCTTTGCTATACCAGTAATTCCCTTGATTGCTTTAGTTGCACCTGTTGTAAGACCTTTAATCCCTCAAGTTGCCCCAAGTCCTACAGCACCCTTTCCAGCTAGAGCTAAACTTGTTCCAGATGTAAATGGAGCAGCAAGTACACCACCAGCTATCATAGCTATTGAACCTAGAGTCGCAGCACTAGACAAAACATCTACCCCTGTTGCGAATTTCTCTAATCCTGATTGGTCACCAATATATTTTTGTTCTTTAGTAAATACACCTCCATAATCGTGTAAATAAGCTTCACCCTCACCCATTGTGGCTGATTTATACCCAGTATGTAAACCAACCAGTGGTTCACCAACTAGTATTTGTAGTGTGTCTTGGAACAGATTATCGTAATCATGTTGATAGTCTTTCCTTCAATCATCTTTTTCCCCTAAGTTTATATTGTTTGTGGTTGAAGCTGGTGTAGGTAAATTAGCACCCGTACCAGTGTTACTCATTCCACGACTTTGTAAGTCATTATAGTCTATTGTCATGTTTTTATATTATATAATAAAAAAAGACACAAGTCAATTAGTTAAAGAATCCCTGTGTTTTATGTTCAGTTACTGCTGTTGTACTAAAAGTGTCTTTATTCTCAAGTTTTTTCTTGTATTTATTAATAGCAGCCTCTACAACTTGTTCTGAGTTATCCATAAATAATAAATTACCTTCTTTTCTCTGTGCATCCATTCAATCAAATCTCTCTTTATGGGATGCACCTGGCATTGCTTTTAACGATGCAGCTATTCTGGCATTTGTCATTTTTAACGAAGAAGCTGCACTACCAACCTCCTGGAGTGCTCTTTCTCCAATATTACCTTGTCCTTTATGTAAATATTCCAAACCAATTATAATTTCCTTTCCAGCTTCAATAAATGCCTCTCTTTCTTCTGGTGAAGTCATATCTCCTGCTTTAGTAGCATTCATTAAAGCTGCTTCTGATTCTTTTTTAAAGTTATCAATTATTGTTCCGATATTTTCCTCTGTGATTTCTCCTAATTGCATTGTATCCCCAGATACTTTATCAATAATAGAATTAAATACATCTTTATTTGCATCCATATTAGATTGTATCCCCCTAACAATAGTATCTCTTGTGCCTGCAGGGATATTTGTAACCTGCTCATCTCCACTAACTGCACCACCTCCACTTAACGATTGTATATCTTTTAAAGCCATCGCTTTAGCTGTTATTGGGGTGTACAATTTGTTTCCATTTGCATCTTCCATTTCTGCATAATAAGCAGTTTGTTTATTTAACATTTCGGTAGATGTATCTTTTCTAATATTAGACCTATTAGAAGAATCAATCAAACTTTGTGTCCTAGCAAATCCTTGTTTAGTTTCGTAAGAATATTTTTGTGCTAATCCTAATAGCCCGACATCTACAGAACCATCTGGGTTTAGAAATCCTGCTGCCTTTGCTAATGCTCTTGGGTCTGATGCTGGGTTCATTGCCATCATTTGCCCTAGTTGTTCAGCTTGTGATTCCCTTAAGTCCATAGAACCAGCAGACATATCTAATATGAATTTTTGGTTATCTCTAGCTTCTTTATTCATATCTAATTCAAACCTAACTGAGTCTTGTAATTCTTTAGAAATATCCCCTTTAGCATCTCTAACCCCCTGCATATATTTATCAAATAATTCAATATCCCCATCTCTAAGTGCCACTTTAGCCTCTATAACTTTAGCATCATATTTTGCTGATAATGTATCTAATTTATCTGCACTTGCTTGTTGTTGCTCTTTGATGTATTCTATAGCAGAACTTGTTTGGTATCTAAAACTACCAGTGTGGTACATATTGGTTTTAGATATTTGTTCAACCCTTTCATTCCATTGTTTCTGTTCAGCAAGACCTTCCTCTTTTGCTTTTAATAGAGCTGTAACTTCTGGGTGGTCTTCATAACCAACAGCTAATCTAGTTTTAACAGCATCTAAGCTAGCACTCATTTCCTGATAATACGAATCATTTTCAGTCAGGATTTTAATTTGGTCTTGGTATGTTTCTCTTTTACTTTTAATTTCATGTTCTTTTTCGATGTTAGCTGTTTTTTCTTCTTCTGTAAATTCAGAACCCTCCCTATCTACATCCTTAGCGTGTTCCTCCATAGTTGCAATCTCTGAATCAAGAGTTTTGATTTCTGAAGTTGCATTTTCTGTACCAACCCCAACAACCTTTGGCTCAACTGTTTTGGGTGTTAATTCAGCTGTATCTGCTTTTGCCTTAGCTTCTGCATCATATTTCTCTCTGCTAGAAGTAATTTCATTCAACTCAGCTTTACCTTTATCGACTCTATCATTAGCGATTGAAGCATCCATTGTAGATGGGTCATTGTTTGTTGCCGTAGCCCATGGTGCTGACATAGATTGGTCATGGTTTTCCATAAATATTCTATCTGCTTCTGTAACAGGTGAAAAATCAATTGATTTCTCTCCTGGAAGTAATCCATCTTTATCTCTTAAATGCCCAAGTGGGTCCCCGCTCGATATATTGTTATTTGTTGTCATATGGTAAATATTATATCATAGTTATTTTAATTTGTCAAAAGAAAAAACAGTTGTTTAGACTGTTTTCATTGTTAATTTTGTTGAATTTATCAGTGGCTTTCT
>JAYEIZ010000158.1:0-34285 GCA_034660355.1 Nanobdellota archaeon
AACAAAAGGTCATAAGATATTTAGGGAATATTGAAAATATCATTAAGAAATTTGATTTCTGGGATGACCATAATTAATATCCACGCAAAGGATTAAAAACCAAAAACTTTATATACTTCTTTTATCAAAATTAACTTATATAATGTAAAATATATAACTTAGTAAACTTATTAAACTAAGTTGACTAATTAAATTAAGTAAAATAACTTATCAAAAATGACAAGAGTCAATATAGAGCTTGATGATGAATTACATAAGAAAGCTAAATTAAACGCACTTCTTCAGAACAAGACATTAATAGAATATTTACATATAGCCTTAGAAGAAAAAATATATCAAGACAAAAAGAAAAAATGAAAACAACAAACAAATTAAAAATAATATTAATTTTGAGCGCCCTAGTGATTTTTTCTATACAAGTTTATGGGTATGAGGGTGAATATTGTCCTGACGGCACTTGTATAAACCCCGAAGTAGATGAATGTTTAGGGGGCAAGTGCCTGCCTAAAGATAAGACGCAATGGATGTGTGGGGTACCTCAATTAGATGATTGGTATGGTGGCTGCCCGGATAATTATATGTATTGCCACCTATATGCTAGAACCAGCTATGGGAACTGCAGGATGAAAAAATATAAAACAGAGATCTGTGATTTTAGTTATGAAGTAACAGAACCATTTCCCCACCCCGTCTACCCAGAGGAACAATGTTATTCTCCTCTTAGATGCCATCTTTATGATGGTTATTATAGGTGCTGTGAATTAGTAAGTTCGTTCCCTCAGGTGTGGGATTGTCAGGTTGAACAGGTTGGTTGCGACCATCACGGACCAGAGTTGGGGGCAGGTGGATGTTGTGATAGTTCAATTGAAACTTGCGGTCCAGATAATCAATCAGAGTATTGTGATGATAGAACTGGTTATTGTGAGGGTAGACTTCCAGAAAACGCGCAATGTAGTTATTTAGATTATGATAATTGGCAATGCGAGCCCGGGCTTTTTTGTGATGAAACCACTAACAAATGTTTATCCACTCTTCCAATAGATACAGATGGAGATGGTATAGTAGATGATATTGATAATTGCCGTGATATGCCTAATGGGCCTGCCAAGGGAACGTGTGTTGGTGGAACAAATAACGGAGAGGTTTGTTATTTAGATTCGGGGTGTTCGGGCCAATATTTTTCAGGAGAATCTGCTTATTGTAGCTTAAACCAAGAGGATTCAGATGTAAGCGGGATTGGAGCTTCAGATGGTAAAGGTGATGCCTGCGATAACTGCCCTTATACTTTTAATATAGAACAAATTGATTTAGATAAGGATGGTGTAGGATATCTTTGTGACAACTGCCCCGGCCCAATTAATTATAATCCTCTCCAAGAAGATACAGACTTAGACGGCGCAGGTAATATTTGCGATAATTGCATAGATGTAAGTAACCCCCCAAACACCGCGCCCACAGACTGCAATGCTGATGGAGACACAGATGATCCTGGCGAAGCAGTAGGAAAACAATGTGACATCGATGCAGACAAGATAGGTGATGTTTGTGACTTAGATAGTGATAATGATGGTATAAATGATGATGGTGATGGCAGCGGTGTTGTAGGAGATAACACTTGTACAGAAACAGTTATAACGGGTTGTGATGATAACTGCCCAAACATACCGAACGGGCCAGACAGGGGAACTTGTATTTTAAGTGATAACGCAGGAGATCCATGTACTGTTAGGGAAGATTGTCCTATTGGTGAAGTTGCATTTGGTGTGTGTTTTAAAAGTCAAGCTGATGTGGATTTAGATGGTTTAGGAACTCTTTGTGATAACTGCCCCGCAATTAGCAATATCAATCAACTAAATGATGATGACGACACTTGGGGAAATCTTTGTGATAACTGCCCTGATGACGCCAATCAAGACCAATCAGATATTGATGGTGATTCGTGGGTATGTAATCCTCCTATGTGCGGGGGGGATGTTTGTGATACATGCGACAACACAATAAATTGCCTTCTCCCGCCAGACAGCACAGAATGTGTTGATCAATACACTTTCTATCCAGTAAGCATCCCGGTAGGCTTACATGAAGACAGTATTTGTGAGAAAGGTAATTGGACAACAAGAACAAGGTTAGTGGCAATGCAACTGTTGAAAATAGCAGGCGCTTCTAGCCCAAACGATTACACTTTATTTTGTGACCAATTTGATGACACTTTAGGTTATTATGATTATTCTATTGGTGGTGTTACGGCAGAACAACATCTTCAAAATATCAGAGGGCAACAAGGGAGTGTTTGTGTTTTAAAATTACCCAATACAGCGGTTTTCGGTTCATCTTTAAACAAACCAATAGATGATGGGAGCCCGCCATTTTTATCAGCTTTAGAGCAACTACCTTCACAATGTGATGATGCGAAACAAACAGATAATATATATCATCAATGTGGAGCAGCAGAAGTATGGTATAATAAGAAAATAGAAACTGTTATTTACAGTAAAGATAATGTTCTGTCTATAGGTACAGAAATGGATCCATATGCATGGGATGAATTCACTGATTGGTTAGCAGATCCGTTCAAAAACATATTTGCTTACTTAAGGAGCCTTTTCAAAGAAACTGGAACATCATTAGATTATGCTTTCTTACAAGACGCAAAAGAATTTTCCAAAATATATATAGGCAAAAACAATGCTAAGTCTATACACGGAATTATAGAGCCTGCAGAAAAAAGGCACATCTCAGTTACCTACATTGGATATACCCCAGAAGATGGGCACACTTCAAAAATTTGCAGCACAACAGAAATATTAAACGCAAAACTTCCTTCTGATGAATTATGCCATTGCGATAACAGGCCATGCAATGCAACATGTTCTTATATTCCAGAAACCAATTCACATTACGTAGTAAGCAACTTACACCCTGCTTGCTCAGATTATGGAGCATTCTGGAAGGGCTTAACATCTGAATTAAGGCCTAAGCGCTAATAATTTTAACATGGTTTCTACACTAAACAAAAAATCCCAAATAACAATATTCATAGTTCTAGGAATTGTCATTATCATAATATTTGGTTTGGTCTTTTTTGTTACACATTCATCTTCTGATGTTCTGATGGAGAAGAAAATAAACAAACTATATTCTGATTATGTTGCTACTACTAACATACAAGAAGTGACTAAAAATTGTTTGGATAAGGTATCTAAAGAAGCACTAGAATTAGTAGGTTTACAAAGCGGAAGAATTTACAATTACCAGATTAAAGATGGGTATAATATCAACTATGTGATTGAATCATGTAACTACGGAGAATGCGACGTTGTAAATAATTTATGGTGCAGCGACGGTTATTGGAAAGGCACAGGTTTTGAAGACGGCGAGTACTGTAATTATTGTGGTTTAAAAGATTCTGAATGTCCCATTAATTGTTTGCCTACTTTGGTTGATACCTGCAACACAAAAGATAAAAAATGGTGTGATGGTACTGGTTGGGTTGAAGCAGAATCAATATATTGTTCAAAGTGCGGAGAGGTAGATAGCACCTGCCCGGTTAATCTTGTTCCGTGCCAGCCAAATGCATGTGACACAACCAACAAAAAATGGTGCAAAGACGAAAGTGCTACTGGAGGAACAACAGATTGGGAAGATTCTAACTATTGTGGGTATTGCGCTCATACTGATTCAAGTTGTTTGTTTAAATGCACACCAGGTTCATGTGACACAACATCAAACAAATGGTGCAAACCAGACGGTACTGGCGAAGGAATATGGGCAGAAACAGATTATTGTGCTAATTGTGGCAATAAGGACAGTGATTGTGATTTGTTTATCGTGAAGGAATGTGATATTGATAAGAAAAAATGGCAAGATGGGACTGAATGGAAAGAAGTAGGATACTGCGAAATAGCAAATTGTGGTAGAATAGATAGTACCTGCAATGAAACCTGTAAATATGATGTTTGCGACACAAAAAACAATAAATGGTGCGAAAGAGGAAGATGGACAAGCAAAGATTATTGTGGCCAATGTGGTTATAAAGATAGTTCTTGCGCAATCACTTGTGAAAATGATATCTGTGACACAAAAATTAAAGTGTGGTGCAACAATGGAAATTGGACAAACAAATATTATTGCGATAACTGCAATAATGAAGATATAACTTGTGAAGATGTTTATTGTACAAATGGTGGTTGCGATATAGTAAACAAGAAATTTTGCGATGAGGGTTCTTGGGTCGAATCAGAATATTGTGATATGGACAATTGCGGTGATATAGATAGTTATTGTTCAGATGCATGCACTTCGGGTACATGCCATATATCAAATCAAGAATGGTGTCATGAGTCTGGTGTTTGGCTTAAAGAAGATTACTGTAATGAAACAACATGTGGAAATAAAGACAGCACTTGCACATTCAACGCACACAAAAAAGAATTATTAGATGATTCCTATACTCTAAAAACAGGAGACACAATTCCTTTTAAATATGAAGGAAACACATACAACATAGGGTATGGTATTAAAGCTCCAAAATTAGATGTAGGAGACACTTCAGGAGTTTTTCATCCAAGTGCCCCTTATTACCCATATGCACCAAACCCTAATGGCCCAAATTCAAATAGTTCTTTATCTTTTATACCTAACCCCCTAGATGAATTTGATACAGACCATTCGTTCTTTGCATTATACAAAGACGCTTCTTCCTATCAACTACCTAATTTATGTAATGAATTAGGTGAGAATTATCACAACACCGATGGAGCAGAACAATCCTGTGAAACTTATTCTGAACACAACACAGTTCAAGATTATCTGCGCGGATACATATCTGAAAATATAGAATTATGTGTTAATTTAAAATCAATATCAGAACAAGGATACAACATAACTCCCGGAAACATAACAGCCCAAGCTTTGATAGGGGATGAAGATGTTTTTGTTTCTCTGAAATATCCAATAACAGTTACAATGAGAGGCAAGCCTCCTGTGACAAACTACCTTAACTTTAACGAAAGAATACAAGTTAGATTAAAAAAATTACATGAATTAGCAATACATTTGATTGGATACAAACAAGGGGGATCTAATAAACCTTCTGCAGACGCAGACAATATATTCTTTGATATAACTGAAGATGAACCAAAAGACTGTAAGTACACCAGAAAAAAACCACGAGGGGGATTAATTGTACTCTCTAATACAACCTGCAAAAAAGAGGGTATGGAAATAATTAAAAAAAAGGATTATTGTTTGAATAATGATTGTGGTTTTGATGCTAACAATAATAATGAAAAACACAGCATGTATTCTGATATAATAATCCTAAAAGATACAAAATATATGATTGAAGGCAAACCGTATTTGTTTGTTTTTGCAATTGAAAATAGGATGCCTGCTGTAGATTATATCGGAGGCGCAGTCAATTATACACGGTTTTATTATAATTATACTTGTGAAGGATATGGCAGTAGCATTTGGGAAGGCAGCAATCCTCCTGAATGTATGGTTATCGAACCTAGTAAAGATGTAACTCCTGAAGGATTATATGGCGATCCACCGGCAGGCTATGATATACTAAATGATGGCATTTTACCAATTGAGATATTCCCCTACGGTTTAGATCCTGATGAAGATGAATTAGTTTATTATTATACTGGGTGGGAAGCAGGAACAGCAGGAGCTTACCCCTCTGAAGATCATGACAATAACAATTGGCAAAAATCTGCGTTCTATACAGAGATAATCATATCTACCTCAAGAGGTACACCAACAGATAAATATGGATTCAATAGAAAAGAAAAAAACGCCATATACTCGGGTGACCAAGGAGCACATACTCTCAGAATAACAGTAAAAGACAATGAAGGACTATATGATTACCAAGACATAAAAATACTAATAGAACCTTAAATTATTATTTCTTCTAATCAAAAGATTTAAATACATACTTAGTAAGTATTTATCATATTAAATAATTAATAATACTACTTAATAATACAAAGTATGTAAAAATCATAAATAATAATAGAAAATATGTATAAATCAGTAAAAATATGTAAAAATATGTACTATTTTAACATATTTATCACTCAGTCAGAAACGCAAAGTTTATATATCACTTACTAAATAAGATATACTAATATAGGATATGTAGTAGTAATCAACACAAAGACTAAGGGGGCGAAGTAGAGGAGACTATAGTGAAAGAAAGAATTACTATTACGGTTGACAAAGAACTTCTGAATTGGTTAGATAAGAAAATTGATGAAAAGGTATTTGCAAATAGATCTCATGGCTTAGAATTTCTTATAAAACGTAAGATGGAGGAAAATAATGAATAAATTAGCTATCGCCATAATCTTGACGTTTTTGCTGGCATTAGCAATACCTCCATTAGAAGGAGCAGTTGAAGAAACAGGTTGTTGTTATGATGTAGATACTGGAACAGGACAAGATACAACAAGAACATCATGTACTGATGAGACATTTATTTTAGGTGTAGATTGTATTGAAGTTAATCCAGATACCCCTGGATGTTGTTTCAGACCTTCAATACCTTCATGTGAGGATCATAAACCAATTTCAGAATGTGGAGGAGATACAGAATTCTTCTTAGTAGAGCCTTGTAGTGATATAGATAAATGTGATGAAGGTTGTTGTTGTGAAAGAACTAATCCTTTCACCAAGCGGGGAGTTTGTGAAGACACACCTAATGGGTTATTCAGATACGACATAACCTCACAAACAACATGTATTGATGCTTGCTTGCTAGACAAACCTTTGTGTGGAATTGAATGTGAAGAACTCACAGAACCCTGTTACGGTTTAGGTATCCAAACCGAAATTATAACCGCCTTACCAACTGACAAAAAATATTATTGTGGTTTAGAAGGATTAGAAATAAGCAGAGAATTTAGCGATCAAACACAATGCGAAACAGTATGTGATACTACAACAACACAAATTGATTATGGAACTGCATGTACCGGTGCAAATGGTTATTGTTGCGATGGTTGTTTTGACGATACACGTAAAGATGAACTCGGCACCTTTAAATATAATCTTGCAGATCCTCCAGACCCATATTACTGTTCTCCAACTGAACCTTATTGTTGCGCACAATGCGCAGAAGCAATCTCTGGTTGTTGTGAATATGATGAATGGCAATGCACTGATAATAATGGCGTTGTAATAAATAAAGTTTATAACTCTTGCCCATCTCCAAACATTCCTTGTACTAAACCATGTTCTACTCTTCCTACCTGCCTCATAGATACAAAAATAAATGACCAATTAAATTCAGATCAAGGAAATACATTTTGCACATGTGATGATAATAACCCGGAGACTAACGACGCAAAGGATACAACTACTGATGGAAATTACTGCTGCCTGGATGGGGGGGCTAAACCGTCTTGTGAAGGTGAAACATTTACAATAAGTGGTGCTGTAAAGAAAGGCACAATTCAACAATACGAGGCAGTTGAAGGGGCCGAAGTACAAGTAAATGGTGAGAGTGGCATTTCTGGAACAGGCGGCTCTTATACTATAAGAAACATACCTATTAGTCTTGAAACAACAGTTATAGTATCTGCATTCAAAAGAATAGGCACACAATTTTTGACTGGTTCTATAACAATTTCTCCAACAGTCGGGGCTGTTCTAACCGGAAGAGATATTATTTTAGAAGAAGGAACAGAAGAAGAAGGCTGTTTTAGCATAAATCCATTTTCTCCAAAGAGTTTCGAAGTACACCCAATAAAAGGAAAGAAGTCAGTAAACCTGACTTGGAAAAATCCTTGCCCTGCCACAATTGATAGTTCTACACAAGAAGAAAAACCATCTCCACTTGTAAGTTATTTTATTACAAGGAGATGCTTAGATGACGCAACAGGATGCGAACATCCATTATTAGAAATACCTCTCGAAACAAACCACGATGCAATAATTATAGATGCAGGAGAGTGTACAGATACTAACAAGGTGGAGAGATGCTTCGCAGCCGAAATACCATATATTGATGAAACTGTTGAATGGTCTACAGAATATAAATACTTTATCTATGCAAAATATGTAACAGGTGCAGAAAGCGCTAAAGTTGGAGCAGAGATAATTACTGGAGATGAATATTGTGAAAATAAATTTGAAAATGGAATCCCCCAAGAATTTTGTTTAGATGATGATAAGAGCACACCAAACCCAGCTGACGATATAATTAATGGGATTGGAGCAATTTGTGACGAAGAAAATAAGTTAGATCTTGCCAATAGTGTCAATTGTGCAGACTTAGGAAAAACATGCGTTGGTCCAGATGAAAATGGGATTACAGAGTGTAAAAACAAAATTGATTGTAATTACAATGCCGGCAACCCTTTCGGTTTGTTTTATACAGAAAATACATGCTTAGGTAATAATGATAATAATTATTGCTATTATGATTACTCTAATACAATAGTAGATACTTGCAGCAATTGTGAGTCTATCGGCACATGTTATGATTACAAAGGAAAAGATGCTTGTGAGAAAGATAACTGTGGAGTTTCAGCTAATGCAATATCCTCTGAAGATGGAGAGTTTAAGAACAGCGGATGTAGCTGGTTATATACTTACGAATCATTAGGAAAAGGAATATGTTATGACTCGGATTATGAAGAGACAGATTATTGTTCTGAATTGTGTAGTGCAGATTCAGATGTATTCCAAAATGATGGTTGTGATGAACAGCGCTGTAATCTTTTAGGTAATTGTTATTTAGATGACGCTACTTCTTCTTGTGTGGAGTGCACTGCAGATACAAAATGTGAGGACTACAACTCACCAGAAGAATGCATTGGTTCTGATCCTTCTTGGTCAGGCGGACAAGAAATTGATTTTAATAATAATTGCCCAACAGATATAACCTATAGTGATGATTCATGCGGTATTGGTCTTTGTAAATGGGATTTTTCTTCTCAAGATAGGGGATGTTATAAAGATGCAGATGATGATGGAACAGAAGATTGTAGCGGATTGAACGAAGTAGCTTGCAAAAAAGACAGAACTGCTTTGGAAACAAAAATAAAAGAGATTGATACTGAACATACAATAAGAAAGATGAATGAATCTGGGGATTATATTACTTTTGTTTTAAACGAAGACCCAGTTGAGTTTTGGGTTTGCGTAGATGAGGATAATACCTGTTGTCCTTCAAGCTTAGCAGATGGCAAGAATATCGAAAACAGATTTGAGCTTATTGGAACAGAATATATGGCAAAACTTAATCCTAAAGATGATTTTCTAAATAGTATGGATATAACTAACTCAGGAGCACACTTTATAAGATACTATTCAGTAGATAGCAGCAGAAATGTTGAGAAAGTAAAAAGCAATCAATTCTATATAGATGCAGTTAAACCAAAACTCGCACCACCATATTCTTTCTCTTACGATGACGGCAACATATACCATCTTACTATAAAAATATCTAATGAATTTGCAGATTGTAGGTACGATCCAAATTCAGGTCTTCCGATTTTGGAAGGTGACAGGATAGTTTCAGATAATTTCAACCAATTCAATTTACCTTATAAATACGATTTATATAACCCCGAAACACGATCACTTGAACTTTTTAGAAATACCTATGTTATCGAATTTAGAAATTTAAATGAAGATAGTAATTTCTTTAGATACACATGTAGGGATAGTGCGGGTAATGAACAAGAAGGAGAAGCAGTTATAGGGCCTAAAACCTTAACCATAATATCACCTTCCCAAGAAACAGCAATAAAAAGCGACGGTACGGTTAATTTTCAATTAGGAACACTCTATGAATATGAATATTGTTGGTTAAAGAGGTATGAGAGGGAAGGATTTGCAACTATAGAAAGTGATCAATTAATGGAATATGAAGGGCCAAATGAAAATCCAGATGTCTGGTATCTATATAGATACAAAAAAGAACTTACTGGTTTTAGCGAACAATCATACATAGCGACAATCAGCTGTAAACGCTCAGAAACAGAAGAAGACTTCACAGCTATTCTTTTCACAGTAGACAACACCCCCCCAGAAACATTAACACCGGACTTTGATTTTGACAAAGATCAAAAGCCAGATGCTGAAGGCAAAGTAAGCATACCCTTCCAATGTATAGACCCAGTAATGGCAGGACAACCAGGAGAAGCTGGTTGTGATCGAACATATGTATGTGACCAATACCCTTGCACTAACCAAGAAGATTATATATTATTAGATGGAAACACCTTCTCTACAGCTAGCACAAGCGTACAATTCTATTCTGTGGATAAAGCAGGTAACAAAGAAGAGACAAACTATGAAGCGATATTAAGAGACGCAGTCGAACCAAAAGTAATTATAACCTCTCTATCATACGGAGTTACAGTAAGATCTAAACTTCAAACAATATCTGGAACAGCATCAGATAATAAGATCATAGATACTATCATAATTAAAATAGAAAGCGAAGGCAAAGAACCACTGATAGAAACTATTGAGAATATTAATTCACAATCATACACTTTCTCTAAGAATATGGAATTGTTTGTTGAACCCAACACAGTGATCACTAATACAATTACAGTTACAGCAACAGACCAAGCAGGACAAACAGGAACAGATATAATCACAGTTGATTTAGATTCTACTCCCACACCAATAATACTCTACCCTGATCTGCCTACAAATGTTTACTCTCAATCTTATATTATTAAAGGTATTACAGTACCTGAAGCACAAGTTAAGATATCAATTCTTAATGGAGCTAATGAACTTCAAGGCGAATACCCTATACCTCCATTTACTGCAAGAGAGGTTATTGAGCCAATACCTGAATTTACCAACAAACATTTAAGTGATTTAATTTTAGATACTTATCCAAAAGCAGGAGACATATCATTTACTTTCAAAGAAGACCTAACTACTATTCTAAATGTTAATGATTACTTAGAATTCTCAGACCCAAGCGGAAACGCTTTGCTTCCAAGATATAGGATAACAAATCGTATAGTCGCGACTATAGGTTTCCAAAAAATAACAACAATAACAATAGATAAGCCTTTAGACACAAACGTAGTGAGCACAGGCGCAACTTATGCCATTACAGCATACCCATTTGCAGGAGAATACCCTGATGGGTGGTTTAGCATAACTGTTCAATTTATAGAAGGTATAAACAAAGTTGTGATATCTGCTCAAGAGCCATCTGGAATACAAAGCTCTAGAATAGAACAAACAACATATGAAGAAGGAAGCTTCACAATAACTCAAAAAACACCAGATGATAATATTGTAAACTATGGCGAATTCATAAATTATGCAGGCAATGGAGATGGAATTGTATTAGAGGTAGAAACAAAAAAAGACAACATAGATTTGCAAACATCCTGTACAATAAGCCACAATTCAGATATTATTGCAGGAACATTCCAGGATGTATTAATGAGCACTAGTAGTGGAACAACACATTCTTTCTTGATAGATTCTACTGACTGTAAAGAGAATTCAGGCGATTATTGCCTGATTGGAGGAACACCAGATTACCAAGTTAATTATCATCATTATACTATCACTTGCACACCCACCCAATCTGACTACTCTGATATGCCGCCTGTCTCTCTTGATGTCTGCTTTACTGTTGCAACATATGGTGAACAAACAGGTGAACAGCCTAGAGGAGCGAATCTTTGCTCAACTCAACTCAGTAATTGCGGTTCTGCAATACCTCTAACCTGCGAAGGCGGCTCTCCAACACTGATTGCTGGTGAAGGAGAACCAGATAGCGGTGTAGGTGGAGGTTGGCAAAATTAAAATGAGTAAGAATTTTTTACCTTTAATATTGATTCTTATTTTCATTAGCTTAAGCTCTTTAGCATACTCTGAAGACTATATATGGTTAGAATCTTCAGATGGTATTCCAATGACTAATAATCCCTCTCCAACTCCGTGGGTCAAATATAGCCCTAATACTTATGAACCAATAAAATTACAAGACTCTGAAATACTAGATGAGCAATATACATATCTAAGAACAGGAGGAACTAATCTTGTTGTTGGTGAAGAATTCAATGAAGTGACAAGCAATATTGATGGAAGTTACATAACCTGGTATTATGGATTTTCTAAAGACATCCCTACAGGTAGATATACATTCTCTACAAAAGCAGCAGATGTTTATGGTAACATCTTTGAGTTTACAAGCGAAATAATTATCGATGTAACTCCTCCATTAATAGGGCCATTAAGTGGTGCTAATGGTTTAATCTTCCAAGGTCAGACCGAAACAAATACAATAGAAACAGGAAATGATGTAACAATAGCAGCACAAGTTACTGATTTAGATGGAACTGTAGATATCTTGCCAGATACAGTAGTTATTCGAGTTAGGGCAAATATCTACAGAAAAGATGAACAAGATAATTATAACAAAATCCTGAATAATGTAGAACTAACAGAAGCTGTACCTAATTCTAATATTTATGGAGTGATTGTTCCATACTCTGCATTAGGTGATGGAGAATATAAAGTAGAAATAAAAGCATATGATAGTTTATCTGATCCTGTACAAGAAACAGGGAATATCAATACGCTTGAGGTTACATTTAGGATAATGGATACGATTCCACCAGGTAAACCAATAGTATGGTGGCCACCAGAAGACGTTAGAGAACATCAAAGTATATTTTATACAAAAAAAGGAGACCCTACTGATAAAGTTACTTTAATTGGATATATCGGAGAAGTAGGAAATGTAAAAGCAGAGCTTTACCAACTTAATCAAGAACTTATGACTTCCTATATAGATACTATTCAAAGTGGAAGTCCACTCCAAACAACCTCTACATTACATAATAGGCCAGACATATTAAACTATGAAAAAGGAGACAAGGTAATAATAATTGATGCACCAGAAGGCCCAGGCATACTATCTGTGAATAATTATGTAATCTTCTATAATCATAACAGAACAAACTTTGCTAGATATGGAATAGTTGATGTTTCGGATGCGAGCAGTGGAAGAGTACAATTAACCTTAGACCCAGGATTAGAGCAAGACGTTCAGGTTGACGAATCTTCTTATGTCTATCTAACTATCCAACCAAAACCTATGGGCTATTTTGAGATGGCATTAGAGCTTTACGAAGGAGTAAACGAGCTTACCCTTACATCTTATGATCTTTCAACAAACCCAAGCGAAGAATTAAAACAACCAGATTTACCTTTGTTGGTAAGAGACTCAACACCACCAAAATTAACTCTCGAAACGCCCAAAGACGGAATCACGAATCAAGATATGACTTCAGTAAAAATAAAGCTGGAAGGAACAAATTCTTTATTAGACAAGTCTTCCATCATTCTAAAAATTGACAACAACTTAAAATGTATCTATAAGGAAGATGGCACATCTGATGAACCAGGATGTATAGATCTATCTTGCAACTCAGGTGACGAGGTTTGTTTCTTAGTTTTTGAAGCAGATGCACCTTACTCAGAAGATTTCCATAAAGCCAGCATAACTGCAGCAGATATAGCTGGAAATCTATTAGAGAATGAATTAATCTTTGAGGTAAATAAGAAGATACCTTCAAGCCCAGACATTATCTTCACAAGTTCAGCCTATATCCTAGATTTAAATATATTTGGTGAAGAAAAAGACATATATGTAGTAGGCAGCAGCAACACTCAAGCAAGAGTAGAATTCTTAGAAGTAGAAGAAGTAGAGGTTGTCAGTACCGAAATGAACAGAATAGACAAAATAACTGGCAACCCAATAGGTGGAACAAAAGAAGAAATACAACTTCAGTTTATCTCAACTTCAATCTATGAGTATAACTTTGAAAACTTAGTGGATAGCATATACAAACTAAATATAACTGCCAGGAGAAAGATAGAAGGCACAGAAGACTATGGTCCTGAATATATATTTGAAGGCATATTTGTAGTTGATACAGGAATACCTGAAGTATCAGTTGGTAGCTCGTTCCCATCTCAAACAAGCACAGCAACAGTTGAAATCAGTGGAAAGTGCAGTGATGATCTAGCACCAGGAGAAAAAATAACAATAATCACAGGAGAAAAAGATTTTGAATTCAATTCAGTACTATGTTTTGAAGGTTCTTTCTCACAAACAATAATCTTAAGCCAAGGAGATGGAGATAAAACAATTAAGGTCACAGCAAAAGATTGGGTAAATAACACAAAAACAATTGAGGAAACAATAATGTTAGATACAGGAATACCTGAAATACAGATTACAAACTTACTTAATAATGAAGATATAATATTTGGAAATTCACCATATAAAACAAATAACGATTTTGTAACAATACTTGGAACATATAGCGATACCAACTTTAAGGATATTGTTGTTTCCATCAATCCTCCATTACGAGATTATTCACTAGATATAGATAGAGTTAATGAAGAATTTGAATTGAATTTAACTCTCATAAAACAACAAGACAAAGAAATAGAATATGAAGTAGTTGTTGTAGCTAGTGATGCTGTCGGATTAGAGGCTAGCGATACTATTAATATAACTGCTGATCTAAAAGGCCCAACGATAGCTAGCTTTATTCCAGAAACAGGCACAACATATCAAACACAACCAACTTTAGGGATTACAACAAACGAATACTCTAACTGGTGTAGGATAAATTATTCTCAACACACCCCAGAAGGATACCAACAGGATAATTTCTATACAACTAACAATTATCAATTTACTGTTAGCTTATCTGAACAGATTAAACATGTGGCAGGAAGCACATATACACAGAATGTCTACATAACCTGCGGTGACCAGTTAGATAATATTGTAGAAAACACACAACAACTAATAATAGATTTAGTCAACCCGCAAATAGAAAGCTTTGATTTAGATTATCTATTTAAGGTTCCAGACCCATTAGCATTTAACGATACAGTAAAGAGATTCTTCATAGGATTCATACCAAATGAAGAAACTCAAACCGAGATAAGACTAAGTGCATCTACAAATGAAGATACAAGATGCACCTATAATACATATAATGGGGATACATATCAATTCGAAAATTACAATGCATATTCAAAATCTGCCACAACAGCAGAAATAACTGTAAGCGACGGCAATGATTATACTTATTATATCATATGTGAAGATAAAGGGGGCTTACAAACAGAGGCAAAAACAATCATAGTGACCGTAGATACACAATCTGGTGCAGAGGGCATCCAAATAGCACACCAAAGCCCACCAACATCTGATGCAATATTAGGTAGCAAGATAGTAACATTTAGCGGATCAGTAATCTCCTTAATAGCTCAAGCTACCCTAACAGGAGCTAAACTCGAAATTAATGGTGTTAATGAAACACTTATTCTAACTACTAGTCAGATCTCAAATGTAAAAACCTATTCAAAGGATAAAACATTTACAAATGATGGAATCTATAACTTCATTATATGGGCTGAAAACTCAGAAGGCCTTGTTGCTAGTATAAGTGGACAGTTTGAGATAGACACTACTGCTCCATCATCTCCAGGAGTGATAATTGGTGACCCAGACGACCCACCATTAGATCCACCACCCGAACCTCCTCCAGAAGAACCTCCAACTACCCCTACAGATCCACCGCCGCCAGTACCAGAAGGCCAAGCTACATTAATACTCAACCCGCCAACAACCACAACAAGCAATACTCAATTTAGCATCCAGGTTGTTGTTTCAGATGTAGTAGGCTTATATTCTGCCCCTTTCCATTTAACATATGATCCTTCAATTGTTGTTATAGACTCAGTTATAGACGGGAATTTACTGACAGATGCACTTTTAGTATCAAATGGACTTAATACAGGAGAATTAATCATTGGTTATTCAAGGTCACCTAACACCATTAACATAGGGCCTATAACAATACCCGGGCGCACCGAAGGGGTAAACGGATCAGGAAACCTATTAACAATAAATTTCAATAAAGTTGCTGTTGGAAATACTGAATTGAATTTTATAAATGTTAACTTTGCAGATTCGCTGTCACAATCAATAAACATCACATCAGTTGACGGTTCAGCTACATTAAGCTAAATATCAAACTCGATTAGAAAATGAACAAGAATAGATTGCTATTAGTTATTTTTTCAATCTTAATAGTAGTTATAGGAATAGTCCATGCTGCTTTAAATAATCCTAATACAGACTTAAACAGCGATGGAATTGTAGACGGAACAGACCTAACATCATTCTTAAATGCTTTTGGAAGTAATTCACAAAATCCAGATTATAACCAGAAATCCGATTTTAATGATGATGGGATAATAGATGGAACCGATTTAACAACATTCTTATCTGATTTTGGTAAATCCGTTATGTCTAACCAAGGAGATTTCACCATTAGAGTTATATCCCCCACACCAGATTCTGTACTGGAGAACGAAGAAACTCCTCTAGAAATAACTACTGACATCAACTCAACTTGTTCTTATAATGTTTATGTACAAACAGGCCAACAAACAAAACCAATTAATTTACAAGATACTTCCGGCATAACTCATTCACAGCAAATTCAAAATCTTGAAAACAACAATCATTATTTGATTACAGTAGAATGCAGCAGTGAAGGAAAATCTGCTTCAAGGATAATCCCATTTAGTACAGAATTTAGGGTTATAGAAGGAATCTTAAGTGTAGCTACTACTAAGGATGATTATCCTATTGGAAGGCAAGTAGAACTAACAGACCCGCCTGAACCATTCATCAAAACAAACATCCCAATAGGAAAAAACGATAATGTCGAGTACGAAAAAATAATATCTCCATTTGGAGAAGGATACACATTCAAAGAAGTTGAAACAAGAGAAGGATATATCATACAATTTAAGGAGGAGCCATTATTAGCTGAGGAGATTAAGCTTAGAGAGGATTTAGATGAATCTAAAGATAAAAGAGACGAGTACAAGGAGAGGGCAGAAGAATCGAGATTATTAAAAGGTTATTATAATTGGAGATCTTCTAATCTACAGGAAAAGACAGAGGAGATTAGAGAAGAGATGCCTGAAGAGTTAAAGAATCATAAGGACAAAATAATCTCTCAACAAAAGGCTGCTTTAGAAGATATTGAGAAAAGAGCGCCTTCTATAACAGGGTATGCGGTTGCAGATCCTTCAGAACCCAACAAAAAAATCAAAGAAGTCTATACAAATGTGTTTAATGGCGTAGTTCTGGACGTGTCAGATGAAGAAGCAGAAGAAATCAAGAAATCAAGATATGTTAAAGACGTTTATCCTAATTATAAAGTTAAAGTTAATCTAGACCAAAGCACACCTGTAATACGAATTGACGAATCTAATGAATATTATGGAGTTGATGGTGAAGATACTGTAATAGCTATTATTGATACAGGAATTGACCCAACACATAAAAGCTTAGATGATTTAGATGATGATCCAGAAACAGACGATCCTAAAGTAATTGCATTTAAAGATTATGTTAATTTTAGACCAGAACCTTATGATGATCATGGCCATGGCACACATTGTGCTGGAATTGCAGCAGGCACAGGAGGGAGCTCTGATTACAGGGGGGTGGCACCTAAAGCTAAACTAGTAGGGGTCAAAGTTCTAGATGATTGGGGCAGCGGCTCTTTTTCTCAAGTATTAGCTGGAATTGAATGGGCTGTTCAAAATAAGGATAGATATGGAATAAATGTTATATCCTTAAGCTTAGGAGCAAACATAAATAGTGATGGAACAACACCTCAAGAGCAGGCAGTTGATTTAGCTGTTGATTCAGGGATTAATGTTATTGTTGCAGCAGGCAACTCTGGCCCAGCACCTAACACAGTAGGAGTTCCAGCTTCAGCTAATAAAATCATCACAGTTGGTGCTATTGATAATAACATGCAGATTGCTGGTTTCTCTTCGAGAGGCCCAACAAAAGACGGAAGGATAAAACCAGAAGTAACTGCACCAGGAGTAGATATATGTTCTGCTCAGTGGGAAGATGCTTGGGATTATAGTGAATGTGCAGACCCTGATTTTGTACATATTTCTGGTACGTCAATGGCAACACCTCATGTTGCAGGAGTAGTTGCATTACTTGTTGACGCAGTCCCTTCTATAACTCCTACTGAAGTAAAAGAAACCTTGATGAACACAGCAATAGATAAAGGGGAAGTAGGACCAGATAATGCATATGGGTGGGGCGTAGTCGATACATTAAAAGCACTTATAACTTTAGACCCCCCACAACACGATCTTGCTTTATACGATCTAGAAATTCCAAAATGGGTTAATCCTAACACTCAAGTTAATATCAATGTTTTACTAAAGAATAATGGATTAAATGATGAAATTAATGTTATAGTTAGACTGTTGATTAACGGTGCAGAGCAAGATTCAAAGACAATTAGTACGATTGCTAGCAAAACATCTCAAACTACAAGTTTCTCATGGACACCCATAGAGGAAACAGATTATGACATAACTATGAAAGTAGAATCTGTTTCAGGCGAAAACATAATTGGAAATAATGAGCAAGTTGGCAGCATAAAAGTTGTTTATTCAGCAGGCACAATAAAAGCACTTATATTAGATTCATGGTGTATTGAATTTGCAATAGACTGTAATATTTATGATGTTGAAGAAAATTGGTATTCTTTTGGTGATTATACCATACAATTAGAAACTCTAGGTAAAGAAAACATAAACTATGAAGATATTGCCAATACGGGCGCAGATGTTTTGATTATCTCCGATGCATGGGATGATGGTGGAGCTATCTGGTGGACTACAATAAACTGGGAATTTACAGATGATGAAATCGGAGCTATAATAAGATATGTTAATGAAGGCCACGGGATAATAGGTACTGGCGGAACTTTATCTGAGAACGTTCCAAATAATATTAAGTTGGCCCCACTTTTTGGCATAGAACAAACAATCGGACTTTGGAATACTAGAGAAGCTGATTTTTCAGGAGAATTCAGTGCATTCTACCCAGAACATCCTGTGTTTTACGATATGGATTTACCACACTATTCTAGGGCCGATCATACTGTATTAAATCTAAAATTGGATCCAACAAATCCCGGAGATATTTTAGCAAAGTCAGTTGATGATAAAGCAGATATAATCGCATACAGAAATTCAGTTTACTTTACTAATATGCCAGAATTATCAAGTTATGAAGAAGATCAACATATAATTTATAATTCAATATTATTTGCATCAAACCCATTTATAGAGCAGCAACAAGATTTGTCATTAATCAATATGCAAGTTAAAGATATAATGAATTATAATTCTGCTTATGATATAAATGCAACCTTGAAAAACAAAGGAACAACTAATGAACAGAACATAAACCTAAGATTCTTAGTAGATGGGCAGGAAGAAGATAGTATTATTATTCCTTCATTGAATTCTGGAGAAGAAATACCCATTAGATTTACTTGGACCCCTTTAGAATTAGGGGAGCACAAAATTGAGCTTGTTGTTGACGCACTTCCTCAAGAAACTACTATATTTGATAATTCATTAACTAAAGATATTCTTGTACCTAGTATCATTTTGACAGGAAATTATTATGACCGCGGTGTTGATTTAGATGGTGATGGGCTTTACAACTATTTAGCGATTGATGTTGAAGTTGACGTTTTGGAAGAGGGCGATTATTCAGTAGATTTTGATTTGTTCTCTGAATTTGGTGCACAAATAACTAGTGGAAGGAAACAAGGGCATTTTGAAAAGGGAAAACAAAACATTACTGTTGAGTTAAGTGCTTTAGATTTTATTACTTTTGGACTTAATGGGCCTTACAGAATTATTAATCTTGGTTTATATAGCAACGGGAAAGAGTTTGAATTTGAAGAAGAATTCCATCAAACATATGCTTATAGTTATGAACAATTCCAGTCTTCTGCAGACCTTAGATTTGATAACTTAGATATGCCCTACAAAGGACCGGTTGGTAGTTTTAATGTTGTTGCAGAAATAGAGAATATTGGTAGTGAGGTAGCTAAAGATGTTAAAGTTAGTGTCTATCAAGAAGAAGGCTACGAAAATTATCTCCTCCTTAAAGAAATTCCGTTAGAAGACATAGAACCTTCTTCCACTCTAGAAATAGATTTCATGCTAGAATTTAATGAGATAGGTTATAGAAATATTATCTTTGCAATTAATACTACTAACGATGCTAATCCAGATAATAATATAGATTATAGGGGCGTGTGTGTTGTTGCTAATGCTCCTGATGTTGATGGGTATATATATTATCCTGAAAGCAAGGTAATCATAGACGAAGAGAGAATAGTAGAGGCACGTATAACAAATGAAGGACTACAAAAAGCAGAAGGCATAACTATAAGCTTATATCTTGAAGAATACAATAAAGATTCTGACGAAGCTACATTAACTTTAATTGGAACAACAGAGATTGAAAGTTTAGAAGTTGATTCTAGTAAGGACATAACATTTAGTTGGACACCAACTGAAGTAGGCAGACAGATGCTGGTATTAATTATTAATTCTACTGAAGATAGCAATCCTGATAATAACATTCACCATAGAAGTTTCAATGTAATACCTGATGCTCCAGACGTCTTAGGATATATAGAATGGGAAGAAAAAGTGTTGATAAACCAATTAAACACAATAGATGTAGAGGTAACTAATCAAGGGACTCAACCAGCAGAAAACGTTTTGGCTGAGTTATACGAAGAAAATTACGTAAACAGACAGAATGTTTTAACTTTGATTGATTCTAAAGAGATTCCATTATTGGATGCAAATGACGAAATAATGCTAAAACTAGAATGGACACCAGATGAATTTGGTTATAAAACCTTGTTGTTAGTGGTTAATTCTACAGATGATGGCTACCCATATAATAATAAAGATTACAGGCAATTTAGGGTTACTCAAAGATCCATGATTCATAATACTGGAACTATAGACATTACAGGTTATTTGTTGATGAAGGTTCAAAAGAGAGACGATGATTGGAATTGGGATGATTTCTCAACCATAGTAGATGATCTATCACCTAGAACAATTGCACCAAGTAAAAAATTAGCCTTAGATAAGGTATGGGCTGAGAATGGCTATTATATGCCTGATGAAAAAGGGCATTTTAAGGTTTATGTGGCTCTTAGAGATCAAAATGGCGAAGTAATAACGACCTATGATGGAACGCAATTGAGTGATGAGTTTTTATTTATGATATACGATTAAAAAATGAAGATACTAAACAAACAACTAATGATTCTAATGATTTTAATTAGCTTAAGCTTTACAGTTAATGCTCAAGAGAATTGGGGGAACGTAGAAGCATTTAATCCTGCTATTACTCTTGATTTTAGTGATGAGCCAGATACTGTTACAATAGAAGATTTTAATCTAACAAGTTCTTCTGAGGGCATAGTAGATTATTTTAATGAACCAACAATGCCCTCCTACAACATCTTCTTATTCTCTCCTAAGACAGATGACGCCCTAACTAACAACGAACAATACACATTTTCAGTCATGTATCATGACGACGTTCCTAATTACAATACCTCAGTATATATCTTTACAATAGTTTATCCTGATTTAGACATAACTATTGAAGATCCCCCTTTTGGAGTTACTTACATAAGTCCGTTTAATGTAACTATCAGCACAGAAAGAAACGCAAACTGCAATTGGAGTTTAGTAGGTTATAACTCTCCACAACAGTTTGATTCAACTGGCTCTACTACACATTCAAAAGATAACATCAACATAGTTACAGATGTTACTTTTTATGTGCAATGTACAGAAGAACACGATATGTTGTATCAAAAAACCTTCAATATAAACTATGATCAATCTAACCCAACTATAAGTGCTACAGCAGACAGTGTAGCAGAACTGCCATTACAGACTACATTAAGAGTTAGCTCTAATGAACCAGTGATATGCAAGTTTCACAACGAATCATCAATCTATGAAGAAATGATACAGTTTGATGAATATGATGAATCTAATGAAAGTACCTTTAAGAATTCCCCTCAAAACACAATAACAGAAAATTACCTAGTAGATCACAGAACAAACACCCTTAATGTGATGTGTATGGATAAGGGAAGAAGATTTTCTAATTTAGTGCAAGCAAGTTTTAATGTAGACTCATCACAACAAGAGTCAGTAACAGTAAACTCTCCAAAAGGCGCTTTAATCAGCGACACATTCAAATTCAATGTAACTACAAATAAAGATGCTACTGAATGTTGGTATGCTAATAATTCTGGTATGGAAAGTGCTGTTAAGTTTGGTGGCGGAAAAACACATATTGGCCCCACAATCAATTTACCTGATGGGAGTTATACTTATTATGTTAGGTGTATCTTTATCCAAGGATCAGAACAAAAAGTAGTTGATGTAAGCACAAGCTTTGCTATAGATAGTAGTATACCTATAATGCTCTCTGTGAATCTAACAGGACTAGATAATCACTCAAGCAAGACAGATAAGGACGACGAACTATGCGGAGAATGGAATTCAGAAGATTCTCAAAGCAGCATCTCTGTATATCGTTATTTTGTTATGTGGGATAAATCAACAGACCAACAGATAAAACAAGGCACAAAAAGCCCCGCAGGCGATAATGAATATTGTATAAGAAGTTTAGATCTTAATGATTCTAATAAATATTATATCAAGGTACAGGCACAGAATAGTGTTGGATTATGGAGTGCTAATAAGACCAGCAACTCTTTAGAAGTAGACCTAAGTTTAGCCCCTGCTAGCTGTAGAAACGATAAGAAAGACGGCTCTGAAACAGACATAGATTGTGGGGGCAGTTGCAGTGGTTGTGGTATTGGAGAAGATTGTTCAGATGATGATGATTGTAGAAGTGATTATTGCAATTCAAGAGGCAAATGCGCCACACCTAGTTGCGACGACGGTATAAAAAACGGAGAGGAAACAGACGTTGATTGCGGAGGAGATTGTACATCATGTGAAGTAGGCGATTCTTGCGAAAATGATGGCGATTGTAAATCCCTTAATTGCGATAATAACACAGATAAATGCGTTACAATAATCGATACTTGTTCAAATGGCGTAAAAGACATTGGAGAAACAGACGTTGATTGCGGAGGCAGTTGCAGCGGTTGTGGGGTGGGTAAAATTTGCAATCTACATTCAGATTGTATATCAGCAGCAGAATGTAAATCTGCAAAATGCATTCTAAAACCAGTAGATTCAGACGGAGACGGCATTATGGATGATGAAGATAACTGCCCTAATATAGAAAATGAAGACCAAGCCGATGTGGATGAAGACAACATAGGCGACGCTTGCGATTCAGATTCAGATAATGATAACTTGCCAGATTCTTTTGAGAAACAGTATTTTGATTGTGTTTCTTGTGCAGATCCTGAAGATGACCCTGATCAGGACCAACTTACAAATTTAGAAGAATATAGATACAATACAGACCCAACAAAAGCAGATACAGATGGTGATGGATATACTGACCTAGAAGAGATAGAAAAGGGAACAGACCCTAAAGACCCAGGATCAAAACCTGGAGGTGGAGTTCTAAAATATCTATTTGTGATGTTAGCAGCAGGAGTATTAGGTGCAGGGGGTTATTTTGGTTTTATAATACTCACAAAAAAGAAACCATCAGTTCCTCCAGCCCCTCAGAAATCTTTGAATAGAAGGCCAATGGCAGCAAGAAGGCCCACGACAATGCCGCAAAGAGCAAGACCTATGAGAATACCTATGAGACCACCAGCAAGGCCATTTCAAAGGACAGGTCCACAAATGGGAAGAATAACTAGACCTATTAAACCAACATTACCTATAAAACAATCACCAATTAAACAATCACCTAAAGAACCATTAACACAAAAACCTCAAACACTAAAACCCAAGCAAGTTATACATGAAACAAAACCAGAAGAAAAGAAAAAGGATGTTTTCTCAAAATTATCGACATTAGCTAAAGAAGACCAACAAAAACAAGCTAAAAAGAGGTTAGAGAACACAAAAGCAGCAGGCGAAGAACTTAATCAAAGAATAGGTAAACTTAAAAAGGAATTGAAAGTTCCTTAGATTGAAAATGCGTTCTAAAAAAGGGATGGCAGCACAACATGTCCTTGTATACATTATTACAATCCTAGTATTCTCTTTTATATTAGTCTATGGCTATAATGCTATAAAAGGGTTTAAGGATAAATCAGAGCAAATATCCTACATCAAATTTAAAACAGATCTTACCTCAACTATAAAGCGGGTTTCTCCTGATTATGGTACTGTAAAAGAAGCAGAGTTTTTTATAGGTGGAGAATACCAAAAGGTTTGTTTTGTTAAGAATTATGCTGTAACTGATAGAAATGCTCTTGCCGATCATATTGAGAATCTTGGAACCGCAGATAATAACCCCATAATAGCAGACAGCATAAGAAGCGGAGTTGATAAAAACGTTTTTTTATTTGCAGGAGAGTCTTTACAAGAATCTTTTGATATAGGTAAAATAGATATTGATACTACTGGTTATTTGTGCATCGATATATCAAAAGGCAAAGCAAAAATCAAGTTTGAAGGTATGGGGGACCATACAATTATATCCATGTGGGGTGATTAAAATAAATTGTGATATGTGTGGGCAAGATACTCAATTATATAAATCAGACGTAGAAGGCACAATACTTAATGTTTGCAAAAAATGCTCGAACTTCGGAAAGGTAATTTCTGTTGTTAAAAAGGAAATAAAAGAAGAGAAGAAAAAGGTAATCACTCGTGAAAAAGAAAGTGAGGACGAGATAATACTTACCATTGTTGGTGGTTATGGTGAGATAATAAAGAATAAGAGAGAGAAACTTGGCATAAAACAAGAGGATTTTGCAAAGAAGATTAATGAAAAAGCCTCTTTAATGCATAAGATAGAAACAAACCATTTCGAACCGAACATAAGCCTAGCAAGAAAAATTGAGAAGGTTTTGCATGTAAGCCTAATTGAGATAGAATCCATAAAACCCAGTAAATTAGATACTTCAAAATCAGAAGGCCTAACAATAGGTGATTTTATCAAGGTAAAGAAGTAGTTCTGAAAATAAACTGTTCACAAATACCTTCCTTCTTATAGAGAAAAACCTCAAAATCATTCTTGATACAGTCTAAAAATTCATCTGTTTTATCCTCACATAATTTATCCTCCGGATGACAAGGCAGAATATCACAAGTATCTATTAGTATGTGCTTGGCCATGGGTAATTTTTTCTTCAATTCATCTATTTTTTTCGAGTTGTATATTGGATAATAAATCAATTCATCTGCTTTTTTATCACTTCTTAAGATAAAAGAAGGATTACTAATCCAGATACCTTCTCCAATATCTTCCCCACTTAGATATTCTGTAAACTCTCCATACCCATCTGGTAATGGGGCCTTTACTCCTTTTATCTCCTGATTTGCCCAAATAAGGGCTAAAACAAAAATAACTAGATAGAACATTACCCCTTTCTTTTTTAGGAATTTCAAGCTTACAAAAGCACCATACGACGTTAATAGATATAAATACGGTAAGAATACTAAAAAAAACCTAGTTTCTTTATGTGCAATAGAATTGAAAAATACTAAAAAGAAAAGAAGCACAGTTAGAATAGCAACACCTTTAAACTCCTTTTTCATTAACACAGCCGCAATACCAATTAATACAAAAAAGATCAAAAAATTTTCATTAACTAAACTTATAAGATAAAAAGTAACCGACTCATTAAATATCCAACCACTATTCTTGCTCATAAAAACTTGAAAAAGAAAGGGGTAAATTGGATTATTGTAAATAATTGTGTTCAGTATTAGATATGGGGCAACAATTATCGAGAACCCCGAACCTAAGCTTATTATTTTCTTCAATCCGTTTTTCTTATATGCTAATAAAACAATAATTATTGCCACCAGAGCAAATAACTGCAAGAATCTTGTTACAAATCCCAGGCCAAAGAATAAACCGCTTAATAAGTATCTAGAGTCTAAAAGAAAGTATATGCCCAGTAATACAAAAAACGTCGATATTATCCCTGTTAAAGGAGCCGAGCTATAAAACAAGAAAGTTGGGCTAAAAGCAAGAAAAAAAGCAGCGATTAAAGCAACATTCTTGTTAAAAACTCTTTTCCCAATAACATAAGTGATCCATACACATCCAGAGCTAAAAACAATTCCCACCAAACTTGCTGAAATTATGGGATCTAAGCCCATTTTCCAAAAAAGGCCTATTAAAATTGGCAACAAGATTGGCCTAGCAGGTTCCCACAAACCAATTTTACCTGACGAAAAAATATACTTGCTCATACCTACATAAACCGCAGAATCCCAGACAATTCCTTTTTGATTCAATAAATAAGAGATATTTATCAATAAAAACATTATTAATATTAAATAAAGGATAAACCTGTATACCTTATACTTTTTCTTCATCAAAATAATAGAATTTAGTTCTATTCAAAAAAGTTTTGGAATTTAACAACAAACTAATACATAGACTTATTAGAATTCTTATTCAACATATACCACCGCATTGGTTTATTGAGCATAGCCTTAAATATGCCCTTATTTACATAATAAACAACGACAAGACCATAACTAAAGAATGAACCTATAATAGACGGTATCTTTCTTGCATTTTTATTCCTTACTTGTGCAATTATGGAAGTAACCACCAGCCCACTAGTTAACAATACATTTCTCCCAAGTTCAGAAAGGAACTTAGCCCAATTAATCGGTTCTGGCGCATGGGTTATAAAGCTTATAAATCCGCTCATAAATAAACCCATCAATAATACAGAGATCATATACCCACTTAAGTCTAAGTAAGTATAAACCTTATCTTCAATTGTCAATTTCTTATTAAAAGTTATTCTCCTACCATGTTCCTTAAATGCACACACTACACCATAGGCCCACCGCATTTGTTGCCTGTACAGGTCTTTAGCTTTATGTGGAACTTCACCATCACATTCTAGGTCATCTAGGTATACAATCCTGTGGCCGTTTTTTAATAATCTTAATGAGTATTCTATATCCTCTGTGAGGCTCCCAGTCTGCCAACCACCCAACTTCAACAATAGGTCTTTTCTAACTGCTTCTGCAGACCCGCAAAGAAAACTGAATTTCCTCCTACTTTGGATAAAAGGTAATACAATTTTATGGCAAACCGCAATTATAGTGGATCCTAACAACGATATTATGTTTTGATTAGCATTGATAGAACTCCATCTTGCTTGTACAGCAGGAGTATTCTTATCATGAATAAACGGAGCAACAATCCTCCTTAGAAAATCTTCTTTTGGTGTAAAGTCAGAATCAAACAAAACAAGTATATCTCCTTTAGAATATTTCAACATATGGTTTAGGTTTCCTGCTTTATATCCATCATTATTACCCCTCCTTGTTACTTTAACAAGTTTCTCAGATTTTGAAAACGCATATATCTTTTTAGATACTTCTTTATCCTTGCTATCATCGCCTATTATGATTTCATACCTATCTTTGGGGTAATCGAAATTCGCACAATTTTTAGCACACTGTATAGCTGCTAATTCATTATAAGTAGGTATCTGTATTGTGACAAAAGGCGCTTTTTTCTCATCAAAATCATACTCCTTCGATTTCTTATTCTTAGAAAAAACAACATATAATGAAATAAAGAAATACGCAACAGATATTACTATAGTAATGAATAGGAGAACATCAAATATACTATTAAATATGACATGCATGAAATCTAATGTAGATCTAACTGCTATTGCAAATTCCGCTTCCGTCATCGGTTTGAATAATTGCATTTTATCGTATGAAAAACTTGTTTTCCCAAAACCTAAATCTTAGTAAGCTGAGTAACACAATCATATTTAAAACTATCGTATATGGGAAATAGAAGAATATAGCAAATATATTCTTAAAATTGAGCTTATCTTTAAACATCTTTATTGATACTATAATCAAAAAAGCGCTTATGATTCCAGACAAGACACCAAAAAAGCTATAGAACGACAAGCCCCATACAGGTATCTTGTATATAACATATACTGGCCCAAGCAAGCTAAACCACCTAAACAAATATCCTGATAAGCTTAAGAAACTTCCTGTGTTATACGGCAACCAGTAATTTACTTGGTATATTATGGCAGGCAAAGATAAGAATGAATAAAATGTCCACCAAAACTGGTTTATAAAAAGGAACAATATAGCGGGAGATGCTTTGTAAGAGAAAAGCTTTCTATTCTTAACCAAAGATTGTAAAACCCCCATCCACCACCTTGCCCTTTGATGATACAGTTCTTTGATGGTTTTTGGAACAAAGGTACTTCCTGTTGCATTATGCACATTTATAGTAGTATAACCAGCTTTCTTTATCTCTAAAGCAGTATCCATATCTTCTGTTAAAGTATCTATCTTGAAAAAACCTATCTCTTCTAATGTGCTTTTTCTATAACAAGCTAAAGCTCCAAAGAACCATATTCCATTATTGAATAGTTTTGAGAAACTATTTCGTATTAAGTTATTATAGTGGTATTCAATGTTTTGAAAAATACCTATAATACTATTCTTATTTCTTACATTACTCACTCCAGTAGTGGCGCCAACTTCCCTATTTTTAAGAGGTTTAACTATCTCTTTAATACATTCTTTCTCAATGAATGTGTCTGCATCTATACCTAAGATGAAATCATATTTAGCCTTTGAGGTTCCTAGATTAAGCGCTTCTGACTTACCTTTGTGATCTTGTTTCAGTACTTTTACTTCTTTGAAAGCGTTTGCTATTTCAACTGTGCTGTCTGTGGAGCCATCATCAACAACAAACACCTCCATCTTTTCCTTAGGGTATGTTGAGTTGTAAACAGAATCAAGACATTGCTTGATGTTCTTCTCTTCATTAAATGTAGGGATTATTACGCTAAGATTTGGCTCAAAATCATCATAATCTTTATTCTTAAACCTCGAAGCTAAAAAAACTACAAAGATAAACATTAAAAAAGCAAAGAGTACCATAAATAGTAAACCACACAAACTCATAATAATATCTTCCATCTTTACATACTTTCTTTTCCGACGTTTAGTCTTTAAACTATTTCAATAAGCATATTAACTTATTAGATTTTTAAATGTTTCGATTGTTAAAGACGATAACCCCCCCCATCATAAAGTTTATAATATTATGTGGATTTCTATTGGTTATGTTCACTAAAGTTCCCTCTGGATCCAAAATATTAGATAAAGTCCTAAATGGGGGCTATGAGAAGGACATCATAACAACAATATACGGGCCTGCAGGTTCTGGCAAGACGGTTTTGTGCATGCTTTGCGGAATAAACATTGCCAGAACAAAGAAAAAAGTCATCTACATAGATACTGAAAATAGTTTTTCTGTAGAAAGACTAAAACAAATTGCAAAATACGATTATAACAAGGTATTAAACTACTTTATTTTTCTAAAACCCGCATCATTTGAAGGGCAAAAGAAAGCATTTGACAAACTAAAAGAAGCAGTGGACAATAAAGTTGGATTGATAGTGGTAGATACAATAGGTATGTTGTATAGGCTAGAATTAGGGAAGAATGAAGCGGTTTATGAGGTTAATAAGGAGCTTGGAAGGCAGATATCTTATCTTAACGAGATAGCAAGGAAAAAAAACATTCCAATATTAATAGCTAATCAAGTTTATGCTGATTTCAATGATAAGGATAAGGTAAATATTGTTGGAGGGGACTTATTGAAATATAGCTCCAAATGCCTAGTAGAACTACAGATAACACCTGCAGGAAACCGAAAATTTATCCTTAGAAAACACAGATCAATAGAACAAGAGAAGGAAATGACATTCAGGATAGTAGAAGGGGGAATTCTAGGTACAAAAGAAGGTAAAGGATTTAAACTGTTTTAATTTTATCTTATATGGAAAGAAATAAATACAGAAGAGTTAGAACTGCATTATATGCACAAAAAATCAAAGGTAGTTGAGTTATTTCTACTAATTTTTATTATTCTACTTAATATCTTGGATTTCCTTGAATGGTTACCTGGCGATATTGATTTCCTAAAGAAAACAATCTCTTGGTTACTATTAGCTTATTTATTGTATAAATTAAGTTTAGTCAAACAATTCTTCGGAAAAAGGAACAGAACATTAGATATTCTGCTCATACTCACTTATTTCCTCTTTATATTCAAAAATTTAGTAATATTCGCTTCAGTGGCAATAGAAGAAGTAAATCTTTTAGCAGGGTTTTATACCTTTATAATAGATGAGAAGGTTTTGATAGAATATACAACATTTTATTTAGGGGGAATCATGCTTATTTTATTGTCATTTTACATGACATATAAGTTAAAAGTGACAAAACCCAGTTTAATGGATGTTATCCATGAAAGGGGAATCCCCAAGAATATTTATAAAAAAACAGAACGATTTATCTTAACTTTCTTGGTGCTGGTAGGCTTTTTTGTAATAGTCTTTAACCTTGTGATGGAATGGCTTGCAATGGCTGTTGATGCATCACTGCTTGTTGTAGCGCTTATTTTCTATGTATTGACTTTATTTAGGGAACACCACTCAAGATTCCATCCAAGCACTTTCATATATCGGGTTGGTCATGTTGGAGAGAAGTTCTATGAAAAATTCATCAGCTTATTCCACTCTAAAAAAAGGATATTCTTGGCAATATCTGGCATTCTAGTTTTACACTTACTGACAGACATAGGGGTATTTATGATACCTTATATCTTGGGATTCCACGATGCGATATATTTTGGCCACTTTGAAGGAGGGCATTCTCCGCTCTATAACCTTCTCATAGGAGATATTGGTCAAGCAACCTCTATTTTTGGAAGTCTTAGTATTGTTTGGGTATATGTGTTTAATCTTATGGCTATGTTGTTATTGTTATTTCTGCCAGCTTACATATGGTACAGACTTTTTAAGCGTTCAGGATTTAAAGTCAGTAATCTTAAACTAAGCACACTCTTCATTTCCCTAACAGTCTTTGTTTTTTCTCCTTTATTTAGAATAAAATCTTTCCTTACAAAGAGCATTGTAGGGGTGGATATATTAACCCATTCTTTATCCGAAACGCCACCTATCCTGGGTGCTGATATAGTATTAATCTTATCCTTAGGCGTAGGCATTCTAGTTTTCTTTGCTTGCTATAATCATTGGATAAAAGAAAGATTGATTGCCTTAGCAATTATTTCTATAGATCTGTTCTTTACATTATACGTTTATCTCTATTTTACTTCATTGTTAAATTATTATCCTGAGATAATATTGCGCCTATTCACTTATTCAAAATATCTCCCCGCACTCTATACCTCGCTCTTTTTTGTTATACAATCATTACTCTTTGTTATAGGATTTATTCTGTTCTTGACAGAAACAAGAAAAGAGTTCAAATATATCAAATAACTGAAACTAAGTTTTAATACCCTTAAAAATCCGAAGATTTTTAAATACACCTGTACTTTTAACACACTGCAATATGGCTTCAAACAATAAAATCAAGGAATTTAACAAAAAGAAAGAAGAGCTTTCTGTAGACAAGGCATTATCAAAACAACAGCACAAAAAGGGCAAACTTACAGCAAAGGAGCGCATAGATATATTGTTAGATGATAATTCCTTTACAGAGATAGGCGAATTTGTGGAGCTGAAAAGCCATAATTTCAATTTACAGGAAAAAAAGAGGGCTAGAGATGGAATTATAACTGGATATGGAAAAATAAACAAAAGACACGTATACGTCTATGCACAAGACTTCACATTTATGGGCGGATCCATGGGCGAGATGCATAACAAAAAGATAGCAAAGGTTATGAATCTAGCTGCTAAAACAGGTTGCCCAATAATTGGATTATTTGATTCTGGTGGAGCCAGAATACAAGAGGGAATAAATGGCCTGGATGGTGGGGGAGAAATATTTAAGACAAACACCTTAACTTCAGGGTTAGTCCCTCAAATTTCGGCTATATTAGGGCCTTGTGCAGGAATTGCTGTTTATTCTCCTGCTTTAACAGATTTCATATTTATGGTTGAAAAAACTAGCTACATGTTTATTACTGGTCCTGATGTTATAAAATCAGTAACTGGTGAGAAAGTGGATTTTATTGGATTAGGTGGCGCAAACATCCATAACAAGAAGAGCGGAGTCGCACATTTTTCTAGCTCTAACGAAAAAGAATGCATACTTAAAATAAAGAAATTATTAACTTACCTTCCTCAAAATAATATGGAAGACCCACCATTAATAAATATTGGCGATAACCCAAACAGATTAAATAATAGCCTAAAGGATATCGTACCTTCAGACCCTAAGAAAAGTTATGATGTTAAGGATGTAATAAAAGAGATTATGGATAAGAATTCTTTCTTCGAAGTTCATTCAGAGTATGCACAAAACTGTGTAGTTGGCTTTGCTAGATTAAACAATAATGTTGTAGGTATTGTTGCAAATCAACCAAGGGTTTTAGCAGGATGTTTAGATATTAATAGTTCTGATAAAATATCCAGATTTGTAAGGTTCTGCGATTCATTCAATATCCCGTTGATAAATCTCGTAGATGTAACTGGCTATTTGCCCGGTACAGATCAAGAATATAACGGAATCATAAGGCACGGTGCTAAAATTCTCTACGCGTATTCAGAAGCAACAGTCCCTAAAATAAGCTTAGTAATGAGAAAGGCATATGGTGGTGCTTATATTGCTTTAGTTTCAAAAGACATGGGTTATGACTATACATTAGCATGGCCCATAGCAGAGATAGCAGTTATGGGCTCTGAACAAGCAGTTAATATTATCTATAGGAAAGAACAAGGCTCAAAGAAATGGGATAAAATAAAGGATAAAAGAATAGATGAATTCTCAGAAACATTTCTTAACCCATATCTAGCTGCAAAAGAAGGTAAGATAGACAAAGTGATAGATCCTAAGGAAACAAGAATCCAATTAATTAATGCTTTAGAAATGTTGATTGGTAAGAGGGCACCTATTGTAGAGAAACAAAGAAAATATAAGAAGCACGGCAACATCCCCTCATAAATATAATTAGTTTTACAGTAATACCATCTCTTGTTAGGGGTGGGACACTCACCCTAGTTGTATGCTAATGGGGAGGTAAAAAGTATTGAGCTTTGCTCAATACGCACCCAAATAAAATGCAGGATTTAAAAGTAAATATAGATGGAACTGAATATGATATTAAGGTTGAAGAGCTTGATTCTGGCAAATTAAAGGTTTATTTTAACGGCGAAGTATTTGAAGTAGAGACTAAATCAGACATCGAAAAACAACTATTGGAAGAAGTAGAAGAAGGGACATCAGAAACAGAAAAAGGAGTCATTAAGGCACCGTTGCCTGGAATTATTTTTTCTGTTGATATAAAACCAGGAGATAAAGTAAAAAAAGGCAAGAAGATAATAAGCTTGATTGCAATGAAAATGGAAAACGAAGTTTCTTCTCCACTAGATGGCAAGGTTAAAGAAGTCAAGGTAAAAAAAGATGATGTGGTGGATAAAGGAGACGTTCTTGCAGTTATTGAATAATTCTAAGAAGCTTCGAACTCATCCAATCTAAATTCTCTTACCCTTACGCCCCTTTTCCTAAGATGGGTTATCATCTCCCTATTTAATCTAAGCGTGTCCTCTTCTTCAGATATTCTAACTATTTCCTTTAGTTCTTCTAAACTCATTTTCCCCTCTCTCCTGACGTTTTACCTAATAATATTCCAGCTAAAACATTCAAAGCCCATGCTTGAAAAACATTAATATGTAATGTAGTAAAATTCTTGAAAACATAATTCCAAAGCCACATAACTGGGAAAGCAAGGATTAAACCAACTAAAGCAGATAACAATATGATGAGAAACATAGTATACCCCACTTCAAAAATCCTTTTTAGCAAAGGTGTGTTATCTAAAAGTCCCATCTTATAAAATGAGGAACAACTTAGTTATATTTAAAGTTTTTGTATTGAAAAAAATTAAATCATTTTTGATTGTTTATAAAGTATGAACTACTTTTAAACTAGGGAAATTTTGCCTATTCCCATAGATTTACAAAATTTCTTGTTATATAAAACTTATAATTTTTTACTATCCTTGCTAACTTTTGTTCATATACTTTCACTATTTATATTTCTATTATTTATAAATTATGTAATTTAAGTTACATCTTTATTTTTGTCATTTATTTTGTTATTTTGTCCCTAATTTTCATAAATGGCATCTCAATTATTTTATGCATGATATAGGCTAGAAGTATACAACTAGGTAGGTATAATATTA
>JAYEIZ010000159.1:0-2674 GCA_034660355.1 Nanobdellota archaeon
CAAAACGTATTAATGGTTAGTGCTCGTTCAAGAGCCTAACCTTTAATTCTTTATTTTTACTATAGAAAAAGTTTTCGTTGCTGAGCAGACCTCCCAGTCATAGACTGGGTAGAACTACGGGATTAGACCCATTAACCCGCTGAGGGGCAGTCCTTTTTTTCTAATATATTTAATCAAAAAACCAAAATATTTATATATAATCAGTATAATATATTATACTATATGGGAGAATTAGAAAACCACTTAACCTTGAAGAATTTAGCTAATGCAAAGCCTTACTTAGTCCCGCACATATTCAGCCAGAACTATTACAATATTCTAACTGCAAAGCTTAAAAACAAGAAATTAACAGAAAATGAAACATACTATTATAATCATTTCATAAAGAAGAAACTAAAAGGTATGATGGATCTGCTTGATATATCTTATGGGGTGAATGGAAAGGAATTCATAAGAAAAGACAGGCTTCATAAAACAATAGCTTTATTGAAAAAATACTCAAGAAAGCACAAGAACATGAAAGTGCTTATAGCGGGGTCTTTCTTATACAGCGAACATTATAACGACATAGACTTATTCGTAATCTCAAGATATGATAAGAAAGACTATAAGGAAGGAAAGGTTCATGTAAACTATCTTCCAATGGACATCGAGAAAACCATTTTCTTTAAGTCAATATATGCAATAAGTGTTTCTAACTTTAGGTCTGATTCTACAATAGAAGAACAAGTTGAGATTGGAGATATTGCTGATTATTATGAGATGACAATCTTATTTATAATGCAAAAAGATGATTATCTTCAGGAATTAAGGGATTTAGTGGTAAAGGCGGAGTATGCGTCAAATAATGTCGTGCTAAACTCAATGCAACTTAAAGTAATAATTAATAGGATAACTAAAAGCAAAACTCCTATAAGGGTGATAAACAAGTACTTGGTAGCAAAAATTATAAACTCTTATAGCGCAGCAATCATAAAAAGGGCATTAAATCAGTTTATAGAAAAGAACAGCAGGCCAGAAAAAGGCAAAAAGATGCATGAAAACTGGATAATCTATAACCAGACGTATAGGGAGGCGCTAGAAGTTGTTGCATGATAAAGCAAGAGAGCTTATTAGAAGCTTACTAGGGGACCAGATTGCTTTTGAGGGGCATTTTAACATGGTTTTTGATAGCTTGAAAGAAACAAGGCAAAAACAGATCCTAGAATGGGTAGAAGAATGCAAGGAAGGAGAGCGTATTGCATTAAACTCAAGCAGAATAAATGACTTGCTCGGATTTATCCTAAAGTTCAGGGATACAAACTTCAGGGCTATACTTACTAAGAAGAAAAATGAATACTTTATTGCCTTGTTCCTTGACAAGCATAAATACTATGAAAACGAAAGAAAGAAATTAGGTATTTGATGTGTACTTCTAACGTATTGTGGTCACTGGGGGCATTTATCATCTCTCTAGAATAAAATAAAGAAGAATTACATAAACTTTCTAAATCAAAGAAATATATTTTATTATGCTCTTGCTATTTGCGGTGCTGCTGCAGAAGACATTTCAACTGCCTTCTGGTTTTCAGCATGCATAACTTCCATCACAAATGCGCCATAATCTTTTGCTCCAGATGATCCTTTAGCGTAAGCAAATATTGACCTTTTCTTACTAGGGGCTTCTTTTAGTTTTGAGTTAGCTCTTATCGGTTCAGAAACAATACTGTAGAAATCTTGCTGGAGTCTTTCTACAGTTTCTCGTGATACCTTGAGACGTTTATCATAAAGTGTCGGGATAATCTTAGAGATAGTTATTTTATCCTCTTTTTGAAGCTCTTTGTTGAAATTATCAATAAGCTCTTTAGTTTGTAATACTCCCTTATGCCCTAGAACATCTGTTGAGGTAGGAATATGCACTTCATCTGCAAATACTAAAGCATTCTTTGTTAGAGTTCCATAATTTGGTGGGCAATCCATTATAATATAGTCATATCCAGTAAGATTTTCAAGTTTTATTGATAGGATAAACTCCTTATTTGCTCTTCCTTGTAATGTATCATCAATATCGTTTAATGTTTCTCCACTTGTAACAACCTCTAAATCTTTCCCAATATGGAGCACGCATTCTCTTAATTCAGCTCCATTTGCTATTAGGTGAAACATATCTTTGATTGGTTCATCACATTCAAGGCAATTTCTTACACTGCCTTGTGGATCCATATCAAGTAGTAGAACTTTTTTACCTTTTCTTGCAAGGCCTGCTGCTAAGTTTATAGCAGTAGTGGTCTTTCCGACACCGCCTTTTATGTTAAATATTGCTATCTTTCTCATTTTTACCCCTCGACGATAAAATAAAATTCAGTATACGGAAATGGCTATTGGTATATAAACAACTATTGAAAAGAAATAAAACTATTTTTTATAGAAAATAGATAACCATTAATGATATATTTAAGTTGTAATTTTATATTTAGAGAAAGACAAATATAAATTATAATTTGTTTGTCTTTCTATATTTAGTGGCGGCTATTTATTATGACCTACTTAAGTCCGCTACTAATTAAAGGTCAAGTCAACTTAAGTGACAAAGTTTAATTTCTAGCATTTCTATAGAAAAATCGAACGAAGGCAGCTTGAGCTGCCCTAGTTCGGAGACCTGAAAATGATACAAACAGACTTAAGTAGCTTTAGC
>JAYEIZ010000160.1:0-58733 GCA_034660355.1 Nanobdellota archaeon
ATTAATTCTAGGCTCTAATACTTTACCCATTTCTATTGCAAGATGTTCTGTGTGAATATCCATTTGTGGGGCTGTATTAAGTCGTATATTTTTAGCCAGTAGAAAATCTTTAGGTTTTACTGAGAATGCTTGTATATTTTCCTGGAAAGGTAAAACTGTATTATTAATATAATTAGCTTGAGCTTTAGCATCTAAACTATTGTACTCAGCTTGCATTGTGCCTATAGCAGGTAAGACTACCTCTTTAATAATATTTGCTTTAGCAACACTATAAGATATTTTTACAATACCTGCCCCATATAAGAAAATCATTAAAGGATATTTAGCAAAATTTCTAGGATTAAATAAAGTATCATTATTGAACAGTAGTTTATCTAAAGCATCTGATT
Organism: Nanobdellota archaeon; assembly: GCA_034660355.1. Lineage (GTDB taxonomy): Archaea > Nanobdellota > Nanobdellia > Woesearchaeales > JACPBV01 > JAYEIZ01. The sequence goes on from JAYEIZ010000160.1 coordinate 390, forward strand.
TACGTATATATCCTTGTACTTCTTTTTTGGATACTTCTCTCCGCTTATATGCTATAAACATAGGAACAGATTTTGCTTTAGCTGAAGCTATAACATTACCAGTTACTCTATACATATCTGTACGTGGATTTTTCTTAAAGAACCCACTTTCCCACATACGAGCATCTTTAATATTTCTAGTAAAGAATGTAGCTGTTGCATTGAATAAATTCTTAACCTTACTAAACTTTCCCATAGGAAACTGCATTAATCCAATAGCTAGTCCATTGGTTACGCCATCAATTTCAATACCTATATCTGATTGAAAATCTTTACCATTTACATGGTAATCATAATATGAAGCAAGACCTGATAAACCATCTAATATAGATAAATTTTCAATTAAATTATCATTCTTTAATGTATTATCTCCCATCATATGAGGAAGAATTTCTGCAAGTCTGGTATATATTTTTCGATTATATTCTTCTGTAGTATTGCCTTGTTGTATTGCATTAAGTCCTTTTGCAATATCCATAAGCTTAACTGATTCAGTAGGTAGTTTAATCTTTAAAGCTATAAGTCTATTAAATTCAGCTTTAACCTCTTTAGGGGTTTTCTTATCATCATTTTGATTAAGACGCTGTACTACAGCTGCTTGGAATAAATACATATTATCTTCATTATATGTAATTGCTTCATGTGGTTTAAAAAGTATACGAGCAATTTTACTATTCTGAGGATTGATTAAACCTTGCATCATTAATCGCATATTTGATGCCATACCATACTTCATATATATAGGGTCATTTAATGTACCATCTTCCAGTGCTTGAAGAATATTATTTATTTCTTTTTGTTTAGCTTCATTGCTTGCTGTCTTAATGATAACGACATCTTTATGGTCAACACCATCTATGATCTTTTTATCGCCTGCAATTAGATTAAGAACATCTCTATTAACATCATTTAGTCCTTTAAATAATGACATAGCTGATGCTTTAGTCCATGCAATATTGTGTAATTTACGCCCAACCTTTTGTATTTTTTTAGGTGGAGCACTATAATTATGTTTCAAGAACTGTAGAGGTTCTTCATTAGGTTTAGTTAATATCTCTGAATTAGGTAAACGTACTGTCCCTAATTTTTTACCTACATCTAGTATAGTTGTATCTTTATCATGTTTATTAGGATTAGTATAAAACTCTCTCTGAGAAGGGTTTACAGCAACTTTATTCCCATCTGCATCTTTACCAAAGAATACTGGATTTGCAGTTATTTGGGGCATAGTATATCCAGTTTTGAAAGAATAACGTTCTTCAAACTGATCATTATGTTTACGTACTTCTTTAATAAATACTCTTCCTGCATTCTTTGCAGTCTTAAATAATCTCTGTGATTCACCACTTCCTAGAGGAGTGTTATAGTACTTCCGATAAGCTTTATAGTATGTAACATATGCGTTCTTTACAGTAGGATGATCATTCACATACTGTTGTGCTGTAGGATTACCTATTACAAAATCAAAGAATTTAGCTACTATAATATATTTATGTTGTTTATCTTTATTTACTTCAGATGCAAATACATTATTTACTTCCAATGCAGCCATTCCTGCAGCAGACCCAAATTTATCAAACCATGCTTTAAGACCTTCATTAGTTTCAAGAGCATTCTCCTTAGAAGTATTTGGAGACATTCCTAATAGTTTCTGAACATTACGTCCTACTTGTGCAGCTGACTGTGAATAACCTGTTCCCATAGTTAATGCTTCTATTTCAAATGCTTCTAATGGAGCTTTATTATCATTAAATAGGAAGTCTGCCATAGATTTTACAGACATTGCTCCTGTACCATTAATATCCTCTTCAAACTGTTTAAGAGCAATAGACATAGCTAATTGGAAATGAAGTGGTAAAGCTTCTACATCACCTACAGTTTTTTGGAATATAGATAAAGGTTTCTGAATAAGAAATACATCATCAGGTTTTTTAGATTTGTCCGCAGTAGCTACTTTAGCATAACGTTTTTTAAATGTAGTAAAGTGTTTACTCACATACTTAGATTGCTTCTCATCAAGACCTATTTCTTGTAAAGCTTTTATGAGTCTATCTTCATTACCTTTTTTAAGTACTTCTTCTGATATATTAGATAAACTCTTTTTATCAGATTTAATTTTAACTAGTTGATCTACAGAGAGTCCTTGTAGATTAACTGAAGTAGTTAGTTTACCTTTACCTGTAACTCTATTTCCCATTACACCTTCTTGACGTAAAAAGTTCTTTTTAAAGTTACTTACTTCAGTAATATCTTTATCTATATCAGCTACTTCTTTAGATACTTCTTCAGTTGTATCTTTAGACATATCAGATACTTCCTCAGAGCTCTTTACAGCCTCTGTAGATACATTTGCTAACATATTTGCACGTTTATCAATTAAACGTTTGTGGAGCAATTCTACAGCCTGTGTAGCAGATAGATCTGGATCAGCTTTGCGTATCTCAGTAATAGATTCTTTAAGGTGATCACTTAAAGATACAGATGTACTGCAAGAGGTATATGAACCCATAATTATTTCCTTTGATTATTTTATTACATACAGTTAAGCATATCTTCAAGCTGAGATATATCTTTTTCTAAATTAATATATTCTTGATTATTTTTCAATTCCTCAGGGACAGTTAATTTTTCTTGTACATCTTTTAATTGAGTATCTTTTACATCTTTAGTTTTATGTTCTTGTATAGTTTTCACAGCTTTATCTATATCAGTTTGATGTTCTTCATCACTCTGTACAGGAGCTTCAACTTCTTTAGCTACATCTATATTTATATCTAATGTACTGTCAGGCACATTAAGAGGCATGCTTTCATGAGCATCATATTGTTTCATATATTCATATGCACGTTTACCTAGCTCAGCTTCAGCGTTTACAGCAGTAACTAATTTCTTAGACGCTGTTGGATGAACTAGCTGTATATATGAAGCTTGTTCAGATCCTTCTTTAATGTCTTGAGATTTTAGATATTGTTTCCTTGCATCAACTAATTCTATTCGTTTATTGTCCTGTGTAAATGGTATTGTTGTATCTGTAGAAGTATACTCAACTTTATTGATTTCTCTGTTTCGTTTACCTGTAACTACCCAAAAGGATTTACTCTCTCTAGCTTTCTCACTAGAAGTAGTTAATGCTTCAGCTTTATCTTTTCTATTTTGTTTAAATGAATCTACATCACTTAGTATAGATTTAATTCTAGCTTTTTTAATACTACGTTCATTATCAGAATCTATAACCTGTTTAATATCACGGTAGTATTGATTAAATCCTGTCCAGTTACCTTTACCATCTGACACATCAGAAGCAACATTCTTTAGAGATTTAGGTAAATTATTGTAAGCTGTTTCTGCTACTGTATTTGCTTTAGCAGTCAACTGTGCAGATTTAATTAAATTCTTTCCTGCGTCTGAAGTATCCCCTTCAGGTAATATATTCTTACCTTCAGCACCATCACTAATACTACCTAATACAGGAGTTTCTGGAGCACCTTCTAGTATTTTCCTAGTTTGGTTCATTTGTGTTGCAGCTTCATCGTAGGAAGCTTGTTGCTCTGGAGTAAAGTTCTTAGTTAATAAAGCAGTCTTCATTTCAGCAGCTACTCTAATATACTCTTCTCTAGTAGTTATTTCTGAAGTAGCTGCCTTCATTGTGTCATTAAAAGAAACACTCTCTTCTTTAGTTAAATCTGTTTTAGGTATATTTGCTTTAGCTTTAGCCTCTGCTTCTTCAATAGCTTTATATCCAGCCATAGTTTGCTGTGCTACTGTAGGTTCTTTAATAGTTTCTTTTGGTTTCTTAAATGTTTTAGGTTCATTACGTTTTTCATATTTAGCAAACTCTTTAGGAGTAAGTTTACTTAATAGTTCTATTTTACGTTCTTTGTATGTATCCAAATCATCTAATGCTTCTACCTCAGTTAATTCTTTTTCAAGTTTTGTATGGGTAGCTTCCATCTCTGTATCTTCAGGACTTGCAAATATAGCATCATCTGCTTGTTTAAGCTTTTGTTTTATATCTGATTCAGTAGACTTAGTTTTAATACTCTTTTCAGTTTGTTCTAACTTTTTAGTTATACCTTTAACTTCTCTATTCCTAAGAGGTATTCTTATAGGGGCAGTAGCTATTTGAGTTGCAACGTTAGCAGCAACCATTCCAGGACCACCTGTAACAATACCAGCAGCTTCACTAAGACTAGCTTTGGCTATTCGGTCATAATCTAGTTCTCCTTTACCTGCACTAGAAGCATATTGTTCAGCTACATCTACTACACCACCAGATACTGCTTCACCACTCACAGCCTGTACAGCTTTAATAGGAGCACGTTTATATATAGGAAGTTCTTTAACTATATTATTTAATTTAGATGGAATATCTTTTTTAAGGTTTTTTATAATATCCTTATTCCATTTCACTTTAGTAGCAGGAATAATTTTATTAAGATACATAACCTCAAATTTCTCTAATACCATAGAAGCTGCTGCCCAAGCATCAATAGCAGTTTGTTCTTTCATAGTAGGTTGTTTACCATGCTCTTTAATATACGCAACAGTCATCTCTTGTCGCTTACCTCTAGCAAGTGTAGTCATTATACCTATTTGAGTTACAGGACCTCCTACACTTAAAGCTACCATAAATGGTATACTATCTATACCTTGACGTATATATGCTGTAGGATGGTTAATTACAGCATTAATTATAGCTGCACCTGTACTATTTTCTTTAGAGGTTAGTTCCCACGCTTTATCAGCTAATGCGGCTTCTGAACGATTAACTGGAACAGCGTCTTTTAACCACTGTCCCGTGTCTTGTATATCTGTATAGTCTTTATTATTTAAAGCTACTTTTGCACTTAATTTTTCTAATTCACTAAAGGTATCTGAATTGCTAAATGCTTCTTCTTCTGAGGAGAGTTCCCCAGGATGTTTACTTTTAATAGCTCGGAATATATTTATATCTTTTTGAGATATACCAGGAGCATTACTTATTAAATTACTTAAGGAAAAATTCTTTGAATTGACTGCAGCAGCTAATGTCAGGTCTCCTGTAGTAGCTCCTAGAGTTTGCTTTCCTATATTAATGGCTCCTTGTGCCAATCTATTTTTAATATCTGCTATAGAGTCCGTATATGGAGCTTTATCTATTCTAGCTTGAGCAGAAGAATCACTATATGTTTTAGCATATGTAGCTAATTTCTTAGAGCCTAGCCCTGAAATAATATTACCTGCAGTATCAACATACGAATATGTACCATTCTCATGGGTACTTATACCTGCTTCGTCTGTAGTCAATACAGGAGATAATGGTTTAATCGGACTTGTATCTATTTCACCTAAAGAATCAAAAGAAGATGTATCTGCAATATTAGATATTCCAAAGGAAGCAGTATCTGTTAAATCATCTATACCAAACCTATTAGTTTGCACAGATTGTTTTTGTGTAGCTATATCTTGTTTAGCTTGATTAACTGTAGTAGCTAAAGTAGCTTTTGCTGCTTGTACTGCTTCATTGTAATTACCCATTACCGATTTCCTATTATATGTGTATACATTATTTATTTTATATTATATTTTTCTTTTAATGCCCCCATAAGTAATTTAGAGGCAGTAATCGGAGGTATCACAGGTAGTTTATTAGTGGTTTCCATTACTCTACTAACAGCATTATCTAATAGGTTACCAAGGTTTTTTGATGCGTCCTTTTTAGCTTTTGTAGCTGCCTTATCCTTTTTAAGGAGTTTTTGGGCAGCAGGAGGTAGTTTATAATTATCAGGCATTGCTCCTCTATTTTTTAAATGCTCTTGTAATTTGGCTTGATTAAGTGGATGTCCATGGAAATCGCTTAAAAGAATAGATTTATCTCCTATATTAATTTGTAGGCTGTTTCCCCAGCCCCAATTATCATACACAGTAGACATAGTAAGAATACTTTTAATTGCTTTAATTTGCCCCGAAGAAGTCAATTCCCCAGAAGGAAATATTTGATCTAAGGTATCTACAAGAGATGATATATTTGAAGTTAAATCTGCATCTGAAATTTTATCTGAACTAAATCTACCTATTTTCCTAGCTGCCTCAAATATAAATTTAGTTTTGTTTTTAGCGTGAGCAGATGCCTCTTTTTTAGTTACTGTAATATCTTTAATAGCCTGCTCTTCTGTAGCTTTAGTAGCTGCTGTGTCTACTGTACTGTAACTAGCGGCATTACTACGAGCTTGTTGCATTCTAGGGAGATTATTATTTAATATTTCTTTAGCTTTAGATAATGCTTTACTTTTACTAAGTCCAGCTTCCTGTAAACGTTCTGCATATAGTTTATCTATTTTAGTAATATCAGCTGTACGTAACTTTTGTCCTTTATCTAAAGCTTCTGTTAATTGGGCACTGTACATAGATAAATCTGTATTTGCAGTAGGTTGCCCAGTAAGAGGATTAATTGTATTTACACTAAAATCGTCAACATCTAAATTAGTATAGAGTTCTTTATCCAATCTAGCTATTTCTTGTTTAATGTTTTCTGGTATAGGTTTACCATCTACCATAGCTTGCTGTCTGAAAGCTTTAAGTTGCTTTATTTTATCCATCGCTGAAGCATCAGAATTAATAAAATCCTTTAAAAAGTTTTGTGCTTCTATTTTACCTGCATCTTTGCGTTCTCTTTGTTGTATATTATAGTCATATGCTTCTTGCTGTCTAAGAGCTTCAGCATTCTTCGCTGCTGCATTAGCCATAGATGCTTCATGCCTATCTGTAGCACGTTCTTCTTTTATGCCTCTTTGACCTAAATCATATGCTTGCTGTTCCTGTTGCTGAGCATAAGAGATATCAGCCCTATCTTGCATAGTTAAACCACGATTAGCTTTATCAATTCTACTTATATCTAAGAATGCTTTAGAGGCATCATTAATCATCTGCTGTCTACTGGCTTCATCAGGTTGAGCGTTTAGTTCAGATATAAAATCTGCTGTCTGAGCATCTGTGTAATCCTGAGCACCTGATTTAATTCTACTACCTAGATCCTGAAATGCTCCACCTAAGTTTTGCCCAGCTTGATTAAGAGCCTGCATTGCACCTACATTATTAGGAGCATTAACTGTCTTCCATGTAATTGGGTTAGCCATAATATATTCCTTATCTAACTACTTGAAGTGCTGCAGCACGAGCAGGATCATTATAGAAAGCACTATTAAGCATTGCTTGTCTATCTCTAATCTGATTATTAACTGTAGTACGTTGAGCTGCATAGTTCTGATCATATTGACGTTTATTTTCAGCTAACTCATTTTCAGCTATACCAATACCTTTAAGTGCTGCCCATCCTTTAGCAAGAGAACCTACACCACCCATAACATTACCAGCCATATTCAAAGTATCTAATCCAAATATTGAATCTCTACCTTTACCTGTATTTAAACTAGGGTATCCTGGTTGACCTAGATTAGATAGGGTTGGTCCAGGCTGTCCTCCCATTACTTCTGAGGTATTAGGAATATACTCTGGAGCACTAGGAGCTAATGACATATTCTGCATCCAGTTATATCGAGAACTCCCTGTAGAGGGCATTGCTGCATAACTATTCGGATTAAAGCGATTAGACTGCATTGGTGCATTTGGGTTAATCTGTAGATTATTCATAGTAGTCTCCTAAATAAATTTATTTAATAATACATATATAATATTAAAATGTCTAATATTATATATGTGCAGGTATATCTATCATTCTTGTTATTTTATGATCAAAATCAAATTCGTTATAAACTAAGTCTATTTTAGCATCTTCATATGCAAAATAACTTTCTGGAGACATAGGATTAAACCTAACTCTTTGAGACATATCTAGTAAAGCTAAATCAGTCCCATCTCCACGTTTAAGTAAACTTCTTTGAATATCTTCTAATACATTCATATCTTTTGTATATTCTTTAAGATACTCATCCCACTCTTGCTGCATTTCTCCTAATCTACTTTCTGCATGTTCAGTCATTACTCCGCCCATGTAATGAGAAGCATGAGCAAATATACGTGTAGTTGTTACAGCTATTTCAGCTGTACTAGAAGGGTCTAACATAAATATCATTACAGCAACATTCAAAGCTAACTGTAATTCTATATTATCTCCAACAATCGCACTTATAGCTTCTTTTATAATTGTAGCTATAAGTATCTTAGTTCCTACAGCTATTAACATAGGTACTATAGCTAATGTAGCTACACCTGCTGCACCGACTGTATATATACAAGTAACTCCTAAAGCATTAGTTAATGTAAATGTTGAACCTGCTGCTAATGCTTCCCCACCTACTGTAGCAACTACTCCTGCTTCTGTAGATACTGTAGTTACAGCAACTCCTTCTGCAACTGGAGCACCTGAGACAGTCATTGTAGATGCAGTAGTAGTAGCTGAACCTCCCGCTGTAGCACCACCTGCTGGAGTAAGAAACATTGAAACTACAACTATAATAACAATTATAATAAGTATCATTACAAGCATTTTAAGTAGGTTAAATTTCCTAGCTTTAATGACTTCATAATGAGCTATATAGATAGATAAATGTGAACCTGATAAAAATAGTTTACTTAAATCTCCAATAGATAATTCATTAATAAAAGCATATATCAGAGGAACCATTAAATCATCTCGATTCCCTAGATTAAACTTAACCATCTCAAAGTGTCCAGTAGCACCATCCTCTACACGTAGAGCAGCCATAGGAGCTACAACAGTATACGCATTAAGTCCTGATGGAGTACACTCGTAATATGTAATACTTTGTCCTGCAGTGGTCTCCTCAGAGGCACTAAGCACCATACGTAAAATTCCGCCTACATTTTCGTATACCATATCAGGAGTTAGATATATTACATCTGTTACATTTCCTTCAGCATCTTGTAATTCAGCTGTGTATGATATTCTCTCAGTAACCTGTAACCAATTAGAAGCTTCTGCTGTAGTATCTCCAGGATTTACTACACCATTCCCAGCTAAGAAAGCATTTACTTCAGCTAGATTATCTGCTTTGTAACCTACATTATATGTACCTTTTCCAGATGAGCTGTAATAAGTGTATACAAGATCTCCAGCGTCATTAAACTTAGACATATCTGAATAATATATACCATTCTCTGCACTACCTGTATCAGCATCAATTTCAGCTAAAGTAGTATGTTGAAATTTAACGTATGCAAACTGAAAAGCATATTTATAATCTGTAGCAGTAACTATTAATTTATTATATGGTTTAGTATCTTCTTCAGGAGTAGAGTCATACGTTCCTTGAGTAACTCCCTGAGTACTATATAAATTCTGAAACATATTAAATAGATAACTCATACCTGCTTGAGTAGTATCCCACATACGTACACCAAAATTAACATAGATATTATCTATATCTCCAGGATCTGCTCCAGGTTCATTAAGAACAGAGTCAAGCATAGCTTCTCCATCCATATTGAGAATACTTAATAACTCTATAATCTTCTCTTTTTTACTTGCTTCAAAACTAGTAAAATTTGTATTACTAATTCTTAATGGTATTGCAGGAATTGTTTTATAGTTAGATGGATCTTCATTAACAGGATTCTCTGGATCATCTAAGTCAGGATAAGTACCTTCACCTACTTTATATACAAATATATACGTTCTATTAGGATTACTATCTTTGTAATAATAAGACGTGTAGTGCATATTTAATGGTTTCTTAGGAATAGTATAAGGTAATGGTATTGTAACTCCTGCATCATTATATATATCTAAATTATATGTTTCAGTTATTTCATCATAAGTCATTGAACCAAAATCTATATGCCAACGAGTATCTACCAACACACTATCAGATACATTGTTATGATCTGATATAGTAATTATATGGTGAGTACCTGTTGATTTAGTTAGATTATCTGGAGTAGTTGCAGGGGAAGTAGATACATTAATATCAGTTCCAGTAACTGCATCAGAGGTATGATTATACTCAGAGAGATCTACACGAGTATGTACACCTGAGCTAATAGTAACGGTATCTGTAGAGTTTCCAGAAGATGTATTTATTTCTCTATACTCTCCACCAGGTAAAGTATTATTACCTACATCATATCCTTTGTTTTCTTGTAACCAATACTTCATCCAAGCAGATGGGATTAATGAACCAACTTTGCTTTGTTCAGCAGTACATGGTACACCTGTTAAGGTTTGTAAAGCGTTACTTAACTCTTCATAATCTACATAAGTAATATGAGATTCTAATGTAGGGAAATCTTCATAATAATCCCCATCATCAATATATTTAATAAATTTCTTTAGATTACCCTTCATGCTACGGAAAGTAGACATGTATAGTATTTCTTCTGTAATATCTTCATCTTGTAAGATAGCTCGAAGAATTACATTAAGTAAGGGATTTTTCTTATCTGTGTCATCAAATAATGGGATATTTTGAACTGCATAGGTGGATATAATAGTATCTTCAGGGTCTTCTAAACCAAGAAGCATAGCTAATATATCCAACACTACTTCTACAACAAGGATTACAATATCTACAATTATAGTAACAATATCAATAATGACATCAACTACTGTTTCTATAATATCTGCTATAAATCCCATAAGGTAATCCCATTAGATATGCTTATAATGGTTCAGCAGATTCAATCTGATCATTAATATTATCTACACCTGTAGAGTTAATTGCGTCTACTCCTGTAGATGCAACACCTGCAGTAGATACATTAATATTCCACATATTTGCTAGAGTCTGTAAATGCTTATTCTTAGCATTATTTAAGAACCCTTTAGCTTGTTCACCATATAGAGTAATTTGCTTACCCATAACACTTTCAGGATCAGGGGCTACTTTAGTAGTCTGAATTGTCTGAGCAAATTCGGTAATCTCTTTTTGACCTAAGAGACTTACCTCAGTATTAGTTTTCTCTTTCCCTAATAGGAAAGCTGTAGCTTGCTGTACAGTTGCCTGTAATGCTCCTAGATAGACTGTAGCATAATCAGCACCAGTGATTCGTCCTAGTTGATGCTGTGCGTCTACATGAGCAGTAACAGTTTCCATGAGCTTATCAAATGCACCGTCTCCAGTAACTATGTTATCCTCATCTGTCTGCACATTACTAGTTAAATCACTGATACCTATAGTCATTATGCGTCTCCACGAGCTTTTTGTGCATCTGCAAGTCTATCTATTTCTTCTTTAGTCAAGTCAGGTAGGACTTCTACATTAAACTTTTTAGCTAGATAAGCTACTGAAGTTTTCTGACCATTAGGCAGTTTAACAGTTTTGAATTTCTGCATCTGAGCATTATTAATCTGATCAAAGATAATCTGCGGTACATGCCAACCATTCTCGTTATTAAAGGGCACAAACTTTTTAATCATACGTCCTTTATTAACAGATGAACTACCAACTGTGAATATCATTCCAGATTGTAAATTAAGTAAAGGATCATTAGGACTAATTATAATTCTACGTAGTGTCATAGCTCGCTGTTCTTTAGTTAATTTAACTTCTACTTTCTTAACAGTCTTTGCTATTTTAACTTCTTCACTTGCTTTAACTGTATCAAGTATTTCAATTACTTTTTCTGTAGGAGCTTCTTTGTATGTGCCCTGTTCTACTGCAGTAAGTGTTTCACGTAGTTTCTTCACACCAGTAGAATGATGTAGTTCAATATTATGTGAAGACAGTTCAAGAATTAGATCTTCTTTTTCCATATTTTTAATATCTGACATTTAATATATCCTTTTGTTATTTAATAAAGTCCCTAGAAGCTTTTATACCTCTAGGGACAATAAGTGCTTATAGGTTTTCTAAAGCAGTCCAAATAATACCAAGACGTTCTGGACGTAATGCCATGAAGCCATAATAGTACTTGATTGAATAGAACCCAATTTCCCCATAAGGATCATCACGATTAGCAATTTCCTTACCAGGAGCTTTATGGTTGATAACAAACTTAACAGATTTACCGTCAGTCTGGAAACCTATTGTAGTAAATGCACCATCACCAACAACAAGCATTGGATAGATGTCTGTACCATTAAAGCCATCACCTGCAGTATCCGCAGCAGAAGCACCACCGCCTGGAGAATATTGCATTTCAGGTACTATAATAATCCTGAACTGGTCAATAGTACCAATTTCACCTAGCACAGCATTACCAGCATCTGCATACTTTTCTACAGAAATAAATGCTGGATTATTATGTAGGTCTTTCATTGCTCTAAATGTAGGTATCATTTCTGAACATGTATACAGAAGATAGCCACCATTAATAGTTCTTGTATCGACCATACGAGAACCAGAAATGATTTTAGTCTGTTTAGGTGTCTTGTTATTGGCAAGAGCAATAGACAAGTTCATCAGATCTGTATATGTAACTACTTCATCCACAGTAATTTTAGTAGTTCCACCCATGAAATAGGTAGTACCATTAGCTGTAGCTGTAGTAAGTAGATCAGCCTGAAGTTCAGCTTCAGTCATCTCATTAGCAGCTACAAGAGCTTCTTCTGTGATATGAGAAAGTAGCTCAGTATCAGAGTCAAAGTCCATAGATTCCTGTGAGTACTCTGTGAAGAAACCTCGTTTAAGAAGTTCCCCTTCAATCTGAAGTCTAGTGAAACCAACTCTATTAACTCGTCCACCATTCTCTGTAAGAGCAGGAATCTTTTTTAGAATAGTACCAGTATCCCTAGAAGAACCATACAAGAACTGACCATTCTCACCTACTGTACCATGAGCACCTGCTGCAGTAATAGCAAGAGCTTCAGTAGCATACGTAGATCCCTGAAGAACTCCAGCTGCATTCCAAGCAGACCATGTACCAGCAGTTAGAGATGTACCAGCAGCATCAATACCCTGATCATTTACATTACGTTCATCTAGCAATGGAACATATACATCTTGTTTAATTTTCTTTCCCATATGCTTAGGCATACCTTTTACACTAGCTAGAGGCAGAAAATACTGTTTATCACGTACAGCAATAAGAGCTTTCTTATTGTAGTAATCTGTACGAGCTTGAGCTCCAATACTAGAAGCTGACCCTCCGAGAGGGTCGTTATAATTATGAGCCATAATTAATAATCCTTTTCAAAATAAATAAAAATCTATCTACTCGAAAACTGTTTTTCAAAATCTGCATCAGACATATTTAAAATATCCTTAATAACAGGTTTTGTACTCTTTCGAGAAGACTTACTTGTAGCAGCTGCTTTACGTTGTTTATTACGTTCAGCATCTTTCTGCTTAGGTTTTGGTTTACTTGATACATCAGAAGGTTCTGCCTTTGTAGCAGGAGCTAATAACCCTGATTGGGTTAGTCGATTAGCAATCTGTTCATAAGCATTTACGTCAGAAATACCATTAAGTTTACCTAATGATTTTTCACGTTGTAGAACTTCATTAACTTTATCAAATACTCCATTAGACATATGAGCATCAATAATTCTAATTATTTCAGGATTATCTGAAACAGTAGCTTTACTTGCATTGTCCCACTCTTTAGTAAGAGTATTAATAGTACGGCTAAATGTTGGAGAGTCTTTAAGATCCTCTAACACTACATCAATATTAAACTCTTCATCAGAGATGGAGTAATTGTTAGGAGTATATTCTACACCTTCAGTATCTATATCTATAGGATCCAGACCACTGTCTTTTAATAGCTTTGCTACAGCATTAGGATCTTTATTAGACAAGTCAATTAAGTTATGCAACCTAGATTCATCAAGCAATTTATGCTTATCTAGCATTTTAATAATCTTTAGATTAGGCTTTAGTTGAGCCATCTTCTTCTGATAATTAGCTCCCATTTGCATGAGCTTAACAATGTCTTCAGGATCTTTAACTGCCATTTCAACGCCATTAGCTTTGAATGGTTCTGTTACCTTTTTATAGGCACTTTCGTAATCAAACTCTATTGTTTCCGAAGTATCCTTCTTTGTGTCAGGTGAGTCTTCTTTACTAGTATCAAGAGATTCTTCTTTATCTGTTTCTGAAAAAGATTCTTGCTCTGTCTGGGTATCCCCTTCTAGTTGGCTAGAGTCTTCATCTTCATTAGATTCAGTAGTGTGCTCTTGTGCTTCACTATCATCGTCTGTAGAGGTATCTTCACTATTATCAGAAGCATCCTCTTTAGCATCCTCTGAGTTATCCTCAGAGGTATCTTCATTAGAATCAGTATCCTCAGGAGTATCTGTAGAAGTATCTACCTCTAAGAAGTCTGCAGGATCCTGCTTCATAAATTCTTCATCGGATAGCCCGAGAGCTGATCTTTGAGTATCTACCATATTAGTTTAGTTCCTCTGCAGCTATTTCTTCTCGTACAGCTTCTTTTTCTGATAAACTATTTTCTGCAGATTCACCCATAGCTAAGATCATATGAATATATCCTATAAGAGTACCCGTACCATCTATATCACGTAAAACAGCTGCACGTTCCTGTTCATCTAAAGTAATATCAGATCTAAGTCTAACTAGACGAGCAGCATTCTTTTCAAAGAACCCTTCTTTAATAATTTCTTTATAGTCTTTATTAGCTAATAGACGTTCACATACTTCTTTCTTTTTAATTAGCTCTTTAGCTTTTTCGATACTAATTTCTATTTCTTGTAAATCACTCATAAGTATTCCTTATATTTTATTAAATTAAAAATGTATTCTTATCTAACCTTTTAAGTAATCCTTTGTCAAGCATTACTATTTTTACTTTGCATTTGTTTAAATGCTTCTTGGTCTAGTTTACTTAATCTATCATGTTCTCGTTTCTCCATATCCTGTTTATGTGATAGTTCCATTTGCTGTTCTTTATTAGCATCAAGAACTCCACTCTCTTTATTGAGGAAATCTAAATCAGTCTGATCTGAACCACTATGTAGACTACGTGCTTTAGCTTGCTCAGTAGCAGTCTTAGCTTGTTTGAGACCTACATCAACTGCATTCTCTTGTCCTTTAGCTTGTTCATTAACAATCTTAGCTTTAAGTAATTCTAACTCTAACATAGCTTTCTCTTGAGCTAATGGATCTGGTTGTGCTTGATAATCTGAAATACGTTTAGATAATTCAGGCATCTTACGTAAGGTAGCTATATCAGCTAATACAATTTGGCTTAATTCCAATGGTAAATTATTTCCCATTGTCTGTAGCATAAAACTAAGTTCAGAAGCTTTTTGTTCATCAGCCTCAGCAGTAGCTATTTTAAGTTTAATATCATATTCACCACCTAAATCATTACGATCTATTTCAACAAACTCTTCATTAGTAATACGTATAATTTCTGTATCTTCTAACCATTCAGAGTTCATAGAAATTATCTTACGACCAATCTGTGTAAGTCCATTAGCTAATCTACGTAAGATACCTAATTCTCTTTTAGATGTAGCATCTAATGCAGATCTAATTCCTGTAGCTGATACTCCTAGAGCTTGTCCAGATATACCACTACTGAATGCTTTAACTCCAGTAAGTGATTCTGCTTCATTATTCTGCATAGCTATAACTTCCATAGCAGAACGAGGAATTTCAGGATACTTGCCCATATGGAATGCTTGATTAGGATCTACAGCAGCATTAAACTGATAATCTTCACCACGATCATATTTACGTGAATTAACTACATCAAGAGCATCTTTACGAATACCTAATTGACCATTAGCACTCCTACCAATGACATCTATAATACCTCTAGTAACAGCTCCAATGATGCGTTGATTATCTTCTAGTAATGCTGCATCAGGTTCACCATACGTAGCTTTTCTTTTAAGTAAATACTGCACACTTACAAATGGGAGTTTCTTATCGGGATAAGGATTTTCTTCCATACGTATTAAAGTATCTCCTACCCATGTAGCTACAAAAGGTTCTACTTCACCTGTATCATTAATGTCCCAATAACCCCAATATTCATGAGCAATTATACGTTTACGTGGATCATCTTTAAATTTAAAGTTTCTATCTTCTCCAGCAAGTTCATGATCTGGAGTATTAAGTATTGATGATGATTCTATATTAATATTATCTAAATTTTTATACCTGCCATCTTTCTTTAATTCAGATAAAGAAGTTTCAAAACTCCATATAGCAAATTTTGCATCTGAGAATTTACCACTACATGTAGGATCAATTATAATATTATTATAATCACATATATCTAAAGTAGGTTGATTTTTAACTACAACAGTTTCTTCTACCTTTTCTGTACCTACTACTATTTCCTGTACAGTAGGTTGCCCTGTATTTGGATCTAGTACTGTACGAGTCTCTGTTATGTCTTTATGTACTGTACGAGTAGCTTCTTCGTATTCCCATCCTGTACGTACGATAACAGTACCTTCATCAACTGCAGTACGTATATACTCATCAATAAAACTAGTTTTATCTAACTTGTTATTGAACTGATAATTTAATACAAGACCATTTTGTGTAGCAGTTTTCGTATCTTCAAATGTAACAGGAGATGTTTGGAAAAGATCATCTGTAGAGAGGAATGGTTCAGCTAATGAAGAGTATCTCCACTCAGCTTGTTTACGAGCTACTTTAGGTACAATCTTAGATCTACCTTTTTTAGTTTTAAGATTCTGTTTGCCATTAAGTATATTAATCCAAGCATCTACTTGAACTGTATGAGCAGTATGATCTACTTTAGCACTTTCATAGTCTGCTTGTAATTCCCTAAGTGTAGGGGCATTCTCCCAATCAGTAAGATCTTTAGCAATCTCTTCTTGAGCTTCAAATGATTTATAAGTTTTATCATTACCATTATCATTCATTATTTCTTTACCTCTAAATGTTTAGTATACTGACTAGTAAATGTTTTAAGAGAATCTTTTACTTTATATATCTTTATACCATCTATAGTGTCATGGTAAATAGTATACTTAGTAAATAGATTATTATGTATACCTTCTACAATAGAACAATATATATCATCACCTCTAACTATTTCAGATACAAAGTATTTCCATATTTTAGCAAAAGATATTCTAGCTATATTAGAATCAGCTATGATAAGTCCTGCAATCTCATATCCTTTTAATACACGACTGTATCTGTAGAATAATATACACCCATCTTCTTGGATTAATTTACAGTGTTTAAATATCATTTAATAATCCTTACACTAGCTGCAGAGAATGTATTTCCCATACCTGCACCTAAACTAATAAACCTACCAGTATGCTCTTCTATAGCTAAAGCAGTTTCTAGTGCTGTAGAAGCTCCTAGAGTGTGTCCTATACGTAATTTATATGTATGTGTAATAATATCCCCAAAAATCTGTTTAATGATTTCTTCTTCAGGAAAATTAGTATCTGTATATGTCCCATGAGGTTTAATAAAGTCATAAGCACCTTTCATCACATCAGTAATAACATCATGATACCCTTCTCCTGAAGGAAGCATTCCTATAGGATTTGAGGAATGTTCACAAGTAACTGCAATCTTTTCTATTTCAGCAAGAGGAGTATTTTTAGATATATTTATACTTCTTTCAGATTCAAATATACCAATATGACATCCTTGACCTAAATGAAATTTAACTATATCAGGATTACCTTCTTCGGAAGCTTTTTTACATAAACCAGTTTTTGCAAATACATGTAAATTTTCTTCTGCAGTAGCATTATCTAATGCCACTACTACTACAGCATCTAGTGTTTTAGTATCTATCAGCATTTTAGCAATCTGCCAAGAAGAATGTCCGCTAGTACAGCTAGAACAATTTGTAGTGATGTAATCAAATTTACCTAAACTATTTGCTATTTTACCTGCATATATGTGCGTTGTGCCTAGTAACATGACTTTATGTACTGGATAAGCATCACTAAGTTTAACTGTAGATTTATGTCCTGACCAAACAGAACCTCCTGTAGCTAAAATAAATCCTATTTTTATTTCAGGATTACTAGTCAATTTTTTAATTTGTTCTGCTGTATAGGGATTTTTGTTTAGAGTATTTCTGAATATAATATCAGGTAATAATCGTAAACCTTTAGCTACTACCATTCCTCCATCAGTAATCATATTAACATATTGAGGATGTGGGATATTTTCAATTAGCTGTAATTGAGTAGAGTAATTCATATTAGAATGAGTTAAGAACATGTATTAAATTCCTCTACATCTTTAATTGTATATGTTTTGTTTTGGTTAGTTATAACAAATTCTTTGATAGATTGTACTGTATATTCCCCAGATACCATATAGTTTTCACACGTATCTTCAGCAATACCAAACATATCTCCAAGCCATACAAATAAAACCATAATACCTAAACTATCAAGTAAACCTAATTTAACAAGATTATCTTGCATAGATGTAACACCTGTAAAATCATCTGTATCAGTAGTGGTTTCTTCTTGTATGATTTTATTTAATATTTGCATAAATTCAGTATCAGTAATCATAAATTGTGTAGTCATAATGTCTCCTATAAAGATTAGCCACACAGTATACATATAATATATAACAATATAAAGCTAATATTTATAAACATTTATAAAGGAATAAATTAATGTACTATCATGGAGGATTTAACGCTAGAAATATACATGAATTTAATAACAATTATAATGGTATAAATACTGGTGATAACACAGGAGGGTTCTATTTCACAAATGATTATGCACAGGCTAATAGTTATGCTGTAGAGAGTTTTAAAGGAAAAATAGAGGATAAATATTATATGTTATCTAAAGATAAAATAAAACAAATAGCTAAACATATTGGAGCATATTCAAGTAATATGGTGGATGTAATAGATAGATTTGTAGAAATCTATACAAATAATAAATCTACAAAAGATACTATAGAAGTAAGCCTAAATATTAAAAATCCAATAATAATCGACTGTGATTATAAGGTAATGGATCATGAATTAAAAAGTGGAATATGTGCTTTTATCCGCAAACTTAATTATATTAATAGTTATGCGGATGATTCATATATAGATCATGGATATGAGTTTTTCTATAATAATAAGCACTTCTTTTTTAGTAAGGAACTATTACAAGAAATAGAAGAAAATTATAGCCAAGAGGATTATGAAGAACCTGATCCTGATTTGATACCTAATTGTTTAATATTGAAAAATGTTAATGATAATATATCTGAATATATGGATTACTCTTTTGATGTAACTATCATGTTTAATCCATATGACATAGAAATTATAAATAAAGGAATAAATTAATGTCTAAAATAATGCTAGCCAAAGACTATAAAGATCTAAAAAAAGAATTACAATTCCCTGTAATGTGTTCAGAGAAAATAGATGGAACTGCTGCAGATATTGACAGTATGGAAGCTTTGTCTCGACAAGATAAACCATATCTATCTGTACCTCATATTATACAAGAACTATTAAATATTCCTGGAGCTGTACTAGGAGAATTACATATCCCAGGAATGTCCTTTAAAGACTCCTCAGGAGCTATTAGAGGACATACTCCTGATGATAGAATCAAACTAGGTGTATATGATTATATCACTCCTCTGACAAAATCTATGGGATATATGGAACGTATAGAAATGTTGAAAGATTTAATAGCTAGATTAGGATTACAGCATGTATTTATAATCCCATATCATATCTTTACTACACATGCAGAGATAGAAGAATATTATAGTAAAATAGTTAATTCATCTCCTCTAGCTGAAGGTATTTGTATACGTCCTATAAATCATCTATTCCAGCCAGGTAAACGTTCATGGGATCTATTACGTAAGAAGAAAGAAGATACTTTAGATCTTATGGTTACTGGATTTGAAGAAGCAATGACACCAAAGAAAGAACCTAAAGGAATGGTAGGTAGAGTTATTATATCCTACAAAGGTGAATCTATAGGAGCTGGTGCAGGTAAACTAAAACACTCAGAACGTAAAGCTTTATGGGAAGAGTTCAAAGCTAATAAATACGTACCTAAACTAGCTGAGATTACATATAAACCAGATCCATCATATGTAGCTCTACGTGAAGCTAGATTCACTAGATGGAGAGATGATAAAACAATACCAGACGCATAAGGATATGACTAAAATGAATAGATCACAGCAACTGTGTAAATTAATTAAAGCTAATAGACTTGAACTAAAAATGACACAAGAAGATCTATCAAGAAAGTGTGGAGTATTACAGACCACCATATCTAAAATAGAATGTAATCAACATTCCCCTTCCCTAGAATTATATATTAAACTATTGTCGGGTTTGGATAAACATATTGAAATACATAAAGGAAATAATAAATGCTAACAACTTATGATGGGTGCATGGGCTCAGGCAAAACTGCAAAAATACTAGAACTAATTGAAGAGTTAGAAGAGCATAATAAATTGGTATTAGTATATAAACCTAAGCATGATACACGAGGACTTATAGATTATATTGAATCACGAAATGGTAAATCCCATGAAGCTCTTAGAATATGTGAAGATTTTGCAGATGTAGAATTTGCATTAAAACGAATGAAAGTAGATACAATGTTCTTCAGCGAAGTACATTTCTTTACAGATACTCCTGCATTTATAAAACTAGTTAAACATATATTAGCTCAAGGAATAAATGTTGTAACTGAAGGTCTTGATATGTCTTGGAAAGGCACTATGTTTGATACCCCTACAGCATTACGAGAAATTGCAGATAAATCATACACTCTTACAGGAACATGCGAGTGCGGTAATAAGAGTACCCATACAAGTAAATTAGTAGACTTAGATAGTGAATTTACTGTTGGTGGTGATGATATGTATATAGCTCATTGTGAACATTGCTGGCAAGTAGCTAATACATTATCAGATAAAAAAACTGCAGAAGATATGGTTAATAGTCCTAGCCACTATACTAATGGATCTATCGAATGTATTGAAGCTATGGAAGCACAACTAACACCAGAAGAGTTTAGAGGATACTTAAAAGGATGTGTTATTAAATACATTTGGAGAGAGCGTCATAAAGATGGAATTGAATCCATCAAGAAAGCTATATGGTATCTTCATAGATTAACCACATTAAAGGAGTAAGATAAATGTTGAATGATAATAATAATAATATCACTATATCATGGGATTACTGGGGAGCTATATGGAAAATAACTGCTAAAGTAGTTTACCATAGTGAATTAAAAATCGTAAGTGTACAGAATATTAAAGCTATAGATCTTGATGGGGATGAAGTCCCCATAGAATGTATGTCATCTAATATACAGATGAAAGATACAGTTAAAGATGAAATCGAAGAGTGTTTAGTTGAAAGTTTAGTTCTTCAAGGTGTGATAGCAGATCCGTCAAGACTTTCAGGAGACTTTCAAAACGAACACAAATGGTATGTACAAAGTGAGGAGAAATAACTAATGCAAATAATTGAACCAAGCTTTGAAATAATGGATTGGGAAGATCCTATTAAACATATCGAAAGATGTGGAAGGGTTTGTTATAAATCTGAAGATAAAATAACTGATACTTCAGCAGAGAAATTTGTTGAGATGCTTATTAAGAAAGGGCATCTATCCGTATTGGAACATGCAAGTTGTGTTATACATAAATTTCAAAGCACTAACCTTGATGATATTGTAGCTTTAATCCCTGAGATAAAGTCAGTTCAACAAATAAAAGACTTATTCCAATGGAAAAGTTATACTAGGCAACAAGAATTATTAGCCCCAAAACTTAGAGTTAAGCACCATGTAACAGTTAAATTTATCTGTAACCGAGGATTCACTCATGAATTAGTAAGACATAGAGGATATAAATTTCCTGATGAGCAAGTGATTAAAGCTAAGTATTCTCAGGAATCTACTCGCTACTGTAATTATTCTAGTGAGGCTTTCGGTAGTGAAATATCTGTAATTAGACCAGTGTGGTTAGATGAGGATATTAAAACAGAACACCTCATCAATAAAGAAAAACTAAACAGACTCAGAGAATGGGAAGTCAGTTGTAATCAAGCAGAGACATCATATTTTTCAATGATACAGAATGGAGCTAAGCCAGACGATGCTCGTGATATGTTACCTATAGGGCTAAAGACAGAAATTATCTGTACGACAACTTTAGCTCACTGGGAACATATATTCAATTTAAGGTGTGCAAAGGCAGCTCATCCAAGTATGAGACAGCTTATGATACCCCTAAGAAAGGAATTTATCAAAAGAGGGTATATAGTATGAAAAAATCAAAATTAGCTTGGTTTTATGCTAACTTAATCTTTGGTGCTGCTATTGCTTTGATTTTAGCTTCAATTCCAGAATGGGTTTTATTTTGGATTTGGGTTATCGGCTGGTTTGTCCCTGACTTAATTTTAGTTGGGCATCTTATTAGACAACGGTGTTTAATTATACGAAAAAGAGATTAATAGAAATAAGGAAGATTAAATGAATATTGATAAGATTAAGAAATTCGTAAAAGAATACAAAGAACAGGATAATAGAATAACATCATTCCCATATATGTTTATATTACAGGAAAGATATACAGTAGCAGTTAGTGACGATTATGCTGATTCTAATTGCATGGTTGAATATATCAATGTAGATGATGAAATATTTTTATCAGAAGAAGAGTATAAAGAACTATTTGCTAATAGTGAAATTGATGAAGACGGGCAAGAAGTTGCCTTTGATGAAGACGGTGAATTGCTTTATAAAGATGAATTTAAAGAAGTATGTTCTAATTTCTATTGGAAAGATGTCGGATTTTTCTTTACTGAAAAAGCACTTAATGAACATGTAGAGGCTAATCATTATCATTATGGTATGACAAGGAGTTACGTTAAGAAACTATTCCGAAATCCTGAAATGGAGATGATTTTAAAAACTATGTTTGAAATTGCAGGATAGGATATAAAATAATATGAGAATAGTTCATGAAGATAATTTTGAATTATTAGAGCAAGGTAAAATCCTTGCAGATATTCAAGTCGAAATAACTTATGATGTAGTAAATGCTGATGCAGATGTTATAAATATTGTTAATATTCGTGTCAAAGTCCTTACTCATGATAGAAGATATAATGACTGGGAGTATATAATACCAGAACAATCGTTATATAGTATGATTGAAAAGTTCTTTTATCAAGATAAACAGCAAGATTTTTTAATTGAGATAGCAGATTTAGATAGTTATTAAACTGTACAGGAACTAAATATACCTGTACCTTAAGTACCCAAAATAATTTAAATAGGAATAATTAATGACAAACAATAATATAGAAGCAATAGATGAATATCTTGATAGAACAGATTGGAGAGTTAATGCAAACGCTAATCAGGGATATTCATTAGGTGGATTGATACTAAACACAACAGGTAAAAATATAGCTAACTATTGGATGACTAAAATATATGAACCATCTATAGGTCAAGCCCATAAGAATGGAGATATACATATTCATGATCTTGATATGTTTGCAGGGTATTGTTGTGGGCATAGCCTCAGAAACCTCTTAAATGAGGGCTACAATGGTATTCCTGGAAAGATCTCCAGTAAAGCTCCTAAACATCTTTCTAGTGCTCTAGGGCAAATGGTGAACTTTATAGGTACACTTCAGAATGAATGGGCTGGTGCTCAAGCATTCAGTTCATTTGATACTCTATTAGCTCCATTTGTACGAGTAGAGAAGCTTACATATAAACAGATAAAGCAATTAATAGAACAGTTTATCTTTGATCTAAATGTACCTTCTAGGTGGGGAACACAGACACCATTCTCTAATCTAACATTTGATCTAGTTTGCCCTAATGATCTGAAAGATATTAAACCACTAGTTGGAGGTAAAGAAGTAGACTTCACTTATGGAGATCTGCAAGTAGAAGCTGATATGCTAACAAAAGCTTTCCTTGAAGTTATGTTAGCTGGAGATGGTAACAGTAGAGTATTCTCATACCCTATCCCTACGTTTAATATTACTAAAGAATTTAACTGGGATAGTGAAATATCTAATATTCTTTTTGAGTATGCAGGTAAATATGGAACTCCATATTTCCAGAACTTTATTAATTCAGATATGGATCCATCAGATGTAAGAAGCATGTGTTGTAGATTGTCTTTAGATCTAAATGAGCTCAAGAAGCGTGGTGGAGGACTATTTGGTGCATCTGAGCAAACAGGTTCAGTTGGAGTAGTTACTCTTAATATGGCTAGAATTGGTGGACTATATAAAGAAGAGAAATCTTTCTTTAGTCGTATAAATCATCTAATGGAAATTGCTACAAGTTCATTAGAAAAGAAACGTGAAACATTAGAGCATTATCTAAAGCATGATCTGTATCCATACACTAAACGATATGTAGGTACCTTTAGAAATCATTTCTCTACCATTGGAGTGAATGGTATGAATGAAATGTGTCTAGCTTATTTAGGTAAAGATATTACCTCTAAAGAAGGTCAAGCATTCAGTCTTAAAGTATTAGACTTTATGAGAGATAAGCTAATAGATATACAAGAACGTACTGGACATATGTATAACCTTGAAGCTTCACCTGCTGAGGGTGCTTGTTATAGGTTTGCTAAACTAGATCAGAGCATGTATCCTAATGAAACTATACAATCTGGTACAGCAGATGCTCCTTACTATACAAACTCTTCACAGCTACCTGTAGGAAAGGTATCAGACCCATTTAAGATTATTGAACTACAAGAAGGTCTTCAAACTAAATATACTGGAGGTACAGTTCTACATTTCTTTTTTGGTGAAAAGATAGATGGAGCAAGTGCAAAGAAGTTTGTTAAACTAATATGCAATAAAACAAGACTACCATATATTACAATTTCTCCAGTATTTACTATCTGTAAAACTCATGGGTATATTAAAGGCAAACACGCAACTTGTCCTACTTGTGGAGAAGTTACTGAAATCTGGGAGAAAGTAATGGGATATTATCGTCCTATAGATTGGGCTAATAAAGGTAAACAAAGTGAAATCAATGAACGAATTACAGTAACTGTAGGAGATAAATAATATGAACTTTGAAGAACATACAAATAAGTGTCTCAATACTTGGATTCGAGACGACACGGCACTTGAGAGAACTGAACTAGGGTTGATTGAAGAAGTCGGAGAAGTTGCAGGAAAGCATAAAAAATTCTTGAGAGGGGATTATGATAAGGAAGAATATGACAGGTTAGTGTTAGGTGAGCTTGGAGACGTATTATTTTATCTGACGATGAACTGTTATGAAAATAATATAAACATTAAAGAATTTGCGTTACCAAATAGAGTTATAAAGTCAAACACTTTTGAGTATATTAAACAACTCAATAAAAATGTTTCTAAATTGCTAAAAATTCCTAATGATGAGGAAACACTTATTTTACATTATGTTGTAGTTGTTATATCAAATATAATAGATATAGCTAATCAATCAGGCTACACACTTCAACAAGTGGCAAACGCTAATATTGAGAAACTATCTAAACGTAAAATCAATGGAACTATTAAAGGTAGTGGGGATGACCGCTAAACTAAGTATATTCCATTAAAAAAGCCCTGTTAATTCAGGGCTTTTATGGAGAAATAGACTAGTACTTATGTAAACAAGAATTAATCTATATGTTTATATTATGATTGTCAATAGTTTAATATCCAAATAGTTTCTGTTCTCTGTCAAAATCTGTACGTCTATCTAAATGTATAAATTTACTAGATACTCCAACAGACCATCCTTTGTTTAGAGCTAATTTAACTAGCTTTGCTGCATATGCACTACTTTTAATAGATATATCTATTGCACAACATCCATCAGATCCATCGCATATATGAAAGCTTCCAGGTGCTCCACCAACAGTCTTATTATGCTCCGTGGAACGACAACAAGAAGATACATACATAGATTCATCTAACTCTACACGTAGAGCCTGTAGAGCATCTACAAATCCTTTTGCTAGTCTATACTGACCACTTGCTCTACATTGAAGTTCTTCTTTAGTAAATAGTGTTTTACCTGTAAGGGGACTTTTTATATCATTCATTTGCAGTATTCCTCATAAAAATAGTTTAATTGTTTCAGTTGATGCTCAGTACCCTCTGTAAGCTTATCTCTTGAGCTTATTCGTACTGGGAGCAACTTGCATGTATTAATTACGTTCGTAGTCATCGAGCAAGCGTTTAGGAAGTTCGTCAGGCATATTATCAATAATGTCCTGAGTAATGTTTTCCTGCTCACTTTGATACTCCTTAATTGCACGTTGTTTAATACTTTGTTGCCTCCATACATTCAGTAATGTTTCCACTATTGAAGACACGGAGGCAAACAGTCGAAGCAACGACATGTTATTTCTTATTAACTATATAGATAGCTGCAACTTTACAGATCTTACGAACTACACCTTTCCAGCCTGTTGCTGTATCAGGAATAGCTTTAGCTGTAAATTCTGCAATCTGCCTAACTACAAGAGCAATAAATGCGATTTGTTCAGGGGTTAGATTTTCCATAATATTATCCTTTATTTAATAAATTTAAAGTAGGCTATAAATGCACTAAAACAAGCCGATATTCCTGCAAGAGAAGCGTATAACTCCCGTCTTGTAGGATAACGTTTGTCCAACTCTTTATCTGCAAGAGCTTTCTTTAGAGCTTCCATAGAACCCATTATAACCATATGATGTTCTTTTTCAACATCAATTCTTGCGACATGGCGTTCTTGAGATAGTTTAGTATTATTCTCAACAATAGTTTCAAGCTTAACCATTCGTTCAAGCATATCTGGAGGACATTGTTTACACATTATTCACCTATCTTTTCTTTAAGCATAGCACGTGCTGATTCAATACCAAAGGTAATAACACGATTCTTAAACCATATTTCAGGTTCTCCTGTAAACTGACTAAGTAGAGCTTTCTCTCTATCAGTTAGATCTTCATACATTAACATATTAATAACTCAACCTAGCTTCAGCACTACCACTTGTGTATGCTTCCATTGTTAATCTGTATTCTACATTAGGCTCTGTAGCTTCAAAGGAACTCTCTGTAGGTACTGTGAATGTATCTGTAGTCAACCAATCAGCAGTATTACGAAATTTTCTCTGTAGAGCTATTGTACCAGCAAATGTACCTGTTATAGATAAATTAACTAGTTGACGTATTCTAACTGATTTAACAGGTATTAGAGAATCTGTAGATTCATCTAATGCTGTAAGTGTATTTACTGTCTTGTATTGCATATTACCATCCTCCATTTAGATCTATAGCATTCAGTATTTCAATCGTTGTAGCTTGTGTAATTTCACCTTTAAGACTTAGCTTATTTTTAATTATACTTTCATGTTTCATTACACAATCAATAATTAAATTATCAAACTCATCAGGTGTAAACGTATGTTTAACGTAGTCATTACTATACCAAGTAGGTGTAGCACTTGAAGCATCTAAGTTACGCATTGAACTAATAGAACTTTCACTAATAGAAAATGTTCCGTCAGTGCGTACAAGTCCTTTGTCTAACTCTGTTTTAGCTAGGTTAGATACTGTTGATAGTTTGGATTGTTTAGCTTTATCTAACCTATCTTGCATAAACTCATCATACATAGTCTGATTAGATATACCCCAGTCAGTATCATAAGACAGAGTTCCTCCACCTATCCATATATCAGGACTAGCTATATCTTCTATGACTTCGTGTGTAGCTATCCGAATATCAAACGCTCTTAAAGGTTTAGACATTCCTTTATCTGTTAAGATTACCTCATCGGTATCTTGTAATAGATAGAGAACTTTCTTACTCTCTTTTTCTCTAATTATCTTCATCGTTCTGTAACTCCTTCAAGAATAATAGTATCAGCTGCAACAGCTCTACCTACATAAGCAATACCAGTTGTACCTAATGTACCTGTTGCATTTAAGTAATAATCTTCACCTACAGATAAACCTGATTGATTATCATCAGCACCGCCTGCTGTATTTATTTCACAAGACTGCCCTGTTGTTTTAGTTTCTGTAGCAACTCCTATCCAATCAGCAGCGTTAGAGGATTCTGTAGTCATTACAACAGCAGTTCCGTAATCGCTATTTCCTTCGTCTTGATAACACAGCACAACTTTAGCAGTATCGATTTGACAGCAGGAAATGTATTCTGTACTAGCACTCTCAAAGACAACTGGACTTCCACTAAATGAGATACCTGTTCCTGATACAGTTCCTACAATGGCAGTACCGTAGCCACTATTTCCAACATCTTGATAACACAGCACAACTTTATTAGTGTCCACTAAGCAACAAGAGATGTAAGATGTACTAGCACTCTCGAATACAGCAGCCGTTCCAAAAGAAATACTTGTCCCAGAAACTGTGCCTACTATAGCAGTACCGTAGCCATTATTTCCAGCGTCTCTATACCCTATTACTATTTTACTT
Source organism: Nanobdellota archaeon (assembly GCA_034660355.1). GTDB lineage: Archaea > Nanobdellota > Nanobdellia > Woesearchaeales > JACPBV01 > JAYEIZ01. The sequence continues at coordinate 28,770 of JAYEIZ010000160.1, forward strand.
GTGTCAATTAAACAACATGAGATGTAAGATGTACTAGCACTCTCAAAGACTACAGGACTTCCAAATGAAATTGACGTACCTGAAACTGTGCCTACTATAGTAGTTCCGTAATTACTGTTTCCACCATCTCTATACCCTATTACAGCTTTATCTGTATCAACCTGGCAGCAAGAAATATGAGTTGTAATAGCACTCTCGAATACAGCAGCCGTTCCAAAAGAAATACTTGTTCCAGAAACTGTGCCTACAATGGCAGTTCCATACTGACTATTTCCATAATCTTGATACCCTATTACAACTTTGTTTGTATCAACCTGATAACATGAGATGTAATATGTAGCAGCACTCTCAAATACTACTAGCGAGCCAAATGAGATACCTGTCCCAGAAACTGTGCCTACTATAGCAGTACCGTAGCCACTATTTCCAACATCTTGATAACACAGCACAAATTTATTAGTGTCCACTAAGCAACAAGAGGTATAATTTACAAGAGCACTCTCAAAGACTACAGGACTTCCAAATGAAATTGACGTACCTGAAACTGTGCCTACTATAGCAGTACCGTAGCCATTATTTCCACCATCTGCATAACCTATTACAATTTTGTTTGTATCCACTTTACAACAAGAGATATATCTTGTATCAGCACTCTCAAAGACAACTGGAGTACCTCCTTCAAATACTGTTCCTTTCACTTTCTCAATATCACCACTATTAACAGCAGCTACGAAATCACCGACAGTAACATCATCTGCAAGAGTAACGGTAGATGTACTGCTACCTCCTCCACCTGCAGCGGCTAATTGCTTAGCATTAATACATCTAGTTTCATCTGTACCTGTTGTAGCTTCAGCATCAGTACATATTTCAATAAGTCCTGCGTGGGTAGCAGAGGCTGCTTTATCTATAGATTCTGGAACTCCTGCATCTGTAGTAGCAAGTAGTTTACTGTTACCAAAAGTATGAGCTAGTTTAGTTAAATCTACACTATTATCTGATGGTGTTCCTCCACTGCCTTCAAACTCTGTCCAAGCTCCTGCTAAACGTTTATATATTGTACCATTTGTACGGAAATAGAAATCTCCATCAACACCATCAACATCTGCAGGTGCATCTGTACCTGTCCATAGAGTACCTGTACCTATTAGAAAGCCATCACTATTAGTACCTGAATGACCGCCAATACTACCTAATCTATCCATTAATTAATCTCCTCTAACTAGGGAGTAGAATTGACTACTCCCTAATCTAGTTAAATCATGTTTGTGTATTTTCAACAACAATTTCTAAAGTACCTGCTGTAGGTATAGCAGATGTAGCATCATTAGCTGTTCTAAATTCAACAGTTAATGTATCTCCTTTAATGTCGGTTAAACACATACCACCTTTCTGATTGTATACTATATCTGAAGTATCAATAACACCAAAAGGTATAAGAATATTTACACCATCTGTAATACGCAAACCAGCAACAGAGTTTCCAGAGAATGCTGTACCTACTTTAACAACAGCTTTACTAAGCCTAATCTTCCCTGCAGGTACTGGTAATGCACTACCTATACTGAATGTATTATTAACACTATCTGCAGTAACAGTAGCTTCACGATTAACTCCACCAGCATTTGCTGCAACATAATTAGCTACTGCTTTACAAGTAGGAAGCTCATCATCAACATCTGTTACAGTAGTAGCTATATTATCTACAGTAGCTCCAGCAGCAAATGTAAGAGTAGACAGTTTCATTCCTGAGTCAGACTCTACAACACCTGTACCTTTAGCATTAAGTTTAAGATCAATATTTGTATCAGTACCTACTGCTTCTAAGGTAAGCACATTACCTGTAGCAGATGGAGTAAATCTAAGATGATTGACTTGGTCAGCAACTTCTACTGTTTCAAATACTAAATCACCACCATCATCATATAGATCTGTAACATAGCTAAATACTGGATCACTTGCATTAACTCCTGTAAGTACCTGATTATTTACACCTACAGCAGTAACAGATAATGCTCCAGTACCAGAGCCAATAATAACTCCATGATCTGTAGCAGTATTAATACCAGTACCACCATAAGGTACTGAGAGAGCTACTGAAGCTGAAACAATAACTGTATCATCAATAGCAAAACCTTCACCTGTCTCAACATTCAAAGTCTTACTTGATGTTATATTATCTGCAGTATCATCAAATAGTAAAGTTTCTCCAGTATATCTATTAACAGTACAAGCAGTAATATTACCGCCATCAGAGGTTATTGTTAATACATCTGCTGCCCATGATGCACCTAGTCCAGTAACTGCTGCAATTAGTTCTGCAACTCCTGTACCAGTTTCACCTGAAGTAAGGTCAATGTTTTTAGCTCCAACTACTGAATCTGTAATATTAGCAAATCTGGAAGTAGCTGCTTGTACATTAGTCAGTGCAACAGTTACAGATGCTCCTGGCACACCCTGTGCTGAACCACCTGCTAATGCTCCACCAGTAACTACCATAAAACCACCACCATCTCCAGTAGTTGTAGTAGGTGTAGTATTAGCAGCAATCTCTAACTGTTTATCTGGGATGACAATCATCTCACCACCATAAAACTGTCCATCAATAGATACATCACCTGTAAAGTGAGCATCTACTACTTGTAGATCTTTTGCCCTGAAATCTGCATAAGCATCTCCAGCATTATTACGTATTTCAATACCATCAGTTACAGATTTCAGAGCATTACCTCCAATACCTAATGTAACTTCGGTAGCTAAACCGTTAATATCATATTCTCTTATATTAGTCATAAATATGTTCCTTGTATAATTTTAAATATAGCTGATTAGTAACGTCCCTGTTCCATCAGTAGCTCCATCAATATCTTGGAAAAACTTAATTATAGTTTCATTTCCAATTTCCAACATATTGACAGTTTTATACGCTTGTGCTTCTTTTAAGAAAGCAGTAGGCATATCCATTAATAGTGAATGATCTGCATCTGTACCTATCTGTATATTAGGAGCAACAGAATCGTATATTGTACCTATACGTATCTGTGTAGCTTTAACTACAGAATCTGCAGGTATTGTAACAAGTTCAGTACCATTAGGAGTATCTTTAGAGAACTCTCTTTTAAGTACTTTAAGTAATCCACTAGTGTCAGCTTCAATATTCATAGCTAACTTAACACTATCATCGAAGTTTCCTTCGTCATCTGTTAATACTAAACTATTTGGTTTAAGTATTACTGATGCTTTATGATTTATAATACTCATAATAGATTACCCTTTTGCTATAATCTTTACATTACCTGCTGTAGGTATTGCTGGAGTAACTCCGTCTGCTTCTACAAATTCAGCTTTCAATACTTTACCTTTAATATCTATAGTACTTCCAGAAGCATCTTGTTCATATACTGTATCTATAATATTCAATATACCAGAAGTTACAAGAGTATTTGTTCCATCAGTAATCTTTATACCTGCTACAGAGTTACCTGTAAATGCTACAGAGAATTTACTTTGAACACTACTCAGGAATACTGCATCTACTACAGTAGGTAAAACTATACCAATATCAAAAATACTATTAACACTATCAGCTGTTATTGTTACATGTCTCTGGAAATTATCAACACTTCCAGCAGCAGTCTCTGCAGCTACTTGAGCTGTCTCTGCGTCTGTAGCACTATCTGATGCAGCAATAGCACTTAGAGCTGCTGCACTTGCACTAGCTGCAGCTTCTCCTGTAGCAGTAGGACTAAATGATGTAGAACGTACTTCTACAATATCACTCTTTGCCAACTCATAAGGGAATGTTGGATTAGGTGTATAGTTTGCTGTATGTTGTACCGCATCAAATACAATGATGTTTTCTAAGAAAAAGTCTGGAGATTGAGCTCCACCATAAAATTGCCCAATCTTAAAATCAACCGAGGTGCTTCTAGTTCCTGTCCCTGTAATAGTAGAACCCTTTTGAACTCCGTCAATAAAGAACCTACTAGCCCCAGCAGTAAAATCATAATTAAACTCAAACTCATAAGTAGTACCTGCAACGGGCGTATTCCAATAAAATAAAGATTCACCTATTAAACTACCAGAATCATCATAAGCTATAGCTCTGACATATCCATTTGTGTAATGATAAATACTAATCCAACTACTCACTCCTGTTCTTGTTGTACTGATAAAATATTGAGCTGTCGCTGGAATGCCAGAATAATTAAGATTAACTTTCAACCTAATACAACCAATTTGGGCATTATCTATATTACCACTTCCAGAATATGTTAAACCTCTACCTGAAACAGCTCCTGTAAGGTCTAATGAGTTCCCTGTAATTACTGCTCCATTCAAAGCAGTACCTAGTAAACTACCACCGCCCCAGTTTAGATTAATATCATCTGTATACAAAGCACCGCATTGACTATCAACAGGGACTTCTTCTCCAAAGGTTAATCTTGTATCGCTTGTGCGTGTAAGTCTGCTTTTAGGTTCTTTGTGCCCATTCACAAAACAAGCTATATTATCTAAATCCGAAGCTAATACAAAAGGTGTATCAGTATAAGTTTCCCCTCCTGTTGCCTCCTCCTCGTGATAATTAACTACAATATTATTAGCAGATGCTTCAGCATCAACTGCACTTGCAGCTGCATTGGTTTCAGCAGTCTCAGCATTAGTTTCAGCTAATTGAGCAGCTATAGCACTAACACTAGAAGCGTTTGCTGCAGCTATTGCCTCACCTACAGCTGTAGGTTTAAATGACATTGATCTAACTTCTACAATATCACCATTATTTAATGGAGTAGAGAATGATAATCTAGTATCTGAAGTACGAGTTAATTCACTATCTGGTTTTTTATACCCATTTACAAAACAAGCAATATTCTTTGTATCTTGAGCTAATGTAAATGAAGTATCCACATAGGTTTCACCACCTGTAGCAGTTTCCTCAAGATAATCTATATCAACATTCTGAATACTAGCTTCACTAAAAGAGTCTGCTAACATAGCTGTATTAACTCGAATCTCTAGTGCAGATCCACTTGTAAATGCAAGAGCAGCAGTTCCATCAACACCTCTTTCACAAGTAAGAACATCTCCAGTTACATCTGTAACTTTTATGATTTCATGAAAACTATCTTCTTGTAAGGTAGCATAGAAATAATCGACTGCAGTTAAAGCAGGGAACCCAGATACATTATCTACTGTTATAGATGTATCTGTATCTGTGATATTCCCTATAATAAAAGTAGCTGCATTATTTGAAAATTTAACAGGCATAGCTTAGCACCTCTTACTCGTTTGTAATTACCCAACTAACTGTCATTGGATCTAGTTCACCTTTATTCACTACAGCAAATATAGCATGAGCTAACATTGTACCACCTGAAGCAGCATTAAATAGTCCCACTTCTGTAACAGGAGTTTTATCTGGATCAGTTACATCAGGCACATCAGCAGGGAATGTAGCTTCATAAGTAATAGTATTACCACTCACAACACCTCCAGATACATTCAAAGCAACTCTAGCTACTTCAGTACCGAGAGTAGTATCTCCCAGTGCAGCTGCAGTAGTGTTTGTACCAATAGCCATATGAGTCATCACATCAGCTGTAGCATCTTTCATACGAGAGGTAATGAACTCATGCCCAGTAGTTACTACCATATTCTCTATACAGCGTACATGTACACCATTGAGGTAAATATCTACTCTTCCTCGAGATTTTACTTTACTATTAAACATTTTAATTACTCCAATTAATTTAATGTACGTGTGTTGAGCGGAGACCCATTCAACAAAGAAGTAGGTACAATTACAATAATAGTTGTACCTCTTATAGTTATTGAAAGATTATCTACAGTAGTTACTTTATCTACAAGATTCTTTGTAACCATTAAAGATAATACATCGTTAGGTGTATTTACATCAGTAAGGTTTTTAGTGAATGAAAGTATAGTTATATCTGAAACTGTTACAGTTTCTCTAAACTTACGATTCTTACTATTATAGTTAAGTGAAGAGATTGCTTCAGTCTTAGGATAATGTATACTTACTGTTGCACGGTACTCTGACATTAGAAGTCTTCCCGTACTTTAAATTTCATACGATCGAAGATAGTTAATATACTTCCGTCTTCATAAGTAATAAATATCTCACCTTCATATGTACCTGCTGGTACATCTAATGTAGTAGGATTCCATATCATGAAGCACACACCTGCTGTATATGGAGCTATTATCGTACAGGTAATAGTATCAAGTATTGTCTTAGAACCCAATGCTCTAAAATGAACTCTAACTATACTTCCTGTAAGATCTATAGGTAACCATGTCTCTGGGTCATCTGGATCTAAATTAACACCTGCAGCAGCAGTATTTGAATCACGGAGAGTGAGTGTAATTTCTGGTTTGTCATCTCCAGCTACTAGATTAATTGTATCGTAAAAAGCGATAATACTCTCCTATAGTTTAATCTGAGAAGAGCTACACCTAATCTATATAACTATAGAAAAGACCATATTTAACTCTTCTCAGAGGTGTTTCTCAGCATAGGTCATGCAAATAATACTTACTATATAATGCTTTAATAAAGAGAGTCAATCTACATAAATCAATACTAAACAAATCCATTATCTATCAACTTATTATTAGTTTCAATCTGGTTATTTCCATGTAAACCCATCTCTACAATTTCTTTACAGCTAGCCTTATATCTCATGTAATAAGTATTGTTTACATCTTGGATACTGCCACTGACAACTGTATGAGCTTTGTATGCTGCAAAGTTTATAATAGCATCTGTATATGCTGCAGATATTTTTAAATCTGTAGCAGCATTGATAATTGTTTTAGGAGAGGCTGCATAAACTAATATAATTAATGGTCTAGCTAAACTATCTGTACCCTTAATTCTAGCTTTATATGGTTCATCTATAAGAATAGATACAGCAGTATCTACATCAGAAACCATATTGGTTGAGGTATCTTTAATACTAATAGGAGTCTTATCCACAGCATAATGAGCAGATATTGGAGTCATGAAATCAGAAGGTAGTTTATATTCTTCACCATCTAAAGGATTATCTATTTCATATTCTTTTTTAAGTAGATTAAACTTCTTATGTACAGCTAGATTAGCTAGATTAATATAACTTATACATTTTGCTTGGTTAGCTAATTGTTTTGCTGTAGGTGGTGTAATAGGGTTAATTGACATATCCCCTACATCAGATATAGGTAATGTATTAATTTCACCGTTTCTTAAAAATTCTATATATTCCGACACTTTCATTTTATTATCCTTTATACAAAGTAAGAACTGTCATCTTCAATAGATGAATCATCACTATCCCAGATACCACCACTATACGCTTCTTCATCTTCATCAGGAACAGAAAGTTCACTTGGCTTCCAAGAATTTAATTCTGGAAGCATTGACACAGTATCCAGCCAATCATCATGTTTGCTCTTAAATCCTTTAAGAGTAGCTAATGATAATTCATCCATTGCCTCTATAAGTATAGAATCTTCCTTCAATTCCTCTGGAAATGAAATCTTCTGCATCTTAAATAATGGTACAGCATTCTGTTGAAATCTACTCATCTTATCTTTAAGTGGACGAATACCAAAGTCATTTCCTTGTTTACCTTTAGATAAAGGAAAGTAAATATTCCTGTCCATCATAATGCCTTGTATCCAAGATATGAATGCTCCCTGCTGTCCAGAAACCTCTATACCTACTTCAAGTGGTCGATATATTTGAGCTAACCTAAAGAGCTCATCAATAGTTTCTGGCATAAGAGCTTGTTTACAGAACCCATCTACCCAGAACCAATGTCCTGCATTATTGAGAGCCCATACACTAATTACACTAAAGTCTGCTGATTGTTTATCTGATGTAGCAAAATCTGTAGTAACGTAGAAATTATAGTTACCTTTATTACGTAATAGTTTATCACGACTAAACCACATAATATCTTTATCTGTAATTAATCTTTCTTCTTCTGTCATAATACGTAACATTAGCTCTTGATTAAATGAATCTAGTTTAATTGCAAGCTTAGTTTTATTATACTGAGCTAAAACATAGTCATAAGTAAACCTATCTTCCCAAGCTCCTCTAAACTCTTCTCGAGTACATGGAAACTTCTCACATACAGGATACACATTAACATACCATGCCCCAGATTCAATAGCTTTATATAAAGGATCTTTAGCATTATATGGAGTACCTGACCAGATAACCTTACGTTTATTAGGATGTAGAGCATAATCAATAGCAGAGTAAACTGTATCTTCTACCCGTTCAATAATAGTAGGAGACTTTGCATCTGCATCACTTAACAGATCATCCAATATAGCTAACTGTGGACGAGTACCTAATTCCTGTGTACCACGTACACCAGTAGTTGCACCATGCCCAGTAACAACAAATTCTTTACCATTAGCGTTCTTGAAATACCATCGAATATCTGTAAATTTAAAATCACTTAAATATTTCTTTAGAAACTCACTATTCTCGCATTGTCTTTCAAGACGCAAACGCATCTTCTTAACACCATTCTCAATACTATCTGAAACATATAAAGCATACCCTACATCCCCAAATCCAGGTATACCCCCATATACGGCTATATACAGAAACAAATACTCTGCTAACAATGTAGTCTTACTAAGCCCTCTCGAGCACATATTAGCTATATTCTCTTTTTTACCTATAATATTATCTAACATTTGATAGTGGATTACAGGGGATTTATGTTCAGTAGGAGTATCTCCATGTAGTAGCTTAATAAAACTAATAAACTCTAATGCAAATTCACTAGGTACATAATTAGGGTCTACAGAATAATCTATATCCTTTAACCAATCATCTACAGATTTCTTAACAGGAGCAGCTAACATATTACTTAATTACTCCTGTCCATGTAGCACTTGCTACCACATCCCCATCAACATAAGCTTTACCTACATACTTACTTAATTTAAGACTACATGCTTGTAAAGATACTCTGAATACTAATTGATCTCCTGGAGTAACTGGTTTACGAAAACGTACTTTATCTACAGTCGCTACAAATACACTATCAAATGCACCTTCATATTTTACACTTTGTGAGGCTAATAATCCTCCTGTTTGTAGCATCCCTTCAACAATTAACATTCCAGGAAATATTGGTTCAGTAGGAAAATGTCCCTGAAAACAAGATTCATTAATAGTTATATTTTTAACTGCAACAATGTCTTTAGATGGGTTTATATTAAGCACTCTATCTACCATGAGAAAAGGAGGCTTATGAGGAAGAATATTCATTATTTCTTTTATGTTCATCTTATTTTCCTATACTATCAAAAAATGATTCTTTAGTTACTGGTTCAGGCTCCACCTCTTCAGTGAACTCCACATCAACTACTTTAGGCTCTGCTCTTTTAAGAATATCACTATGAGCAATCTCTTTAGCGTTCACATGCCCACCTTGAATAAGTTCTCTCTGTTGCTTTGCCAGAGCTCTTGTAGTAGCTCTCAGGTCATCAATCACATCATTCGAGTGTGTTACATCAATTTCTATTTTAGACGCTACAGGAGCAGCCAAATTACTAATCAAACACTCTGCAGCCTTCTGACGTACCATTTCACTTTTAGCTGACATCATTAAACTAGCTTGAGTATTAATAGCATCTTGATATATCCCCGCATTGAGAATATGGGTAGGTATAATAGTTTGCTCTAGTATTTTAATAACTAAACTATTATTAGCATACCCATCTGCAAAACAAGCAATCTGAGAAGTAGTAGTCCCTTTGGCTACAAGATTCTGATACCTATCAGGAAACACTTTAGCATATGCTGTAGAGTGTTTATCTCCCATAAGCTTTAGAGAAACAAACTTAATAGCATTGATATATGCTGTAAGAGAATACCTTCCTCCCATAAGAACTGCACTGAAACTAAGAGCATTATCTCTAAATACTCTACGTAATTCAGATTCAGTCTCAGAGTTAATTAGATTAACTACATCATCAGTTACAGCTTTACGGAAACGTTTATCAGGTAAACAACCTATTAACATTTCTTTAGTAATATAATCTGTAGTCTCAATATCTACACCATTATCTGGTAAATTAACTAAACTATTTCCCATCTAATATTCCCCATTTCTTGTACAAACTCATACTAGTTACTTCTGGATGCTTAAAGTATCTAGGATTAATCATCCATATTTTAGCTTCATCAGATTTAACTATAAGATTAGCTGTAACTAATTCTCTCCAGTATTTATTAAAAGTCCTATTACACATTCCCATAGCTTTTGCTATTTTACTCTTATTAAACAAATTATCTGTGCCCATGTATATAATAATATCTAGTATCAGAACTCTAGCTTTACTAGAGGTACACATAATAGGAGGACGCTCTAATGCGTATATATAATTAATTGGTGTCTCTGTAACCTTTTTTATATATTCAATTTTTCGTAGTCCTCTAGTTGTCTGATTTTCCCACATATGATTAAGAACTTTATAATCTGCAGTTACTCCCCAACACATATAATCTGGATTAAACATATACTCAGTTTTAGTATATTTCCTAACTAAATCATTACGCTTCAATTCCTGCATAGCTACTTCAAAACTATGAGAATTAATCTTAAATTTCTCCTGTAACTCTTTCGGAGTTCCTTTAATTATATTTTGGTTATTTATACACAGAGCTGCATTAATAAACATTAGTTTAGCTGATCTGTTAATCAGCCCAGTAGGGCTTTTACTAATATAAGATAGATAAGACATTAATTACTCCATGACATCAATGTGTCTAAACTAATCATTATAGTACATAAGTCAAGATTTATTTTAATCTGTATAACAACCTCCCTCTTCCTACATCTCATGTGTATTTTTCAAAGATAGTGTGAAAGAACGCTTTTATTAGTAAAACCCTATAGAGAATTATTATAATTTTTATTTAAGAAAGGTGTTGACAGGTACTAATTAAACATCTAAGATCCTGTTAAGGAATCACCCTTTGTTTCCCATTCCTCCATATATACTCCTATATATATATATATAATATAATTATATACTTATATAATATAAGTAATACTCCTTATTAAGCTTAACTAACTAAGATACTAATATAAGATAGTATAGTTAATAAGATAAGCGTATTAGCTTATTATTAATATAAGATAAGAATAGTGATAATCCAAAAGCTTTAAGGTATATTTTAATTCTAAGTATGGGTTCAGTACTTATAGTCCGCAGGACTACATTAAACAACCACCCTCCCCCTATAACTAACTATGGGTGTCTTTTCCATAATACACAAAGCCCTTGGCTATATAGGATAATTCTATCCACTAATCTAACAAAGGAATAACATTATGAGAATATCACAAGCGTTCGGAACTTCAGTAATAAGATCACTGTTCACCTTAGACGCAATCACCTCAGCAGTCGCTCAGGCTGCACTCACCGTAGATGAGGCTGTAGGCACTGCACGTATAGCTGCAGGTACTCTTAGAGAGGCTCAAGCGATTCAGGCTTGTAACGAGCATTCTAAGCTGTTAAAAGAGCATAAAATAACTGAAGAAGAATTACAATCACAACTAGATAAATATGCACTACCAGCTATGTAGATACAATGGAACTCAAGATTTAAGCATCTTGGGTTCCTTTATATTCTTACACATAACACATACACAATAATATAGTGCTCTAAGATATTTATGTATTTATTTATATCTCTTAAATTCTCATTTACTTATTTAGATTATTCTTATCTTATCTCTATATTTATACACTCCTCTTATAAATCCTTTCTGTATGTTCTGGTGATAGCCTTCGGCTATTAAGGTGTTTATATATATATATATACTCATCTTACATTTAACCTGACATATAGAAAGGATCTTACTATGTCTGATAACAAATTTACTAAACGTACATCTACTTCTACTTCTAACAATGTTAGAGAGGCAGATAAATCTAAATATAAACGTGATCGTTTTATCTTAGGTAATGCTGATACTATCTTTGAAACTGCTGAGCAGTTCACAGGTAAGCTAACAGCTGCAGTTGTAACTAGAATGTTTGCTAATGCAGATACTTCTATCGGTGAAACTACTGGTCGCAGTTTGAAAGTAAACTTTACAGTACCTGGTACAGGTGAGATTAAGTTTATGGGTTTTATAACTGCTGCTGATGGTACAGTTGAACTAGATATGGAAGATGTGCCACGTATCAAAGAAGCTATTGAGACTGGTACTATTGCAATGGCAACTAGTATTGAAGATGTTGTAGCAATGTTCTAACGAACTGTTTTAAGATTGGGTAATAGTACATTTATGTACTATTACCTATTAACTATTTAATAACTAATGGAGCTAAACGATGAAAATTCTAAATCAATATACGAAAGAAGTTTTAACTGAAAATAACGGTAGAAATATGAGAGATACTGTTATTTTAGCTGTAATACAAAAAGTATCTTTAGAAGATGCTGACTTGCAGGGAGCAGATTATTTATGTAACGTAGATTTACGAAATGTAAATTTATATAATGCTAATTTACAAGACATAGATTTTAGTAATACTGATTTAAGAGGAGCTGATTTACGCAGTACTAACTTACAAAATGCTAATTTACAGGGTGCTGACTTGAGAGGAGCTGATTTACGGAGTGCACACTTATGGGATGCAAACTTGGTAAATGCTAATTTAGAAGGTGCTAAATTATATGGTGCTGATGTAAGAGGTACTATCTTATGTGATGATACATATCTCACTATCGACTAATCTAATCATGGGCAGTAATACTTAAATGTATTACTGCTCATTTAAGTTTTAACTAGGATAGTGCATCTATCAATATATTAAATAAAGGAAATGAACTATGAGTAAATTTTATAAACCTGCAAGTGAATTTGAGTTTCTCGTCAAATTAGTAGATAATATCATTGAGGAAATGTACCAAATATCTGAAACTAATTTAGTCAAAAATAGTGAATGTAAATTTACTAGAGCACTAGATATTGCTAAGCATAATTTAGAAGACGCTCAGGATGAATTACATAATATCTCTATGACTAAATAACTAATATATTAACCTCAAACAAAGGACTTAAATTATGAAGATACGAAACAGATATACTAATGCAATTATATTCGAGAATGATAGCGATACTATGAGAACTACAGTTATTTTAGCTATATCAGCAAAAGTTAGTTTAGTGAGTGCATACTTAGAGAATGTAAACTTGATAGGTGCTAATCTACAAGGAGCAGATTTGCGTAATGCCGATTTACGTGGAGCTAACTTTCATAAAGCTGATTTACATGGAGCTATTTTACGAGATATAGATGCTGAAAGAGCAAACTTAAAAGAAGTTAATCTATATAACGCAGATCTACATTGTGCAGACTTAGAAGAAGCTAATCTAATAGGAGCAAACCTAATAGGAGCTAATTTACAAAGCATTAATTTAGAGGGTGCTAAATTACAAAATACTGATCTAAGAGAAGCTAATTTAGAGAATGCTGACTTAGAACTGGCTAATTTACAACGTGCTAATTTATATAGAGCTAATTTATGGAATGCTATTTTGTGGTGTACCAACTTACATGAAGCTAATTTACATAAAGCTGACATACGAAATACTGACTTCCAAAATGCTAATTTACAGCATGCAAACTTCCGCAATACTAAAGGTGATAGCCAAGAGATAATAACATTTCAAATTAACTATTATACTATAACTATCACAAAAGATATTTTTCAAATTGGGCATGAAAGTCATTCTATAAAAGAATGGAAAGAATTTACTGATAAAGAAATTCTAGCAATGGACGGTAAAGACGCACTCGACTTTTGGAAAATATATAAGTCCGTTTTGTTTGAAATACATGATCTAAACTTTAAATTAAACAAATAAAAGGAAATGAATTATGAAAACACCTTATCATTGTCGTTGTATTAGATTAGAAATAAATGAACGGTTTAGTTGTAGTAATATGCTTACTATGCACTTAACTTCTCACTTATTATGTGAACATATTCGTGTACGGATTGAAGGAAAGTCTCTTGATATATGTAGACAATTCTTCGATAAACTAAACACTAATATATTAACTATTAGTGAGTTTTATCTTAAACATAGGGATCTTGAGACTCCTATAAGTTATATGGACTCAATAGAAGATAATCCAGTACGTATATCTGTATGTGCTGTACCTTATTCAATGGATGATTCACCTATTGCACGTAAAAACCATATGTTAGGACGGATAGATTCTACTAATTCTATTGCATTTAGTTACATATCTGTAACACCTATTATTGTACATTTACATAATGAAAAAGAGTCTACTTTAATTACTATAAAAGTACATCCTACTGACATTCATCAAGAACTTAAATGGTTAGAGAACTTTAATCCTGATACAGCTTATATTGATCTAAATCAATACACTAACACTGATACAATTCATCAAGGATTGAGTATACAGTATCAGGTTTTACGTTATTAAATTTTAACTAAGAAAGTGAGGAATAAATTATGTTATCTATTATGAAACATTTAAATATAACTAAAGAATTGCAGGATAATGCCTCTGTATTACAGAGGCTCTTAGAAAATGATAGGAGATCACAAAGAGAGATTACATCTCTTGAAAATAACATACAAATACTCTCTAAGCAAAATATTAAATTATGTGAGGAGCTTGCATTCCTTAAACATAGAATGCAAGGACTTGAAGATTATAAGCAAGTTAAAAAGTTAGCATATATGAAACTATATGGATCCCAGAAGGAGGAAAGTTTTGAAACATTCAAGCATGATTAAAGAACTACATCGTATGGCGGTTATACTCGACGAGGAGTGCTCTTTCCCTAATTCTTTACATGATACTGCAGATTTACTACAGAAGCTCTCTGAATGGCATCCTGTGGAGTATTACGCAATAGTGCATGATAAATATTATCATGTATGTTCAAATGATAGGCAGTATATTGCTCAGTACAAAGATAATACTAATAAACATGGTAGTGGGTTTTATATCACTGATGATACTAAAGTCTATCCAACACATATGAAAGAACTATGTGAGTTTCCTAAAGGAGGTACTCTTGAGACATAAACGTATTATAGCTACAGCTCATTGGTTTGAGAATTTACCTGATAAAGATATAAGTAAAGTTGCTCAGACTAAACGAAAAATTATATCTAACGGGCACTATACAAGAATAGCTTGTCAACTCTGTGATAAGCTTTATGGAGAAATAGTTTGTATGAATTATACCCATACAAAACATATACTATTAAACCCTAGAATAACTGAAGAAATAGAAGTTTAACTAATGGAGAAATAAATATGATTAGAATTAAAAATATTAAAGGAAAAACTCTCTTTGAAGCTGATATAAATTCTCTAAAAGAATGTGTAGAATTGGCTGTTAAAAAGAAGATAAACCTTGAAGATGCTAATCTCGAGAGTGCAAACCTTGAAAAAGCAAATCTTGTAGGTGCAGAACTTAAAGGAGCTTATCTATATAAAGCAAGTCTTGAAAGAGCTGATCTTAATGAAGCTAATCTTGAAGGAGCTATTCTCGAAAGAGTTATTCTTAGGGGAGCTACTCTTGAATATGCAAACCTTATAGAAGCAAACCTTATAGACAGTAATTTTATAAGAGCAGACCTTAACGAAGTCGAGCTTGTAGGAGCTTGTCTAAATGGAAGCTGGCTTTGTGGTGCAAATCTTTACAAAGCTAATCTTGAGGGAGCTAGTCTTATAGGAGCTGATTTAGAAAGAGCAAACCTTTTTGGAACAAACTTTAATAAAACTAATCTTTATAGGGCTGATTTCCGTAGAACAAATCTTAGAGAAGCAAGCCTTAAAGGAGCTTGTCTTGCAAGAACTGATTTTGAAGGAGCTATTCTTGCACGGGACTCAAATCAAATAGAGAAAGGAATAAATCAATGACTAAAATTAAATTAATTATAGCTGGTGGTAGAGACTTCACTGACTATAACCAGCTAGAACATCAGTTTATACAGTTCACTCATCAGATAGAAGCAACTATATCTAAAGAACTTACCAATAAAGATATAACTATTATATCTGGTATGGCTAAAGGAGCTGATATACTTGGTCTAAGGCTTGCTGAAGAGTGTGAGTTCAATGTTGAACGTTATCCTGCTTTATGGGATAAAGAAGGACGTAGTGCTGGATACAAACGTAATGTACGTATGGCTGATAATGCTACGCATCTATTAGCTTTCTGGGATGGAAAGTCTAAAGGTACAGAGCATATGATTAAATGTGCTGAATCTAAAGATCTTATTGTTAAAGTTGTAGATTATAGGAGATAATCAAATGAACGCCAAACAAAACCAACAGAATAAAGAAACTCTTTTACAATGCCAAATTAATTCACTTAGACGAATAGAGCGAGAAGCAGGCTATCCCTATAAAAGTGATGACCTTAGCTTATTAGAGCAAGAAGCATATAACCAATGGCAGAAGAAAACAGAAGCTAGAGTTTATGGGTATCCACGATATATAATAGTATTACTATTAGCTTTACTAGGTAGCTTTGGGTTTCTTATAGGTTTACTTCTGCCTATTATTTTAGATTTATTTAATCAACTTATCTAAGGAAAGTATATGTCTTATCAGACAACTAATAATCTATTTGTATGTTGTATAATTATTTTATTACTATTATTTACTATAGCTATAGATATACAACATACGTCTATAACAGTTTTAGAAAAACATGTTGTAGTACTTAAACAAAGAATACAATCTCAACAAGAGTTTATTCTTTTAACAAACCAACGCATTAATCAGGGGAATGAAAATGCAGCAAACATACACAGATAATACTATATCCGCACAGATTCAAGTAAACCATATACTAAATGAGTTTAGTAAAGACAATCTATCAGAAATATCTTTAACAAATAGAGTATTAGTTGATTGGGACACCTATTTCAATGAATTTAAATTAAACATTTAATAGAAGAATATTATCAATAATTAAACTAATTTCATGGGAAGCATTAGCTTCCCATTTCTGTATTTACTATCATAGTGAGGAATAAATTATGGCTGATTCAGCTTACATAGATCAATACAACATCGAAACTACATGGTCTAAGAGACAAGGTGTACGTATTGTGAAAGAAGAACTAGAAGGTAATATATCTATCACTAACGCTAGGGCGGTTAAAAGAGCTCTAGGACGATGTATTCAAGATTTTGATACCATTGACCAAGCATATGATCTATTCATGTTCTTGCTCTTCTCAGAGGATAGAGACATGCCTATACAATCTATTGCTATGCAGTTAGGAATGCTTTGTACTACTGATAAAGTAAAAGCTTTTAGTAAAGGTATATATATAGTTAAAATGTGTGCAGAACTTACTGATCTGTATCATTTAGATTCTCGTAAAGAAGGTGAAGACTTAGCATGGTATGTCTGCCCTAACTTTAAACTAGATAAAATAACTCGTAAGAGAGTTAAAGAACTACAGTTTCTTCCACCAATGAAAGTTATTCCAAGAGATTGGAATAGTAATACTGACGGTGGATGGGTACATGAAAACCAACATATTATGTTAGGTAAATCTATAGGTAAACATAATAAGTATCAAGCATATGATGTAATCAATAAGTTACAGAAAGTACCTTTTGAAATAGATGTAGATACTTATATGTTTGAAAAGAAGACTAATCATAATATGAAGAAGAAACCTTATCTAAAAGTACTTAATAAATACTTAGGAGAAGAGTTCTACTTTGTATGGAGATATGACACTAGAGGACGTAGTTATTCCTCTGGATACCATTTGAATATCCAGTCAGATGAGTACAGTAAAGCTTTATTATCTTTCGCTAATAAAGAAATGATAACTAATATAGATAATCTATATATAGCTATAGCTGGTCATGCTGGTAAAGATAAGCTTACTTGGACAGAACGTATCAAGTGGGCTAAAAGTATAACTGATTTTAGTACTGTAGAATGGGAAGAGCCTATTCTAGGACGTAAAGCTGTACGAGCTCTTAATGATGCTCTACAGAGTAAGAAATCAGGGTATATGATGTCAGCTGATGCCACAAGTAGCGGTATTCAAATAATGGCAGCTTTATCAGGTTGTCTTGATACAGCTAAATTTACTAATATGATTGACCCGACTACACGAGTAGATGTTTATTCTGAAATGGTGAAAGCTATGAATGATAAACTGGATACTAAGGTTAATCGTAAAACACTCAAGAAATGTTTAATGACCTACTGCTATAACAGTAAAGCTACTCCTAAGAAATTGTTATCTGAAGAACAATTAGAAGAGTTCTATGATAGTTTAGATGGATTACTTTCTGGAGCTCAGGATGTACTAGAAACTATTAATAGTGCATGGGATGATACAGCTACAGAACATTCATGGACTATGCCTGATGGACATAAAGTTATAGTGCCTGTAATAGAGTATCATGACATGGTGCTTGAAGATGAAGATTTAGGTGATATACCTTTCAGATATTACTCTAAAACTCCATCAGATAACTATAGATCTCTCGGAGCTAACATATGTCATTCGGTGGATGCTTATATAGCTAGAGAAATGGTTAGAAGATGTGAATTTCAGTTAGTTCACATCCATGATGCGTATCTCTTTAGTCCTGACCATTTACAGGATGTAGCTAATATGTATCGAACTATTGTAGCTGAAATTGCTGACATGGATCTATTACAACATATACTTCGTGAAATTACTGGAGATAGTAATTATACATACTCGAAGTATACTGATGATCTATCTAGTAAAATCTTACAAAGTGAATACATGCTATCTTAATACTATCTTGCAGACCTCTTTAATTAGAGGTCTGCTTATTTTTTTTATAAGGAATAAAATTATGTACCCATATGATTCAGATTACCCATTCTATATACAGTTTATATAAATAATATTTTAAGGAATAAAATTATGGGATTTTATATATTTAATAAAGGTATAGCTACAAAAGCAGCCCTTAAACAAATGAACTCACCTGAAGCTAAAGAAGCTCTCAAAGGTGTAGAGTATATCAACTTTAATGAGGCTGAATTAGAGCTAAATTCACGGCAAGATAAACAAAGATATTTAGATAGAAATAAGGAATAAAATTATGCGTAAAGAACTAACTATAGAAGAATGGGAAGAAAAATTTATCCCTATATTTAATACTCTCTTACCGCCACATAAGGAAGATTTTGATTTCCTTAACAAACAAGACCCTCACCACATATGGACAGGATCAGTTTCAGGTGATCAACTGGTAGTTATTGAAGGATACCATTTATATAGTGAAGTTATGTATTTTATAACAAAGAACCCTTGGACTGAGGGTGAACAATACATGATACAAAATAAATTATTGGAGGATGATTGATATGTCAAATAAATCTAAGATAAATAAATCATTATCAACTTCTTGTGAAAACCATGGAGCATGGGCATTATTTACTTGCCCTGGATGTTATGAAGACCTTCCTTATGATGAGTGGGCAGATTCTACAGGAAACTGCCCTATATGTGGTAAAGAAATCTGTTGTGAGGTTATACAAGTACCAGTATCTTTCTGCAGGTTTACGGATTATGAAGGAGAATAATTAAAATGTTTAGAGAACTAACTATCAAAGAATGGGAAGAAGAGTTTCTCCCTATAAAGAATACTATTTATAATGAAGAGATAGATTATTTTGAACCTTATAGCTCAGAATGGGATTTCATTAGAAAACAAGATCCTCACCATGTGTGGACAGTTGTAGATACCGATGACGGATTAGTAATTAATGAAGGTTACCATTTATGTAACAGAGTAATGCACTTTATAACAAAGAATCCTTGGACTAAAGGTACACAGTATCAAATAGATTATGAAGGAGATAATTAAAATGGGAGATCAAATAAACTCTAACGCATGGCAACCTATGGATACAGCACCTAAAGATGGGACAGAAATTCTTTTACATATACCTGTTAATTGGGGATCAGATTATAAACAAGAAGATACTCGTATAGGTAAAGGTACTCTTATACGTTCATATTTTTTTATAAAAGAAAGAGGTTATTGGTTAGATAGATTAGATAGTTATCTATCTGAAGATACTCCTATTGGATGGAAACATATATAAGGAATAACTAAAATGAGAGATTCAGTAAAAGCTTATAGTGAACAAAAGGCTTTAATAAAGAAAGCTTTAAAAACTGTAGGCTTCACAGATATTGAAATCACTGAAGGGTATTATTACTCCAGTGGCTTTGCTAAAAAGAATGATAAGTTAATTTATTTTAGGATTATGAATATTAAAAATGATTGTAGTAATGAATTGATAATGCTCCGTACAGCGAAACACAGAAAAGATTTTAGTATGAAAAATAATAACTGGGTACTTCTTACAGATATTGAAACTATAGGTAACTCAGCTAATAAATTAGTAGATGTATAACCTCAATACTTAAGATTTCAGTATTCTAATCACTTAACCCTCTCTAGTTTTTAAGGACAGTTAAATGCAGTATTTTGTAGTAAATAAGTGCACTGAATCTGCATGCCGTTATTATAGATTTGGGGATAATTGTGCAAAGAATGGTATGGATATTCAAATGCAAATAGATACCATAACAAACATTCAAGAAAATCATATTTGCGAAGTTAAACGACAAATGAATATATTCAGATTAGCTAAATTAATAAAGGAATAACATAATATGTTTGAAGTTAATATTAAACAACTCATACAAGCTCTCATAGCAGATCTTAAAGCGAATATCACTTCTATGGTAGTATCTAGTCCTGGAGCTGGAAAGAGTGATTGTATACGTCAAATAGCTAAAGAGTATGGTCTCAAAGTAATTGATCTCCGTGTGAGTCAATGTGAGCCTGTAGACATGCAGGGATTTCCTGGAGTAACTCCAGAAGGACGTATGACTTTCCATGTGCCAGAATACTTTCCATTAGAAGGTGACCCTATCCCTAAAGGATATAATGGATGGTTGTTATTCTTGGATGAGTTTAATTCAGGTAATAAACAAACTGAAGCAGCATGTTATAAACTGATATTAGATAGAGCTGTATATCAACATAAATTACACCCTAACTGTCGTATTGTTGCTGCAGGTAATCTAACCACAGATAAAGCTATTGTGAATACAATGTCTACTGCAACAGCATCTAGGCTCACACATTATAAACTGTATGTAGATCATAATGATTGGATAGATTGGGCATATAAGAATAATATAGATAATCGTATTATTTCTTTTATTAAATTCAAACCTGAAATACTTCATAAGTTTAATCCTAAATCTACTGAAGTAACCTTTCCAAGTCCCAGAACTTGGGAGTTCGTTTCTAAAATAATTGAAGATATAAAAGATATAGATGACCTGACACAGATACGTATTGCAGGTACGATTGGGGAAGGTGCAGCTGTAGAGTTTACAGGATACTGTAAAATATTTAGAAACCTACCTACTATTGAAGAAATACTTCATACACCAACTTTGTGGAGAATACCTATAGAACCTAGTGAAGTTTATGCAATTACTACTATGTTAGCTAGTAATACTACTCCTCAAAATATATCTACAATATTCAAATCTATAGATAGATTGCCTATAGAGTTTCAGTTAATTACTTTGAAAGATATTCATAAGAAAAATCCTGCACTTGCAGAATATCCTGAAATTAAAGTATGGCAGATAAATAACGCATCAAAAGTGTATTAACAGGAGAAATAAAATGATTTCATACATATTCGGAGCATTCGCACTAGGACTTTATATTCTTATACTATTTTTATTCGTAAGAAGTTTGTTCAAAGCATACACTAAGTTTTATAACAATTTTATTGGGGTTGGGGAGGATGTTATGGATTTTATAGCCCTAGTTAATAATGGTGATATAGAAAAAATAAAAGAAACATATACATTTGAGAATGGTATCCCAAAAGTATTTGAAAATAATCAGGCAGAATGTATTTCCTGCTGTAAAGTAGATGCTCATAAAATTATGATAGTGTATAAAATTGACAAAACTGGAGGTTATGGAACTGCTGTTGTAGGCACAATTTCAGGTACTTCTATATCCTTCGGAAAACCTCATATATTTGTGTGCGGTAATATGCAACACATATCTTGCTGTCAATCGGACAATAATAAAGTCGTTATAGTTTATAGAGATATAGATATTAGTCTTTATATCAAAACTGTGGTGGGCAATGTTATTGGAAAATCAATCACATTCGGAACTCCAGTAATGTTTAGAACTCTTTGTACAGGTGAGATTTCTTGTCGTCAAGTATCTAATAATGAGGTTGTTATAACTTGCCAAGATGTGGGGAATATAAGAGGCGGAGATACTATTGCATGTATTGTTATAGGAACTTCAATCACATATAGACTCAATAGATAATGATGAGGAAATCTGAAATGTCTAAATATAAAATAGAAGATATAAATAATAATATGATTTTTACAGCTGAAACTAAGACTTTTAAAGACTGTGTTGAGCTTGCAGTTAAGAAAGGAATTAATCTTGAAAGAGCTGACTTTAGATGTGTTAATCTTAAAGGAGCAAATCTTAGAGAGGCTAACTTAGAAAGAGCTAATTTATATGGAGCAGAACTTCAAAAAGCTAATCTTATAGGAGTAAACTTTGAAAGAGCTTATCTTGTAAATGCTGAACTTGAAGGAGCAAATCTCAGAAAAGCAAACCTTGCAAGAAGTAATATTCATAGTACAAATCTTGCAAGAGCAAATCTTAAAAATACTAATCTTGAAGAAGTATGTCTTTATGAAGCTAATCTTGAAGAAGCTTATTTTGCAATGTCAAATCTTTATAGAGCTGACCTTAGAAGAGCCAATCTTAGAGGAGCTAATCTATATGAGGCAAATCTTGAAAGTGTTAATTTTGGGAATGCTGATCTTAGAGGAGTAAATCTTTTTGGAGCAAATCTTAAAGGAGCTAATTTTATAGATGCTAATCTTAGAGGATCTAAGATTATAAAAGCAAGCCTTGAAGAAGCAACCTATACAGGGGCAGATCTTACAGGAGTTATTTTTAGATGACTAAATATACATTAGAAATAAAACCATGTGAATGTTTTGAATCTCCTAGAGAGTGGGATAATCTAGGTACAGTAGTAGCTAGTCATGGTAAATATAGTATGTCTGATGAGGGAGAAAGCAATCCATATTGGGGTGAAATAGGTAGCATGATACAAGACTTCATTGCATATATTTATAACAGAGACTGTTACGGTGCATATCCGTCTTGTGATGAACTAGATAATGAAAATGTAATGGAAAGGTTTGTAGACAATAATTATATCTACCTGCCAATTTACATGTATGAGCATTCAAGTATAGCTCTTAACACGACAGGGTTCTCATGTAAATGGGATTCAGGATTACTTGGGTATATTTATGTAAGTAAGAAAAAAATACGTGAATGGTTTAGTATAAAAAACATTACTAAGAAAATTCGGAAACAAGTTTTAATACAACTTGTTCATGAAATTGAGGCTTATTCAAATTATTGCAATGGTGAACTCTATCGCTACATTGTAAAAGATGAGACGGGTGAGGTTATTGATGATTGTGGAGGATTCTTCACAGAAGAAAATGCTGAATCAGAAGGGAAAAGATGTATTCAATATTGCATAGAGCATGCACTTTAATTTAATTAAATGGAGTTATTAAAATGACAAAAGTACATGTAACAGTACAAGAAATATATAATTCTGTTAGAGAAGTAGAACTTACAGAAGATATTATATCAAAAACAGATTTATTTGCAGCTGCTCTTAATACAGAAGATGAAATAGAACTTCATTTTGTAAGAACAAATTACGAAAAAGGTATAGTACATATCCATTACCCAGAAGGAAAAGAAAATACAAATAAGATTATATAAAGGAATTATTAAAATGACAAAAACGTATAAAATAAAAGATATTAATGGAAAAATTCTTTTTGAAGCAGAAGCTGAAAGTCTTAAAGAATGTATAGAGTTTGCTGTTTGGGGAAGTGTCAATCTTAATAAGGCAAATCTTGAAAATACTAATCTTACAGGAGCTAATCTTATAGGTGCAGAACTTAAAGGAGCGAATCTTAAAAATGCTATTCTTGTAGAAGCTAACCTTAGTTATGCAGATCTACGTGATGCTGACCTTAGATGTACATATATTAAAGGAACAAACTTTACAGAAGCAAATCTAAGAAATGCTAACTATGAAGGAGCATCTCTTTGGAGAGATAAATCTTAAATAAATGAAAGGATATTATCTAATGTCATTTGATGCCCTAGAAACTAAACTACTTAAAGCTAAGATTGAACTGATGTCTAAATCAGTATTTATATCTACAATAGCTTTAAGTATTAAACATATCATATCTGATAAAGTATCTACTGCAGCTACTAATGGAAATAAAATTTGGTATAATCCAGATTTTATAAAAGATTTATCTATTCCAGAATTTGTAGGACTTATAGCTCATGAGTGTTGGCATATAGCTTTTCTACATTTATCTCGTGGAAAAGGTAAAGATCCTGAAAGATATAATGAAGCAGGAGATTATGTAATTAATAATATGCTTACTAGTTCCCGTTTTAAAATACCTCCTGGAGGATTAGTAGATAAGAAGTATAAGGATATGACTACTGAGCAAGTATATGATATTCTCATGGCTATGCCTAAAACTCCAGAAAATATGATGAAAGATTTAACTGAAGCACCAGAAGAAAATGTATCAGAACAAAATATTAAAGCTACTATTGTACGTGCCAATACTCAAGCTACATTAGCAGGGCAGAAACCAGGAGAATTACCTGAAGAAATCTCACGATTAATAGATGAGTTACTTGATCCTAAATTACCGTGGGAACAGTTACTACACAAATTTATTGATAATACTATAAAGACTGATTTTAATTGGAACAGACGTAATAGAAGATATAAAGAGTATCTTCCTAGCAGATGTGATGGAGGATTATCACATCTAACCTTCGCTATTGATACAAGTGGATCTGTAAGTGATAAAGCAGTACAAGAACTGCTCAGTGAAATTCAATACATCCAAGATACGTTCTGTCCAGAGAGAATGACTATCATAGATTGTGATACTAAAATTAATCATATTCATGAAGTAGACCAAAGCACTAGAATATCTGAGCTAGAATTTATAGGCGGAGGAGGTACAAGATTCCACCCAGTTGTTAATTATGTCAATGACCATCCTACACAAGCTCTAATATACTTTACAGACCTATATGGAGATAGTGATGTAGGTGAAGTAGGTTATCCTATTTTATGGATCTGTAATTCAGATGCAGATCCTGCAAAAGTAGGTGAAACTATTTATTTAGAAGAGAGTTAAATCATGCAAATAAAAATTGGTAAATATTATGAAGATGAAAACGAAAATATTGGAAAATGTTTATGTACGCAATTATTATATAAAAACTTTTTAGTTGAGTTTTATGATCCTATTTCAAGTACATATAATGTTGTCGTATATGATACTGAAGGTAATTATAAAGGATCTAATAGTAAATATACCGATCTTATAAAAGAAGTCTCTTCACCTGTTGAAATAGCTCCATCGACTTATGGTATAGCTGAACATGTTTTAAAAGAATTACATAGCAAACTACCTACGTCTAACTATATAAAAGATATGATTGCACAAGAACAAATTTGTAGAAAAACATCTACCGAACATCTTCAACATACTAAGTATAAAGAAACTCTTGCATCTAAAAAAGATAAACCATCAATTTATGATGAACATTATTCTAAATTTGAAGAGGATTTCAAAATGGAAAACATGGCTAAATCTTTACAGATAAAACAAAACAAATTGTATAAATTACGTGGTGGAAGCAAAGCGTTTATTAGTCATCAATGTAAATTATCCAAGTATTGGTATGGTATTGTGGAAAATGATACTGGTATAATGTTGTGGGAAGAAGATGGAACTATTAAGCTTAGTTGTTCTAAGAATAATGCTTTCGATATAGTATCAGAATGGGAGGATTAATAATGAGCGATTTCATAGAAAAAGATAGTAAAAAATATAAACAAATGGTTAATGACACGTCTAAGGTTGTTTGTCATTGTTGGGGTGATATTCTTGAAGATGCGGTTAAAGTATACGAAGATAAAGTAGAAAAAGACATAGAAAGTATTTTGTTGAATTTGTGTTGTAAAAAGGATGATAAATAATGAGTACAAATAAATTGTATCTAGCTACACAAACGCTTAAACAAACTAAGGTTGCCTTAATTGGATTGATGAGCGTTGCAAATAAATACGAATTAAATAACTTATTTGAAGAAACACAAGAAACTATAGATTATTTAGATTTCATATTAGACATATTGGAAAATAAAGATGAAATATGAAATATTAAGAGCAAGTACTGGAGGTTTAACAAACTCACCAAAACCTTGTAAAAAAGCTTATTTAGAAAACAAACAATGGTTTATTGATATAAATACTCTAACTGAGTTAAATGAATTAGTAACAGAAGTTGGAGATATTGTTTATGATCGTGAATCTATAATTATATATGATGACTTTCTTGAATAAACCTGCCCAATAAAAGGAAATAATATGATAACCACAACTAAATCTTTACAGATAAAACAAGGCAAGCTGTATAAGCTACGTAATGAAAGAAAGTGCTGTTTAATAGAGGATGCAGATGAAAGTATATATGGTGTTGTTATAGGGTCTATTGAAATTTTAGAGTGGGAATATACTGGGAAAAGTATTGAATCAAGCAAGCTAGATATACTATCAGAATGGGAGGATTAAATGATAACAACAGCAATTCTAATCAAAGAAACTGCTATGGATCAAGATACCATAGATACGTATTATATAAACCCTCTAGTAGCTAAAGGAATATCTAAAGATTCTATAGTAGTTTTACCTTTATTATATAATAATAATAATAAAATACCTGCTAATACAGGTAAAGCTTACTTAGATAAATTATCCCCTAAAATTCCAGATACAGTAACTAAACTAGTTATAGCAGATAGTCCGTATTTTAAATACATTACTGGATGTGCAAAAATAAAAGATGCTCATGGTATAACTGTTCAAGGTAAACATACAGGGTATGAAAAATATACATGTGCATATGTACCTAATTACAGATCTATATTCAGACAACCTGCTAATGAAGATCTAATTGTATTAGGAATTAAAGCTATTACAAATGATGATAATAGTTCAGACCTTGTAATTGATTATGAAGAGTATGGTTTCAAACATGGATCTGATAGAGAAATATTAGATCAGTTGTTTCAGCACCCAGAATTGACTGTAGACATCGAAACTACAGGTTTGGATATATCTAGTTCAATAATATCTATATGCTTCTGTTGGAGTAAATCTGAAGGTGTTGCTTTAGATATATCTATTAATGGAGGAGCTTACCTCAAACAGTTCTTTGAACAGTATACAGGTAAACTAATCTTCCATAAAGCATTGTTTGATGTAAAGCTTCTTATACGTTGGTTATGGATGTCTTCTGAATCAGATTTCAAAGGTATGAATGAAGGACTTCAACATTTCCGTAATGTTGATGACACTATGATATTAGCTTACCTAGAGAAGAACTCTACTACTCTAATATCATTGGGACTAAAAGAACTAGCTTTAGAGTTCATAGGTAAATATGCAATAGATACATCTGATTTATCTAAATATAGTAAAGCAGAGATTCTTAAATATAATCTACTTGATGGACTAGCTACATTCTATTTATGGGAAAAATTTGCCCATCAGAGGACTTCTGAAGCATATACTACCATATTTAGACCAAGCATACCAGTACTGCTCAAATGTATGCTTGTAGGGCTTCCTATGGATCATTCTAAAGTGCAAGATGCACATAAAATGCTTCAAGCCAAGAATGATGTATTTCTAAAACAATTAGAAGAAAGTACATATATAAAAGAATTTACTAAGATTCTACGTACAGAGGAATGTATTAAAGCAAACAAGAAATTAAAGAAAATTAGGAAAACTCCATTAGATTTTAAAGATAAAAACTTTAATCCAAATAGTCATGATCAAATAGGGAAACTATTACATGACTATCTAAAGTTACCTATACTGGAGACAACAGATACAGGAGCTCCTTCAACAGGAGGAAAAATACTTAAAGATCTAATAAACCATACAAAAGATCCAGATATTTTAATAATATTGGAAGCTATAATTGGTATAGCTGAGATAACTAAAATAGATGGCACATTCATTGAAGCATTAATGAAAGAAAAACATTTCCTTCATGGAAGTTTAAATCTATGTACTACACAAAGTGGTAGACTATCTTCATCAGATCCTAATCTTCAAAACCTACCTAGTAAAGGTGTAATGGGTAAACTGATAAAGAGTTGTATTGTAGCTCCTACAGATTTAGATGGTGGATTACATATCAACAGAGAAAAATTATTATGTATAATCAACTCCTACAAACAACCTTTGGAAAAATTACTAACTGAATTATATAATTTAGAGGATTCTTGTACAGAAGAAGAATATTATTCCATAATTACTCGCATAACACAACACCCAGCATGTACACAACAATTATTATATAATCTTAATAACTGCGTGCAGTTTAAAACAGGATCGTGGTTATTCGTAGGAGCTGATTTTGCAGCTTTAGAAGAAAGAATTGGAGCTATCCTAAGCAATGACCCAAATAGGGTCAAAGTGTACACAGATGGATATGATTCACATTCTTTGAGAGCTCATAAATACTTTGCAGATAAAATGCCTGATATAGTACAGGCTATTGGAAAAGCTGAAACAGCTACTGAATTTTGGATAGATGATAACGGTAATTACTGTTGCAAGTAAAGGATATTTAATGAAACAAATAACTAAAAAAGAATACATTGTAGGTATAATTAATTCTATAGCTAAGAAATATCCTGAACTTCGTACATCTTCAAAGAGCCCATCGTTTGCAATGCAATATAATGGAACTGCTTTTACTTTACATAAAAAAAGTGGTTTTCCTATGGAACAAGCTAAATCTATATATAAATCTTACCATGAGCTGTATAAAGTTACAGGAGAATTTAATAAAGATAATGAAAGATTTATGACTGAGCATGGTTATATAGAATGTGCTTTTGGACTTAGACTACGTACACCTATAATAGGTAGATGTGTATTAGGTAACTCTAAGACTCCATATGTAGCTGCTGCTGAGGTCAGGAGTGCAAATAATAGTGTTACACAGTCATGGGGAATGTTATTAAACCGTGCTGCTATAGCTACTAATAATCGAATAATTGAAGCTGGATTAGAGAATGATATTTTACCAGTTAATCTAATACATGATGCTGAATATTTCATAGTTAGAAATGACCCTAAAATTATTAAGTTTCTTAATGATACACTTATAGAAGAAATGGAATGGAATGATTATGATAAAATTAGATCTAAAGATGTTCCAATGACTGCAGAGCTTGAAATTGGTAAAGACTGGAGTAAACAAATAACACTTAAAAATTATATATCTGAAGAAGAAATAATAAAACAAATAGCTACATTATAGGATAAACACATAATGACAATAACACTTTCTAAAGATCAGCGAGTAGCTGTTGATGGTATATTAGATACCATTAATGAAAATCCTGATAAAGCTACAGCTACAGTACTTACAGGCTCCGCTGGTACAGGTAAATCCACGACAATACTTGAATTAATTAAAGCTTTGAGAGCTACTCATAATAATTACTATTTAACAGCTATGACACATAAAGCTGCAAAAGTAGTATCAGATATAACATATAGAGAAGTACTTACAGTACATAAATTATTTGCATTAAAACCTACTGTCGACAGACGAGGTAAAGAGATAATTAAACAACTTA
>JAYEIZ010000160.1:58833-73123 GCA_034660355.1 Nanobdellota archaeon
GCTATGACACATAAAGCTGCAAAAGTAGTATCAGATATAACATATAGAGAAGTACTTACAGTACATAAATTATTTGCATTAAAACCTACTGTCGACAGACGAGGTAAAGAGATAATTAAACAACTTAAATCTCCTAAAATTAATTATGGAGCTACAGTTATTATTGATGAATCTTCAATGATTAATGAACAAATGTTAAAAGTATTAGCTACAACAGCTAAAAATAAAGCACTTAATTTAGTATTTGTAGGAGACCCTTATCAACTACCACCTACAAAAGGTACTTGTACTTTATTTGATGGATCTCTTCCTACATACACATTAACTAAAGTACATCGTCAGGCTCTAGGTAATCCTATCTTAGCTAAAGCTATAGAGTACAGAGACTTTATTAATGGTACACGTGATACAGAACCTACATTAACTACTGTATTGAATAGTAAAGGAGAGGGTATTCATGTACTCGATAGAGAAGAGTTCTACAAAAGATTTGTAAGTAAATATATAGATTATACTGCAGGTGATGACGTAAATTGCCCTCTATGTTGTTTTACAAATGCAGCTTCTATTAAGTATAATGATCTAATACGTAAAGCTACAAATATGCTTTCAGATCAACTTCTCCCATATTATCCAAATGAACGTATGATAAGTAATTCTAGTGTGATTAGAGATGGAAAAATTGCATTAAATAATAATGAAGAATGTAATATAATCTCATACTCTCCTACAACAATTTCTTGTGGACGTTGTGAATTACTTGTATATGAAGTACGTCTAAAACGTATTAATCGCCCTAAAAAAGGGTCTGCGATCACTACAGTATATTGTGCACAAAGTGATGAAAATAAAAAAACTTATATGAAAGCTCTAAAAAACCGAGTAAAGAATCCAAATGATTATTTCTTTTGGAATGATTACTATGATGAGATGAGCAGTATAGCTGATCTCAGACTACCCTTTGCAGGTACAACACATAAAGCACAAGGAAGTACATTTGAATCTATATTCGTAGATAAAAAGAATATAGACACATGTAAATCTCCAATAACTCGAGCTAAACTTATGTATGTAGCTCTAACTAGATCAAAAAAGGACACTTATATCCATGCGTAAATATACTAATATCCACGACATTTCACCAGCACTAGCTGTATTTCTACTATATGATGATTATGATCACGATAGTCGTCTAAATACTTTAAGTGCAACTGGACTATTGAAATCTACTCGACAGATGGTACTAATCCATCAAAACAAAACTGCAGATAAACAGATTGATATATCTGATTTAGTAGCTTCTCGTATGGGCTCTGCTCTACATGATGGATGTGAGAAAGCATGGAAAGACCCTAAAGCTCTCAAAGAAGCTGTAAAGCTCTGGGGAGTATCTCCCACAGTATTTGCTAAGATTAAAATTAATCCTGAGAAAGTTAATGAAGGAGATATACCTGTATATATAGAGCAACGACACGAAAAGAAAATAAAAGGATGGAATATATCAGGTAAGTACGATCTAGTGTTAGATGGTACTTTAAATGATTATAAATCCACCTCCTGCTGGGGATATATCTATGATAGTAATGCAGCTAAATACAGCTTGCAGGGATCTATATATAAATGGTTAAATCCTGAAAAGATTACATCTGATTATATAAATATTAATTTTATCTTTACTGATTGGTCAGCTGTAAAAGCTAGACAAGACAGAACATATCCACAGCTTAGAGTAATCACTAAAAAGTATCCTCTGATGTCTATAGAAGATACTGAACAATGGATTATGAATAAGCTAATAGTCATGGATTCTTTAAAAGATTCTCCACAAGAGAGCTTACCTGAATGCTCCAAAGAAGAGCTATGGGCTACAGATACAGTTTATAAGTATTATAAGAATCCATCGAAATTATCCAGAGCTACTAAGAACTTTAGTACTATGGATGAAGCTCTTACTCGTAAAGCTAGTGATGGTGATGTAGGTATTATTAAAACAGTTCCAGGTCAAGTTAAAGCTTGTAGATACTGCCCAGTAATAGATCTATGTACTCAAGCTCAACAGTTAAAAGCTGAAGGACGATTAGTACTATAATAATTTAAAGGAGAAATATAATATGTTAAAATTTATTATAAAACATTTAAACGAAGATGCTTTAAATAATTTATTTAATAATCTTCTCATAACTGCCCAAGATACAGAACATTGCTTTAAACGAGAAAGACTTACTGCAATAAAGTATTTACAGGAAATTATAACTCACGCTGTATATCACCCTATACGCCCTACAGCTTTAGAACAATATAAACAAATAAAAATATCCTATGAAGAAAATGAGTAAAACTATAAAGACTATATGTATATTTATTGGGTATTAAATAACGATCTAATTTATACTCCTATATATATATATATATATATATATTAAAGGAAAATATGATGAAATATATTAATACAGAAAGAGTTATAGTTAAATCTTGGTGTAATAATCCTGATGAAGGTGCAATAGATCAAGCAGTAGACTTAGCTGAATTACCATTTGTGTTTAAACAAGTATGTCTAATGCCAGATACTCATCGAGGGTATGGTATGCCTATAGGAGGAGTTATAGCTACTCATAATGTAATTATTCCTAATGCTGTAGGTGTTGATATTGGTTGTGGTATTTGTGCAGTTAAAACTAATATTAAAGCTAGTGATCTAACACAAGACAAAATTAAAGAAGTCTTTGGAGGTTCCGCAGAATATCATGGAGGTATTCGTTCAAGAATACCAGTAGGATTTCATAAACATAAGAAAGCTCAGGAATGGGATGGATTTGATATAATTCCATATTATGAACCAATAGTTAATAACCTAGAAAATATTACGAAACAGCTAGGTACACTAGGCGGTGGTAATCATTTTATTGAAATACAAAAAGATGAAAAAGATTTTGTATGGGTAATGATTCATTCAGGTAGTCGTAATCTAGGTTATCAGATAGCTAAGTTCTATAACAAAATTGCTCAGACATTATGTGAACAGTGGTGTAGTAATATTCCTACAGTTAAAGGAGATGATGGTTTAGCTTTTTTTCCTCATAGTTCACATTACTATGAGGAATATTCATCTGCTATGAATTTTGCCTTAGAGTATGCTTTAGAAAATCGTAAAAGAATGATGAGTGTTTGTGAAGAAGAACTAGCTAGGGTAATGCCTGGAGCTGAGTTTGAACCTATAATTAATATTCATCATAATTATGCAGCTATGGAAAATCACTTTGGTAAAAATGTAATGGTTCACCGTAAAGGAGCTACTAGAGCTAGGAAAGATGAAATAGGTATCATTGCTGGCAGTCAAGGAACTTCTTCATATATAGTTAAAGGTAAAGGAAATCCTGATAGCTTTATGAGTTGTTCTCATGGTGCTGGTCGTAAGATGTCCAGAAATAAAGCTATTAAAAATCTTAATTTAGATACTGAAGTAGCAGCTTTAGATAAAAAAGGTATTCTTCATACACTTCGTAATAAGAAGGCTCTTGATGAAGCTCCTAGTGCGTATAAGGACATTGATGTAGTTATGTCTGAACAAACAGATCTAGTAGACATATTACATAAACTAACTCCTCTAGCAGTTATAAAGGGATAGTCAATGAAAACTTATAAACCTGAAGATGATAAATTAGCTTTTGCTAGGAAAGCTGCTGAATATTTTGCAAACCATCCAGAACACTGTACTTATAGAGAAAATGATTTTAAAGAAGATTGTTTTTTAGCTTTACGTTGGGGAGCAGATGAAGATTGTGTATTAGTCGTAACTTTATCTGGATATGAAGGGTATGATGAACCTACCTTGTATCCTCAATTTATTGACCCAGATGCCCCTAAGCAAGAATGGTTATCTCAAGATACTAGAGAATCTTTAGAGCATTGTATAGATACTTTAGAGTATATAAAAGAAGTTAAATTATCTAAATATAATCAAAAAATAATAGGCGAAGTAATACGTAAATTAATCATAATATTAGATAATAAATAAGTAAGGGATAAACAATGAAAACTTACCATCCATTAACTGAAAGAATAGTAGATATTCTTGTGCGTAAAGTAAACAACGAGAATCGTCATTTCTTTCGTATTCTAGTAGGATATTATCTATCTAAAGTAGCTTCTATGATGCGATGTAACATAGCTACAAAAGATCGTGGAGTTATTCCTGTAAATACATATGTACTTAATCTAATGGTATCTGGAGCAGGTAAAGGACATTCTACAAATATTATGGAACAAGAATTTGTTGCTAGATTTAAGAAACCATTCCTTGCTCAGATATTTCCAGTACAAGCTCAGGACAATATAGCTACTCTTGCAATGGAAAAAGCAAGAGACTTAATTAATACTAATCAAAGTATCTTACCTGCAGCAGATGAAGCTAAAATACAAGAACAGAAACTTCAAGCTCTCTTTGAAAGACTAGGGGAACTAGCTTTTAGTTTTGATAGTGCTACAACTCCTGCTGTTAAACAAATGAGAGAGAAATTGCTCTTAGCTTGTGCAGGTTCTATGAATCTGGAATTAGATGAAGTAGGTTCTAATCTATCAGCTAATGTTGATGTATTAACTGCTTTCCTAGAACTATATGATATAGGATTAATTAAACAAAAACTAACTAAAAATACAAATGAATCAATTCGTAGTGAAGAATTTTATGGAAATACTCCAACAAATTTAATGATGTTTGGTACACCTACAACATTATTAGATGGAAGTAAGACAGAAGAGCAGTTTAAAGAGTTCCTAGAAACAGGGTATGCTAGAAGATTATTATTTGGGTATACCCCTAAAAATGATAAAATACGTCATCTAACTGCAGAAGAACGATATAACCAAATGGTAGATACTTCTCTATCAGCAGAAATGGCAAGTATTCAACGTATATTTGAACAGTTTGCTAATAGAACATTCAACCCTATATTGAATATATCTAAAGAAAATTCCATTAAACTAATTACATATCAAATGGAATGTGAAACTAGAGCAAGTGAATTTAAAGATCATCTAAGCACGCATAAAGCTGAGATGACACATAGATACTACAAAGCTCTTAAACTTGCTGGAGCATATGCTTTTGCAGATGGGGCAAATGAAATATCTGCAGATCATTTAGAGTATGCAATAAATCTAGTTGAAGACTCTGGAGAGTGCTTCAATGGTATAATGAAAAAGAGAGGAGCATATGATAGATTAGCTAATTATCTAGCTGATGCGGACGCTGAGGTAACTCAGCATGAGCTTATTGAAAATTTACCTTTTTATAAAGGCTCTGAAGCAGTCCGTAGGGACATGATTACTCTTGCAACTAGTTTTGGTTATAAAAATAATATCATCATTAAGAAACGATTACAGGATGGTATAGAGTTCTTCTCTGGAGAAACTCTACAGGAAACTGATTTAAATAAATTAACTGCAAGTGTAAGTCAGGATATTACTCAAGGATTTACGCCTACAGAAATTCCATTTGATCAGTTACATAAAATGACCTGTGCTACAGGTTGGCATTATACAGCTCATTCATTTGTACAGGGTCATCGTAAAGGAGCTAATGCAGTTCCTGGATTTAATATGCTTATATTAGATTGTGATGGAGATGCAAGCATTGATATGGTGAAAGTTCTTTTAGAAGAATATACTTTCTTTATATCTACAACTAAAAGACATACTGCAGATAAACACAGATTTAGATTAATTTTACCTATGTCGCATACAGTTAAATTAAATCCTGTAGAACATGCTAAATTTATGGAAAATGTATTTAACTGGTTACCTTTTTCAGTAGATGAAGCGACTAAAGATATTTCACGTAAATGGGAAAGTCATGCAGGAAGTGTTGGATATAATAATGGTCAGCTTATAGACGCTACCATGTTTATACCTGAAACTAAGAAATCTGAAGAAATGAAAGTTCAGCTATCTAAATATGGAGCTGATAATATGGAGAGATGGTTTAGAGCTTGTACAGCTACAGGCAATAGAGCTAATCATCTATATAGATATGGAATGGTTCTTATAGATGCAGGATATGCGTTTGTTAATATCGTAGAAACATTGACAACATTTAATGCCTCACTAGATGAACCAATATCTAGTGAACAATTAGAGAAAAGTACTTTAGCTTCTTTAGCTAAAAAATATGAACAAAAGACTATTTAATATAAAGGATTAAATTATGAAAATTAATAAAACACAGATTGAATATATTACTAAACGTTTTGACGAAAAATTTGAGGAAAAACTAGCAGAGTGGAAAATTAAAAATCCTACAGTCCCTGAAGCTAATATAGGTTGGCACAGTGATGATGCACAAACTGCTCTATTATATTCTTTAATACAAAAATATACTTCTATAGTATTAATTCCTTTAGAGGATATTAGAGAATCAGATTTAAAGGATTTAGTTAGGTGTATTAATTATCCTAAATTAACTAAAGCAATTACAGCTCAAAATAAACTAGCAGAAGCTTATGAGAAAAAAGCTAAAATATTCGCTGATACAGAAAAAGCTAAAATAGCGGTAGCTATGGATAAAATTATCCTTGGTGGTGAAGCATTTGCTACAATACTAGCTGATTATTAATAAACATAAAGGAATAAATTATGACTCAAGTTACTATTAATCATATGGCTAGGAGAGCTGTATATGCTTTACTAGAAACCCATATAATATGTATAAATACAAATACAGAAAAATGGATTGTTAAATATAAATCTACAAACCATTCAGATAAATATATTGCAGAAAGAGTAAAAGAAGCATTCCCTACTTCTGATATATCTGCAAGCAAAGTAGCAGGTATTCGTTCTAGGGCATGGGGAACACTAGAAAAGCCATTACCTTTAGAAGAGCAGATTAAACAATTAAAAGAAGAGAATGGGAATTTACAAAGACTTATAGATCAACAAAATAAACGTATAGAGGAGGCTATATATGACAACTAATGACCATCTAATTCTTGTAGGGGGAAAGACTGCTTCAGGTAAAAGTATGTGCTTAAGGAATCTTAAAGACCCTCAAGGAGTGTTGTATCTTAACTGTGAAGCAGGTAAAAAATTACCATTTAAATCTGGATTTACAGAGCTTACAATTACTTCTCCTGAAGTAGTAAAGCATGCCTTTATTCAAGCTGAAGATAAACAGAAAGGAATACACACTATTGTAGTAGATTCTCTTACATTCCTAATGGATATGTATGAATCTCAGTGTGTACTTACAGCTACAAATACAATGAAAGCATGGGGCAATTATGCCCAATTTCTAAAAACGCTTATGTTAGATTTAGTAGCTAAATCTACAAAGAATGTAATATTTCTAGCACATACTTCAGATGTTGCGAACGAAGCTGAAATGATAACAGAAACTTTAGTTAAACTTAAAGGATCTATTATGAACACAGGAGTAGAGAGCTACTTCACGAATGTAATTTCATGTAAGAGAGTACCTACAAAGAAACTTACCGAAACAAATGATCTATTGACAATTACTGAAGATGAAAAGCTTGATCAGTTTAAGCATGTATTTCTTACTAGACTAACTGCAGAGACTCAGAATGAACGTGTACGAGCTCCTTTGGGAATGTGGGAAAGAGCTGAGACATACATTGATAATGATATACAGCTTGTTATAGATAGATTACATAAATATTATGCTTAAATAAAGGAGATAAACTATGGGACTAGATATGTACCTAAAAGACGAAAACGATAAGGAAGTTGCTTATTGGAGAAAAGCTAATCAAATTCATAAATGGTTTAAAAATAACTGTGGTTATGAGAATGATGATACAGATAAACTAGTAAAAGTATCCAGAGAACAGCTTAAACAATTAAGAAGTATTTGTATACTTGTTAATGCAGATCATTCTAAAGCTGAAGAATTATTGCCTACCGAAGAAGGATTTTTCTTTGGGAGCACAGACTATGATGAATATTATTATGATGACTTAGAAAACACTATAGAACAACTCACAGCATTGATAGAGAATAGAACAATACAGAAATTCTTCTATCATGCTTGGTGGTAATTAAACACCTATAACAAAGGATATTATTATGAGTAGATGGTCGCATATTGCAGGAGTCATTCGAGTAGACGATTGGGAAGAAACTGATAAGAAAAGAATTAGAAGAGAAGGCAGAAGAATTATAAAATTTATCCAAGCAAATGCTCCTGTAGGAAGTGAAGGAGGATTATCTTTTAAATTAGATATTAATCCAAATATATATACTGTTACTAGATATGTAATTACTGTATTCGGAGATTTACGAGGTTTTGGATATAAAGAAGATATTGAACTATTTGTAGCTTGGTGGGAAGAATTAATGAAATCTGGGCTAGATATTCGCAATGCTATAATAAATCTACGTACAATAGATCATGCAATAACATTGGATGATTCTTTAGTGGATAAATAAAAGATTCTGATGAGGGTATACGTAATAGAGTATATCTATTAAGAGATCCCTGTATCCTCATCAGTACCTAATACGTAGTGGGCGGTGTCCCACTCTTCTCCGCAGTTAGAGCTGTACTGTCGTATAAAACAGCTCATTATATAGGGAGTACAATGAAACATAATATTAATATAGAATTGCAGGAAAAGCTTGCAAAGACTGCAACAGAGCTAGGTATTTCTGTTGTAAAAGAAGCAGCAGATGAGGTACTTAAAGTAAAACCTAATCTAAAACTTAAACATTTTATAAAGGGATTAGATACCCTTATAACTAAATATTTTTAATAACTTAAATAAAGGAAATAAACATGAGTGAGTGGTCATTACCAACAGATACAAAGAAAGTTTCTATTGAGAAATCTGGAGGATTTCTCTGGGATTCTGGAGTATATCCAGTAAAAGTAAAACTAGCCTACCTAGATCAAGCTAAATCTGGAGCAACTAGTTTTAATATTATCCTAGAGAATAACGAAGGAAAAGAACTTAAAAATACTATGTATATTAGGTCTGGAAAGGCTAAGAAGAATAGTACAACATACACTAAAGATGGTGTAAAATACCCATTGCCTGGATATTCTACAGCCGAGTCTCTATGTAGAGCTGCTACTGGCAAAAACCTAGAGCAGAATATAATGGCTCATGAGAAGAAACAGGTTAAAATCTACGACTTTGAGCAGCAGAAAGATGTTGTACAAGAACGTCCAGTTCTAGTAAATCTTCTAGGTGCATCAGTACAAGTTGCAGTTAGTCGTATCAAAGAGAACAAAAGCAAGAAGAATGCTGATGGAGACTATGTAGATACAGATGATATTCGTGAAATTAATGAATGCAAGTTCTTTGGTAATGCTGATGGATTCTCTGCAGATGAAATTAGTGAGAATATTCCTGAAGCAAAAGCACTACCTTCATGGCATAAAGTTAATGCTGGCAAGGTTATTGATAAATCCAAAACAGCTGTAGGTACAGGAGCTAATTCTGCTGCAGGTATTATGGGTACTACGCCTGCAGCCGCTCCTGCAGCTTCATTATTCTAAATATTATATGAGAATATGCGGAATAGACCCTGGAGCACAGGGAGCAATGTGTGTGCTGGATTCTAATGATCCAGCATACATACAAATCTTTGATTTACATAAACGATCTTTTTACGATATGGCTAATTGGCTGTATAACCAGCAAATAGATAGAGTAGTTATAGAAGATGTACATTCTATGTATCAAGTAGCTGCTAAATCTAATTTCAACTTTGGTAAAGCTGTAGGTGTTGTACATGCTATAGCTAATATTGTTACTAGAGGAGATGATCCTTTAATGGTAGCCCCTAAAGTATGGCAAAAAGCTGTAGGAGTTAATGCAAAAGGATCTAAATTTATCAAACCACAGGTAGCTGAAATAGCTAAACGGGCATACCCATCTATTGATTTACACACTCCTAGAGGGCGTTTAAAAGATGGAAGATCGGATGCTGTAATGATTGCTCATTATGCACTATATATACATAAAGGATTATAAAATATGAAAATTAATATGCAAATAGAAATGGATGGAGATGATCTCCAGCGACCTAAATACACTAAACTTTTTAGAGTGCTTTCTTTACTCTCTGCTACTAAAGAAGAAACTAGAGCTAGAGATAATTTAGATTTAGCTGCCGCAACAATAATTAATAAACGCTGTGAAGATGTATATACTTCAGAAGAGCCTGTTGTAGAAAATACACATAAAGGATAAATAAAAATATGAATATTACAATTAATATAGATATTGAAGCTATCGTAACCCAAGAAATTCGCAGACTAGTACAAGAAAGTGTTAAACTGGTTAATACAGCTGGAAAAACTACAGTTCAATTAACTGATAACAATTCTTCTACAGATGCTCTTTCTGTAGGATTATCTACGCTTAAAAAAGAAGCTGATAGTATTGAGCCAGAATTATCTGCTGTAGAGGATACATCTCCTATAGTAGAGGAATCTTTACCAAAACAAAAAGAACCTTCTGTACAGGCAAATAATCCAGAGTATGATTATGCTCCTCTACCTAATAAGAGACGTAATAAAACACAGATAGCTCTACATGAACGAGAACTAGAATTTCAACGTAAACTAACTCCTGAAGAAGTAGGTACATATACAGCTCAATTAGAGATGCTTGAAAAGACAACAGAACAGGCTAGAGTAGATGCTACAAATAAGCTTAAAGCTGAAAATACTGCAAATAAACTATTAGAAAATGTGAATAAAGAAGAGACAGATCATACTCTGAAATCTTCTGATCTATTTCCAGATGTTCCTGCAGAACCTGAAGCTGAAGTAGAGCCAGATAGTTTAGAAGATGTACTTAGCAATAGGGAAGAAAGAGTACCTGAAGTATCTAATTTAGATATGGTAAAAAACCTATTTGAGAATTAAAATATGTCTTCTTTATTACACACTATAAAAGTATTAGGGATAGTAATTGGTTTGTTTGTATTGAGTGGGGTAATTACTATTCTAGTATTGTGTGCTACTCCTATAGTCTATATGTGGACTATAGGAGTAACATTGTACTATGTAGTTATACTATTCTTTGATGAAGAGAAAAGCTAACCTCCCATAAAAATATCTTTAAGAGCATCATATGCTGGTATACCTATAGCTCTATCAAATAAATCATCTGTTTGTCCTAACATAGGGAAAGGGTTACCAGTAAGTGCTGTATTATCAATATTAGCTGTTACAGGTAATCCAGTAAAGTTTTGAACTGTTGCAGCTAATGCAGTTGTAGTTGGATTATTTTTAATCAACTGCACTGCAGCAGGGAGATTTCTAAATTTATATTTTAAGAATATACCTGCACCCATTGCATTTACATATTCCATCATTGGAGGTAAATTCTCATCAAAGTTTGTAAATGCTTTAACTGCATCTATCATAGCCCTCTCTTTGGTATGTCCTTTAACATTTATAGCATGTTCAATCCATACATATCTACCTAAGAAATCAGTTAATTGTACAATATCTTTTAAGAATTTATGTGGTGCACTACGAGCAGTCATCCACAGTAAAGACCCCATATCTTGTACAGTTTTAGGTGTCTTTGTAGAAGCATACTGCATGTATTTAGTATCTTTTAAATGCTTATGAGCTACATCAAGTATACCATTAGATGAAGCTAGATTAACATCCTCTACCAAAAGAGTATTTAATCCTGCTGCAGTCATATCGTATACTTTATTATTTTGCATACTAGATAATAATAACTGTAATCTATTTCTCTGAGGATCATTTTCAGGTACATGAGCAGCATCTAATTTACTTTTAAGTAATAGATATTCATCCCTGTCTTTTTCAAATCTCTGATTCTCTTTAAAACCTTCGTACATCTTAGGTAAGGTATATGTTATAGGTATTTTATTTAATAATAATGTACCTAGATTAGTTACTACATTACCAAATACTACAGGAGGTGTAGCTATAACAATCAACAAAGTACTATAACCTACAACATCTTTAACTATCTCTTGAACTAGTCCAGCTAGTCTCTGTAAATTCTCATTCCCCTCTTTCTGCAAGAACTTTGTATTTCTAATATCTTTAGCAGCATATCCAAATACTTTATGTATAATTTCCTCTCTTACCATAAACTCTCCGTTTACAGCAAACTGATCAATATAATCCCGTACTTCTTTAGGTATACGATAATACTGCTCAGTGTATGGAGAATCTTTATCTAATAGATTAACAAATGCAGACTTACGTAATGGATACATTTCTTGCTGTTCTTTAACTAGATGATTAATAGCTTCAATATCCATTTTAAGAGCATGCTCTTTATCTACAAAAGATGAACGCATATGTGCAAATACATTCTGTGCTTCTTGGTCAGGTCTCAACAGTTTTTCTTTAGCTTGGTATGACATAATCACACGTAAATCAACTATATTTCCCTGATCATCACGAAGAGGTCTTAATTTAAGTTTTGTATTAGGTGTTACTTTACCAGCTTCACGTTTATGCTTTTTAATAAGCTCTTTAACTCGATCATTAATTAGTTTAATATCAGGAGTTTTATCAGGTTTTTGGAAATCTGGATCTGCTTTAAGCATATCAGATATAGTAGTCCCTGTATGCTTATTTGAAGATGTAGAAATCATTCCTGATATAAGTCTAGCTTCAGGCATAAATGTAGATATATACATTACACTTGGAGCTGATTCACTGCCAGTAACATTAGTTAGATTATAACTTTGAGTGTATCCTTTCTTTTTCATACTTTCTGCTTCATAGGCAAATCCTACTTTCATTTGTGTAAAGTTATCTAACCTTTCAGTTACCCAACCTTTACTCATTTGGCTAGGATTATTCTTAAAGAGTACACGTTCAGAATTTTCTACATATAGTCTATGATGACTAAGTAAATCTGTAATACCATTCTCTGATTTATCTGTATTAAACTCTGCAGTAGCAAGCTGTTTAACTAATGTTATATCTCTAGCATTGAGAGCATTAAGACGCTCTAATGCGTGTAGAGAAGTATATGCGTCCAATAACTGCAATCTGGTCTCATTAGGTGAATCATCGTACTCTAGGAGTATCTGTAGAGCATTATCAAATCCTCCAGCTAAATAAGTATCATGAGTAACTATATAATTACCTAGCTCATTAGCATATTGAATTGTATTACTAGATTTAGGAATACTTAATTGCTTACGTATTTTTTCTTTCTCCAATCTCAATGCACCTACATTATTTAGGATACTCATTATCTTCTCAGCAGATAATCCATTGATACCTACAATACTAGATACATCAGCTTTATATAGTACACGAGTCATAGCTTCTTTAGTTTTAGCAGAAACATCTTTAAACTCTGTACTCTTCCACATTGCATCAAATTGTTCTAATGCTAGACGTTCATGTGTTTGTCTAGCTTTATCTCTTTGGTTTTTGGTACGTAGTAGCTGGAAGATTAAAGGTGAACTTAATACACCACCTTGCATCTCTTTAATAGTATCCATTATTTCTTTATTGAATACTGTGTGCATAGCATCTGTAACATGAGCATTATATACTCTATCTGAAACAGCTAGACGAGCAGCTCCTGCTACACCTTTCAGATATTTAACAGGACGAGCAGAACTATCAATGTTCATAGTCTTGTTATAAGCCTTCTGAGAGGCATTACGTATTTTTACGTCAGACTTATCAAATACCTTACGTGCAGACTCTCCTAGTGTATCTAGGATAGTTTTATGTTTATTCTGAACATCTATCATATGTTCAAATATAACTAATGTCTCTGCTTGAATATTCTTATCACGACTTTGTTTACCTATAGAAGTAAATGTATTAACAACCATTTCTAATATTCGTACTAAAGTATCTAAGATATTTCCTGAAGTAATTTTATCTATTTTAAATGGTCGTTTTTTAGTGCTCAGATATTTAGCTAATACTGGATTTGTTAAAGTATATGCTAAAAATTCGTGCATTTCTCTATGTTCAGATGTTGTATTAAATACATGCTCATATTGTGCTTTAGCTAATGTTATGTCATTTTTATCTGGATTAACTATATCTCCTAGAAATACTTTGTATCCTCCGTCTTTATCTACCAACTGTTTAGATAATTTCTGTAAACGAAGTAATCGTGCTTTGAGTTTAGGAGCAGTTTCTAATACTCGTTTAGATACAGCATGCACCATTTCATGTACATATACTTCCTGTGTAGATTGACCATTAACAGATTGTGGTGGATGTTTACTCATATATAAATTAATACGTTCTTTAGCTGCAATATATGTACCTTGAGTTATTCCTTCAATA
>JAYEIZ010000161.1:0-2661 GCA_034660355.1 Nanobdellota archaeon
CAAAGAAGTGTTAGTATTAGCGACAAGGATATGTGCTGTTCTTATCCCAGGAGATAGGGACGATAAGATAGTAGCAAAGATTTCAGAGGTTTTTAATGAGGTTGAAGACCTATTCAATAAGTTTAAGAATATCTTCTTGAGCCTGTAAATGAGGGGGGGTCTGTGGATTATGAGCAGATATTACTTCAATTACAAAGCATAGCAGATGGAAGTAAGATAGGATCG
This sequence comes from Nanobdellota archaeon, assembly GCA_034660355.1. Classification (GTDB taxonomy): domain Archaea; phylum Nanobdellota; class Nanobdellia; order Woesearchaeales; family JACPBV01; genus JAYEIZ01. The sequence continues at coordinate 226 of JAYEIZ010000161.1, forward strand.
AATTACTTCTTATTATTTATAGAGCGAATGGAAAAGAAAGCGTTTACAAAGAGAAACACAAAATATGTAATACATCAAATAGATAGATACATAGAAGAATTATATGTAGATATAGCTAATCTAATGACTCAAAAGGAGAAGTTAAATGCCAAATCCTAAGATAGAGGCAATAGGTAAAATAGCGGAGTTATTAAAGGGCATACTTGGTATGTTTAGCGCAAAAGAAGTAAGAGCTAGAAGAAGAATATATTACGAAGGTAGGGTTTTAAAGGCTATACAAAGAGAAGAACAGCATTACGAAAGGCTAGACGAATTTATCTACTTTATAGAAAAGTTAGTCCGCTTAGACAACAGAGAAGATGAGAAGTTATGGAAGAGATACATACGAAAGTTTAGGCAAGACAAGAAAACCTTTCTTAAGTTGACCTAGTCTATCATCCTTACAGATAAAGGGTTTCAGGGGTTGCTATGGAATTTTAAAAATATTCCTTGACAGCCCTTTTTTCTCGGTGTATAATTTGGTTAGGATGTAAGAAAACTCAAAAAGCGATAGGGGCTGAAATGAGATTTCCAAACAAAAACATAAATAGAGAAGTGTTAGAGAGGGGTTACTTTGCCTTCCCAGGCAACCCTATTGCTACCTCTCTCTGCCTTCTCTTGCAAAGCGATAGGGGGTTTGGTATGGAATATGTAGATGTCTTCGATGTAATGTTGGATTGGATCGGGAATCCACCAGCGCCACAAGAGGAAGAGGTTTGTTATCACTGCGGGAATGTTTTTTTCAAGCATGAATTGAAGTATATCAGAGTATCTGAAGGACCGAGAGACTATGTTATCGTGCCTTTCTGTGAGGATTGTTTAGGTGTAGTAGAAGATAGAGGATATTGTTATGAGTAAAAAAAATAACAATTTGTTTATTAAGTTCGTTATCCTTATATTTATCTATGCGTTTATCAATGGCTATTCTTGTGAGAGGTTGCAAGAGAACACAAAGACTATCTGGGATAAAATGTTGAATATGGCTGAATATATCGGGAAAGTTAAAAAGGCGATGATGTAATGAAGAAGTTAACTAAAAAGCAGAGAAAGAAGAAAATGTTACAAGAAACAGACAGAAAATCTATACAATATAGTAAATGGCGTAAATCTGTTCTAAAAAGAGATAATTACACATGTCAATATTGTGGGGATTATGATGTCACTTTAAATGTACACCATATCAAGCCTTATTATGAAAATAGAAAACTCGCACTAGACATAGAGAATGGGATAACGCTATGTGAAGAATGTCACACAAGAGAACATCCTTTTATGAATGAGTTTGAAAACATGCACAATTTAACGAGACCTGAACGAGAAGAATACTATAGATTCATAGATCTTAATAACACTTAAAAGGGAGGGGTTTGTTATGACGTATAAGGAGTTAAATAATCAATTAAAGTCTTTAGACGGTTTAGTTTTAGAGAAAGGGACTATTAAGCAGAAAGAAGGCTGGACAAGAGTAAAGCTAGCATTGTACGGACACAAAAGGTTGGTTAATGATTTAACCGTGATAATCCGGACATTAGAAAATGATTTATTAGATATTGACGGGGGAAAATTATGACAAGCCAAGAGAGAACGGTTATATTATTGAATAAAGCTAAAGAAACGCTAGATGATTTACATTACAAGGCTTTCTTAAGATATTTATGCGTAATGTCTTTAGAGAAAGCTAAAGCAGAAGAACTTGATGTAGCCGAGGATATTTATAGTTATCAATTAGGTATACAGAAAGCAAGGGAGGTTAGAAATGGCGTATAAGAGATATAAGAATAAAGCAGGTAAGGTTTTAAAAGGAGTTACAACTATTACAGAGAATTTGGGCTGGAACAAGAGAGTTTTAGTAAACTGGGCTAATAGGATAGGCTTGCAAGGGACAACAACAGCTGAATATACCGATCCTTTAAAGAGGATTGGGACGTTGGGCCATGCTATATCTTTAGAGCAGGTCGGAGGGGATAAGCCTGAATACGATAAATACACTAAAGATGAAATAAACAGAGCAGAGAATTGCGCGTTATCTTTCTTTGAATGGATGAAAGGCAAGAAGATAGAAGGCTTAAAAGTAGAACATAGAATGGTATCAGAAGAGCATCAGTTTGGAGGAACTTGCGATTTCTACGCTATAGTAGATGGCTATTACGAATTGATCGATCTTAAAACTGGTTCGGGGATATACGAAGAAAGTAAAATCCAGGTGGCAGGCGGATACACTATGCTAATGGAAGAGCATCATCATCCTGTTGATAGAGTAAGGATATTAAACATACCGCGTTCAGAGGGAGAAAGTTTTAACGAAAGTATAATCACAAAGAATATCTTTTTATATCAGCAGATATTCAAGCATTTATTAGATATAGATAAACTACGCAAGGAGGTAAAGTAATGGAG
>JAYEIZ010000162.1:0-2646 GCA_034660355.1 Nanobdellota archaeon
AATAGAAGATATTGCCAAAAATCTTAACATGAAAAAGAAGGGGAATCTTCCAGACATAGAAAGAGTCTCAAGAAGAATCCTGCAAGATTGGTTAAAGAGCAATTAATATTCAATCAAAATAATCCTCATAGCAAAAATCCCTTTTTCTCCCTTCAAACGTACAGCTCCCTTTCTCCTCAATAAGATTTCCCTCAAGAAATTCACGATAACTATTGATCAAAGAATTACAGTCAGTACATCTCTTAAAGTTAGTTCCAATCTCAATTTCAAACTGTTTTTCATTAACTTTGGTAAATTTATTCGGAACACTCGCTTTTTCCTTAAAATAATTATAAGTGGTCTCTACAAATCTATTGTCAGAGATAACATCTGAAAGGATAATATGAAGAACACATTTCTTAGGTGCAGTAAAGTTCACAATCTCTCTTCTAATGAGTATGCATCTTTGCCGCTTTAATTTCTCTTTGTTCTCTTCCTTTTTCCTCACAACCGCTCCTGGAAGCTTAATGCTTCCATCTGGATTAAATTCAACCATAAAAGATATATCTCTAGGTTATTTATATTGTTTTGGTAAATGTAAAGAACCTACTATGAAGATCTACTTTAAAATCATAATAATGTATATCCTATTAAGCATTCTAATTTTAGTTATCGAAGGTATTTATTGTACCTTAAAGACACCCTTAGGTTATAGTATGCCTGCTTCTTTTAATGGGAGTGTTTGATTGGTTTATGAATAAGATCTAATCCATCTCTTTTTCATCAACTGCCTTTCTTCCTTTTTTAAAAGTTCTAGAAACAGATGTTTTACTTTTGATTGTTTTCCCTGTTTTATGACCTTTCAGATGAACATCCATCTGCGGAAACGGAATCTCTATCTTATTCTTGTTAAGAGCATTATAAATCAAAGTATTAGCCTGATCTTTTGTAAAAAACCTTTGTGTATATGATTTTAAGTAGATATATGCCTTAAAGTTCAATGAGGAATCATCCATCTTAAGAAACATAACCATTGACTCTTTTTTTGAATCTAAATTATCAAGCTTTTTTATCTCCTTCATTACAATCTTTTTTACTTTATCGATATCAGAACCATACGCAACAGAGAAAGGAACAACTATTCGTGCACTAGGGTCTGGAAGAACATAATTCTTTATTTTACTTGAAGCAATATCCCCGTTAGGGACAATTATAACTTCGTTATCCCATGTTCTTATCCTTGTGCTCCTAAGGCCAACATCAACTACCGTCCCCGAAGTTTGTTCATCAAGCTTGATTATATCTCCAACTCTTATGCTTCTATCAACAATTATAGATATGCCTCCAAATATATTACCTAAAGTATTCTGAAGTGCAAAAGCAACTGCAATTCCAGCAATGCCTAAACTTGCAATTAAAGGGCCAATCTGAATATCCCATGCCTGAAATATGAATAATAAACCTAGTATTAGGATTATAAATCTTGAAAACTTATGGGTTATGCTTATTAAGTTGTCATCTGTCTTTGATTCTGTTTTCTCTGCAAAACTTTTACCCCAGACATCAATTATAACATCAAGGATAACTATGACAGTATAGGTAGTTACCAAGATAGCAATAGTTATTATTACCTCATTAACGATAATGCTTATCTTTTCAGGAATCCCTAAAGGCACTAATGCCAGTTTAATGCCTAATAAAAGCAATAGAAATGAGACAGGCCTGTTTGTTTTTCTTAAGATTAGATCGTCTAACTTTGTTTTTGTCTTAAGAGCTACTCTCATGAAGAATTTTTTAGTTACGTAAACAAAGATTTTTGCAGCTGTATAGAATAATAATAGAGTAAGAACAGCATAGAAATACTTACTTTTAAGGATGCCATCCCAGGCAATACCTGCTAATTGGGCTAAAAACATATAGAAGAGTCATCACAGTATTATTTAAATACTTTTCGGACTGAGATCAACTAATTACTTCTTCTCCTCAAACTCAACTAAATAAGAACCAGGTAATTTCTTCCTAAATCTGTCCAAAGCCTTCTTCGCAGTAGGGATATTCTGCTTATCAACAGAGACACTTACAATCTTTTGCCCTTCTTTTATTCTTGCAGCATTGCCCTCTGGCTTACCAAATGACTTCTGCATGCCTGTAGAGAACCTGTCTGCTCCTGCGCCTGCAGCTAATGGATTTACTCTTAGTATATGATGAGGATAAGGTCTTACCTGCATAAAATAGCTAGAAACCCCTAATGTTGACTCTAAAGCCCGATTTCCAGAAACCCTTCCACTCTCTATAGCATTATCCCTAATCTGAAGGTCCTGCTTAGAAACAAGATGTAGAACATGAGGAAATTTCTTTCTAGGATTGCCTGTAATAAACCTTACTATCTTTGTATTCCTAGTGGTCTTAATAAAAGACTTCTTCTTATACTTACTTAATCGGGTATAAGGCCTTTCTAGCTTCCTATAAGCCACGAATTTACGTAATTTTGCCATCTTAACTTTGAGGTTTAATAAACCATTTTTAAATGTTTCTGTTTAATCCAGTAGATGACGGATTTAATCAGATATGACTTCTAATCCTACAATTCATCATCTCTGAATTGTCAATTTCTCAAGTAAGTAAGGTAGTTTGCCATTAGAAATCTAATGAATCCAATAAAAAGAG
>JAYEIZ010000163.1:0-2642 GCA_034660355.1 Nanobdellota archaeon
TAATACATCGAGTATTGTGTTAAATACTGGTGAGTTAGCAAGCAAATCTACTCCTGTAGCAGATAGAATAGCATTATTAGCTAGAACAGGTATTGTAGATGGTGAAGCTGTATGGCAGATTGATATAGGACTTATGTACACTTGGACTAATACTCAAGGTGTAGATAATGGTGGTACTATTATCAATGTTGGTGCTGGTAGTTGGGTAGCTAGTTATAGTGGAACAATGAATGCTAAGTGGTTTGGTGTTATAGGGGATGGGATTGCAGATGATACTGTAGCCCTACAAGCTGCTATAGATGCAGCAGCTAATAGAGTGTTATATATACCGAAAGGTACTTATTACATTACAGCCTCTTTAGTTATTCCAGACTTTACTACAATAAAAGGAGATAGTTACTATTGGGATTGGAATGGTACTGTATTTAAAGGTGCGACAGGTATTAATATTATTGATGTACCTACTGCAGAAATTAAGGCAGTTATTTTAGATGGTATAACTTTTTCAGGTACAAATTGTATAGGTATTAACTCAGATACTTATTATGCTACTACATGGAAAATACAAAACTGTTCTTTTAGTCAAGGATTAACTAAAGGTGTAAATGGTTTTTTCTTAGGTGCTTTAGTTGATAGTAATTATTTTGGTATTGCTTATGGCGGAGAAACACTATCAGGAACTTTCCAGGGTATTAAATGGCAATGGCAAAAAACTCCTACTTTTCAAATGGTTAATAGTAATACTATAACTAGGAATAGATTTGAGTATGGCGCCGATACTGAGGGTGTACTATTTATTGATGGTGCTTATGGGTGTAATATAACATCAAATATATTTCAGCAAAATGTTGGTAGCTGTGTGGTTCATTTAGGAGGTATTGCAGCAGGTAGTTTTAATAATAACTATTTTGAGGCAAATACTGTAACTCATATAGCGGAGGTAACTAGAGATAATGTAGATACTCAAAGAAGAGTACAGATGGACTTTTCTCAGAACTTTATATATAGCTCAGCTGATGCTATTACAGCAATTATATTAGTAGGTCCTGATGGTATTGTATTTAATAATAATTATGTTATTGGAGATGGTACTACTTATTATATTACTGAGGATGATTTTTCATTAGGTAATTATGATGTTAGGCTAACTCAAGCTGTGGGTAATGAACTTTCAGCAGGTTATAATAATGCTAGACCTAAAATAGATATTTTAAATAGTAGTGAAAGGCTGAGTGATGGGTATAGTTATCTAGGTAGGATAGAGAGTAATAATCCACTAGGTACAGTTAGTGATTTTGCTATGAGTATGCAATTAGTGGGTAGTAGTGCGTGGGAGGGTACCTTGTTACAATTACAAAACTCTACTACAAAAACAACTACAGCAGGTAAAACATCAGGAAAAATAGAGTTTCATAATGGGGAATGGTTAGAGACATGGATACATGGAAAGACAGGCTCTACTTCTACTAATAGTACACTATTATTAGGTGCAGGTGGGTTAGACATTGTAAAAGTAGGTAGAAATTACTTAGTACCTCAAACTGATAATGTAACCTCACTAGGTACTTCAGGGAATAGATGGACTGTAGTATATGCAGCATCAGGGACTATTAATACCTCTGATGATAGAGAAAAAACATATATAGATATTACTGAAACAGAAAAGGAAGTAGCATTAGAACTAAAAGCAAATATGAAAAAATTTAAAATGAATGAGGCTATTGAATTAAAAGGTGAAGCTGATGCAAGAATACACTTTGGAGCATCGGCACAGACAATTAAGTCTATCTTTGAGAAACATGGTCTAGTAGCTGAAGAGTATGCTATTTTATGTTATGATGAGTGGGATGCTGAGTACGAGCAAGTTATAGATACACCTGAAAAGGTATCGGATAACGGAGATATTTTACAAGAGGCTACTTACAAAAATGGGGCTTTAATAAAAGAGGCAGGTAATAGATATGGTCTTAGATATGAAGAGCTGCTCAGCTTTATACTAGGTGCTCTATAAGGAATACTAAATGAGCTGGTTTAGTATAGTGGGAGACGTGCTAGGTGCAGTAGTTGCACCAGTAACTAAATGGGTCGAGGGTAATGAGGAGAGGAAAACTCTTCTTGTTGAGCAAGAAGATAAACAATTAGAAAGGCAACATCAGATAAACTTGCGCAAGATAGATGTTGCACAAGAATTGGCTAAACAAGGTCAGAAGATTGAAGCTGATTGGGATACTAATGCACAGAACAATATGAAGCACACCTGGAAAGATGAATGGTTTGTTATACTATTCAGTATACCTCTAATAGGTGCATTTGTACCTGCGCTACAAGAAGCTGTATTGCAAGGGTTTAATGTACTAGAACAGACGCCAGAGTGGTATAGATGGTTACTAGCTGGTATAGTGGTTGCTACATTCGGGCTACGATGGATGTTCAGTAAAATTAAATTTGGGAAATGATGATGGGAAATGAAATAGTGAGAGAGTGTAAATACTATGATGATTGTGATATGTTAATGAAAGATATGAATGCTCTCAAAAAGAGCGATACACTACAAGAAGCATCGCTAAAATCTATTCACAAAAGAATGGATGAGGCAAACGAAAAAAGAGATGTTCAGACAAAAGAGATACACGAGTTAAAAG
>JAYEIZ010000164.1:0-2635 GCA_034660355.1 Nanobdellota archaeon
TAGTAAGGTATGCACTAAATGGGATGTTAATTCAATTAGTATGTGTTATGGAGCAGGAGATTGTTGTGCTTTAATTGGTTTAGAGAGCTTAGGTAATTGGGATGATAGCTTCTATCTAAGCTATGGACGGTATGGTTCTGGATTAGAGAATACTGTTAAGGCGCAAGTTATATATGCAAATTATAGTATAGATATCAATAATCCATATTCAGATATTGCCTATTCTAGTGTTGAAGAATTGAGTGCTGAATTTTATTATTCAACTATTACCTTTGAAGATATTTGTGTAGATACTTGCCTCTTAGGTGGATTTAATGAAAGTTCATATAAACTCATAATTAATGTAAGTAATGGGACACTCAATCTAGAGAAGATATCTTACTCCATTTTAGAGTCAGTTTCTAATATTACTGTTAATGTTAGTGAACCTGAAACTGAAGAACTTGAACAGCTTAGAGCAGAAATCAATAAGCCAGTAAAGTGGGTTAAGAGGTCTGTAAGCCAGAATATCTCAATTCCAGATTATGCCTATAATATATCAATAAAGAAAATTATCAATAATAAAAAATCATCAATATCAAATGACAAAATAAAAATAAAGTATAAAGGGAAGGTAAAAGATTTGATTGAGTTTGAAGCTGATCAAAAACTAGACAAGAAAAAGGAGATAGTAGAAAACACTTCTCTAATGATAAATGAAACAGCAGATTCTTTTGAAGTAAAGTATGAAACAGAAGCTCCTATAAAAGAAGAGATTGTGGTTAGTCAGGTAGTTAAAAAGATAACAATAAGCTCTGACATTAGCTATACAAATGTTTTGGCTTATACAAGTATTACTGAAAGTCCTAGAGATGCTGTAAAGCTTTACTGGTATAAGAATGGTAGTAGGGTAGATGTAACTAATGATGTAGAGATTAACTTGAAATTGATTGATTCTAATTCAAATGGCTTAATTGATAGGTTAGAATGGAATGTTCCACATCTATCTGACCAGGTGTTTGAGATCATAATTGAGATTACAAAAGCATCTCATTTGGATAGTAATAGGACATTTATCTCTGATATTTATGATGAAACATACAAACACGATAATATCTGGAGCGAGCCAATTTATCATGATGAATATATCAGAGTCACTTTTAGAAAGGCATTAGATAATACCAGAGACATAACAATACTTCCAAGAAATCTTCAAGGGAAGAATACAACAATAGGAGTTTATTACCCTAACAGCACAGAAAAGATAACAGAATTCCCTGTCATAACTGAACAAAAATATTATAAGATTTATTTGACTGAGATGAATGGAAGTTCTGATTTTTTTGATTTAAAAATAGAGAATTCAGATAATGATGAAACTGCTTATCTTGAATTTGACCATATCATTGATGCCCCTGAGTTTTATGATGAATTTGATGGTGATCAAGCAGATTTAAGCACTCATGCTCCAGATATAGGGATTGGATGGAATCAAGTTAATGCTTCATTAGTAGGTAATGAATATTTGGAGGTTGATGGCAGTGGAAGTATGGTTAAAGGCAGTTATGGAGCAAATAGTGATGCTGTCCTTTATGAAACCAATGATACAATATCGGGCGCTAATTACAGAGTGGAAGTGCATATTAATGACCCGGATAATGTGGATGATGTTGGCATTATTTGCGCACGGTTAAATTATACTGGCATTATGGGATATTGTCTTGAGTTCAATGCTGATATATTTCAGTTATGGGAACGGACTGGTCACTGGACTGCAATATCAGCTGATCTAGGTAGTGTTGTTCCAGATGAAGCCGGGCATACAGTCTATATAGAAGCCTTGGGGGATACAATCAGTGCAGGTGTTGATGGTGTTGAACAACTCTCGGTAACTGATGATACATCTACAACTCCTGAACATGCAGGCCTAGGGATGGGCTCAATTATGAATGTTGGTGGAGACATGGGAACACATGACTATGAGAATTTTACAGTTACATTAGTATATGATGTTACTGGACCAACAATAACAATACTCACCCCAGCAAATAATTCTAATTGGGGTACAAGTATACTTGACTTTAACGCCAGCATAAATGAAAATGCAAGCTGGTGTGGATTGTCAATCAATGGTAATGCTAACGTGACAATGACCTTGAATTCAAGCAATAGAGGAGCTAATTATACAAACTCATCAATAGCAGATGGCTCTTATACATTTATTATAAGCTGTAATGATACTGCGGGTAATTGGGGTGATTCAGGCACTTATAATTTCGTGGTTGATACGGTCTATCCAGAAATTAACTTCACTTCTCCTACACCTGCAAATGGAACAACCCAAACACAGGCGTGGTTTGAAGTTAATGTTTCTATTAATGAATCTGATTTAGGTGAAGTTAAGTATAATTGGAATGGGACTAATTTTACTATGTATAATGATTCTTTGGTTTTGATGATGAATTTTGATAATGTGAGTGCTTTAGGAGAGAATAATACTTATGTTGTTGATTTAAGCGGTTATGGGAATAATGGGGCTGTTACTGAAGCAGCTGTTAATACGACTGATTGTAAGTTTGGAAATTGTTTTACTTTTGATGGTAATGGTGATTATATCGATGCTGGTTCAGATGATAGTCTGACAACTTTGAATGGC
>JAYEIZ010000165.1:0-2631 GCA_034660355.1 Nanobdellota archaeon
GTTTAAGAGCTGAGTCACCATCGTGTGAGATAACAATAGATCGTGAGTTCTCTACTGTTAGATAATCAATAGTGAACATTGCTAGTATTAGTGATGAAAAGCCTATCTGTCTTGCTTTTAGAATAATGTTTTTGTTGTCTAGTTCTTTTAATAAAACCCTTTGTGGCTTGTTAGTAATAAAGGGGACAGATTGGCCCTCTTTATTTACTATATCAAACTTGGCTATCTTCTTAGAATAATTAGTCACCGAAGAACTCCTCTGCTACTATACGTCTTTTGATATTACTTGATTCCCTACTCTTATCTACTCCTAACCACTTACTTGCTGTATCTACTGCTTTTAACCTAGTGGGATGGTCTGGTATTTCAATAAAATCATCCTGAGTTCCATGTATCTTATTTGCTTCAGTAGCATCACTTAAAACATCTATTAGTTTACCCATCGTTAAACCCTTTGCTTCCATTAGTTGTTTAACAGGGTCCTCAAGTTTCCTAAGGTTTTCATTTGCTATACTTGCTGCAGTGTTTCTATCTTTGCAATTATATGATTTCATTGCTGCAGCAGTCCCATTACCACTCTTAAAATATTCTTTAAGAAACATCTTTTGTTTTGTTGTTAGTTTCTTTGTCATCTTTTCAATAAAAAAATCTTATTTTTGCTAAATAATATAAAATCTATAGGTAACTTATATTTATTAATAATCTCTAAAAATCCGTTGTCATAATCTGTTGCCATTACCACTAATTTATTTGCCTTCTTAAACTCTATTGAATAATAAAGTATTTGGCCTATTGCTTTTATAGTATTTCTACTTCCTTTTCTTGGATTCTTTATCTCCACTAAATAATTATTGCCACTCTTACACTCTACATATAAATCAACCCTTGGGCCCCTTTTTGGCAAAACTTGTCCCGTCTTTAGCTTAATTATTCCACTTTGATTATATTTTTGTGTTTCTGATTTTACTACTACTTCTCCAAAGACTGCTAACCATATCCAAGTTATGTTATTTAGAACATAATTCTCAATACTTTTTTCACTAACAAACTCTCCTAACTCAATTTCTTTGTATTTTGTTGGCCTTCCTATTGGTCGTTTAGCTAAACTTTTAGACTTCGTTGGCATAATCCCCTTTATTATATCACCCTAAAGCAACCAATCACTTGCTTTTTATCAAAAGTTTAATAAGAATAATGGTTATGATCGGCGAGATAAATAATCCATAAATCCCTAATAAATCCGTTAACATCTCTCTATAACCTATGTTTACTCCAGCGTCATTTAGCAAAAGAGCTATCATCGGACCTTGAATAAATATTGATTGTAAAGCTATTGCTAGCCATAATTGTTTTTTCATAGTTCTCCTTTCTATTTTGTATATTTATATATGTAATAAAGGGTTGCAATTGTTCCTGCTATATCAAATAAGCTCCCTGCAGTAAAATCAACAAGTGAGCCAATTAGTGTAAACGTTACTAAAACCCCTACAAAGGTTCTCCAATTGTTTCTCTTATACAGATATGCTTGAATGATTGAATACTTAATTAGTATCCCAAAACTTTCAAACAGGTTAACTCCGTCTATTATGTAGAGTACCATTAGTGCTATAGCAATCCAGTTATATATTTTTGATATATCTAATACTGTTCGTTTTTTCATTGTTTATCTCACCACCCCTCTAGTTCAGCTATCATAAATTTAATAAAATCATCTGTCTTAAAAGACTTTCCAGTTCTGTCGTGAGTATTCATAAATAATTTAACACCACCCTTTATCCTCTTTCTCCACTTCTCATCGTTGGCTTTAAGTTCTTTGTTTTTGTTTATATGTCTGGTTGTCTTAGAGTTAAATATTATTATTGCTGATGGGAAAGGTGCTGAATTAGTTGCTCCTTTAAACTTTAATCTTCCTTTAATAAATCTAATTTCGTTTGCTTTCATAAAATAATCGTGCCAGTATCTTGTGTCTGTTCTGCTTGGAACTAATAACACCACTGTTTTGCCTTTCTGTGCCTCCTCATAAGCCTTTTTAGCCCATTTGGGTATCTCACGACCATACGGAGGATTAACAAAGTTGCTTTTTCCCCACTCTACTTTTAGTCCATCAAATTTAGGATTAACAGGACAAGGATCAAAATCAAATTTAAACTCTTTATTAAGCTCATTATAAACCTCATCTGGAGTTTGCCAATCTAACCTTTGGCTTAAAAAATGAACACTCTTAGTTGGTTTAGTCATAATATCTCCCTTATATCTATAATTACTTTATCTTCTTTTGCCCCTATAATTGCCCTTGTAGCGCTCCACCTGATATGCTTAGTATCATCATCTGGTAGTATCTTTGACATCACTAACCCATCCACTAACTCTTTTTCTGACACATTTCCCCCATCCCTTCTATGCTTGTATTTATAATAAGCGGTTACATATATATCTACCGGGAACTTGGTAATAGGGCTTATCTTTTGTTCGTTGATCGCCGCCCAAACTAGGGTGTGGATCAAGTCTGCCTCATCTTTTCGCTTGCTCCAATGTCTGCCAGCGTATGACTTATTTAGTGATGGTGCTTTAAAATCTTTAATAGTTATTCTCATATTTAACAAAATTGGATCCCATACTCAACTTGATACT
>JAYEIZ010000166.1:0-11222 GCA_034660355.1 Nanobdellota archaeon
CTAACATCAATATACAGAAACAAAAAGACAATCTTCATCCCAATAATATACGGAATCATCTTAGCAATAAACATCACTCTTAACCTGAACCTGATTCCTAGTTACAATATAATCGGTGCTTCAATAGCAAAGTTCATCTCATTCTTTATAATGATGGTAATAGCATTGTTTGTTTATACAAGATCAAAGTTATCACAAAGAACACCCGTTCTATAAATCAAACATGTGTTAGATTTAACACAAAAATACCAGAACATTTATATACTTCAAATAATATTATATTAAATATTCAAAATAATATTATACAAGATGGGATACAAAGTAAAGATCCAGGAAACCAACAGGGGACAGAAGATATTAAACATCCCTAAGGTAGTTTCAGCCCTATATAACCTCAAAAAGGGCATGGAATGTGAATGGGTATTAGATAGGGGCGAATTAGTCCTCAAAATACCCTCTAAATAGCTATCAGTCATTATACTATAAAATTTCAAGAATAATGGCAAGGATGAGGTGGGGACGCCCCAGTCGGGGTGCCGAATAGGTCGAGCGGAGTGAAACCGTCTGCCGCCATTATTATTTTTGAAATTTTATCCGAAGTTAATAACAAATCATCATCAAGATTTTCACTAAAGTTACTAAACAGATCTATATTGTTGGTGGTTTTTCTAAGGTTGTTAAAAGTAGATTATTGAGATTTTTCCTAAAGTTAATAGATAAGTTATTATTATCAATGATTCTTCTAAAGTTATTAAATAAAAAGTACTCAATAAATCCTTAATATTGTTGAAATTTTATTTAAATAACTGGTCGAAACACCTAATAAAAACCGATACATTTATAAATAACCAAATAATCCATCGAAGGATGGCGGTTAATCCTTCTTTAGTGAAAAGGCTATCATACTAGTCTTTGTTATGCTAATAGGAAGTTTGCTGCTACTTTTATGCAAAAATCAGGCCCTGGTAGTGTAGTGGTCTATCATGAAGCCCTGTCGATACTTAGCAATAAGAAACAGAACGGCTTCGACCCGCGTTCGAATCGCGGCCGGGGCGTTTGCCAAATAAAAAATTTGGCCATGGGCCCGTAGCTCAGCCTGGTTAGAGCGCCTCACTTTTAATGGTAAAAACTCAAAAGTAATGAGGCGGCCGCGCGTTCGAAAGTAACAAAATTGTGGATTCAATTTAATGTGCTCGAAAGTCGCGTCGGGCCCATTTATGATAACAAGAATAAAATGGTAAAGAAAAAGTCGGATGTAAGGAAGCATATATTGGTTCCAGAGCACACTAAGCTTAACGAAAAAGAGAAAAAAGAGCTGCTAAATAAGTATAAGATTTCTTTAAAAGAATTACCTAAGATTGGAAAAAAGGATGCGGCTATCTCACATTTAGATGTAAAAGAAGGGGATGTAATAAAAGTAACAAGGAATAGTCCTACGGCTGGTGAAGCTATATTTTATAGGGGTGTAATTAATGTATAACTATGCAAAAACCTTAATTGCAAAACATTTCAAAGAACACAGCTTTGTTAGTTCTAATATACGCTCATTCGATAATTTCATAGACAAAGAATTAGCTAATATAATTGAAGAGAACAAAGAAATAGTTCCAACAATCATCCCACCTAACATTGATGATTTCAAAATAAGATTAGATAAGATATGGGTAACCAAGCCGGAGATTACTGAAGCAGATGGATCAAAAAGAGACATCTACCCAGTAGAAGCCAGATTAAGAAAATTAACATATTCTGCCCCAACATTTATCGAAGTTTCTGCACATATCAATGGTGTACAAAGGGAAAGCTTCACAACTCAGGTTGGTAACTTACCAATAATGTTGAAAAGCAAAAAATGTCACTTAGACAAATTAAGCAGAGAAGAGATTATACAAAAAGGGGAAGACCCGGATGATCCTGGTGGATATTTCATAATCAACGGAACAGAAAAAGTATTGATTAATATAGAAGACCTGGCAGCAAACAGGATGCTTGTTGAAAAGCAAGTAGGCCCATCAGAATTCGTAGGAAAACTGTTCTCAGAGCGTGGCTCATTCAAAATCCCTCACACATTAGAGCGGATGAAAGATGGTAACTTTTACTTAACCTTTACAAGAGTTAAAAGAATACCTATAATAGTAGTAATAAAAGCCCTGGGCTTATTAAAAGACGAAGAGATAATGAATCATATCTCTAAAGATAAGAAGTATAATGAAGTTATCGTAAACCTATTTGAATTTGTAGATATAAAAACAGAAGATGATGCATTAGATTACATAGCAAAGAAAATAGGGGTTACACAATCAAAGGAAATCAGGATAGAAAGAATGAGGGACATATTGGATAAATACCTTTTACCTCATCTGGGAATTGAAAAAGAAAATAGGATGTATAAATCATTCAACCTTTGTAAGATTCTGAAAGGATACATAGATGTAATTAATGGCGACCTAGGTGTAGCTGACAAAGACCATTACATGAACAAAAGATTAAAACTAAGTGGAGACCTATTAGCAGATTTATTCAGAGTTAACTTGAAAGTATTAATAGGAGATTTGTTGTATAACTTCCAAAGAATTGTTAAAAGAGGAAAATTCCCATCAATAAAAGTGATAATAAGAGACAAGCTATTGACACAAAGAATCTATTCATCCATGGCAACTGGCTCTTGGGTGGGCGGCAGAGAAGGTATTTCACAAAGAATTCAAAGATTAAATTTTCTAGAAACACTAAGCCATCTACAAAGGGTTGTTTCACCATTATCAGCTTCTCAGGAAAACTTCGAAGCAAGAGAATTACACTGCACTCACTTAGGGAGATTATGTCCAATCGAAACACCAGAAGGAACTAACATCGGCCTAAGAAAAAACCTAGCACTATTATGCTCAGTCTCATCTCAAAGCAATGAAGATGAAATACTGAAATCATTAAAAAATATGGGGTTAAATCCAATATGAGTGAAGTATACCATAATTCGAAGTTTGTAGGAACAATTGAAGAACCAAGGTTGTTTGTAGAGAAACTAAAAGAAGAAAGAAGAAAAGGCAAACTAGACCCTAACGTTAATATTCATTACAATACAAGATCAGATACTATTGAAGTAGAATCAGGAAGAGGCAGAGCTAGAAGGCCTTTAATTGTTGTTAAAGATAGCCAGCCACTACTTACAGAAAAGCACGTTAAGCAGCTGGAAAAAGACGAAATCGCATGGATGGATCTGGTGCAGCAGGGTGTTATAGAGTATATAGATGCTGCTGAGGAAGAGAATTGCTTTGTAGCTTTTTTCGATTCAGATTTAACACAAGAGCATACACATCTCGAGATTACACCTTTAGCCATGCTCGGCTTAGCTACTTCTCAAGTGCCATACGGCAATTTTAACCAATCAACAAGGTTAAACGCAGGTTCTAAAAATCAAAAACAAGCTTTAGGTTTCTATGTTTCAAATTTTACATTAAGAATGGATATGGATGTAAACCTATTGTACGAACCGCAAGTCCCGATTGTACAAACGATAATTCACCAAATATTTGATTATGACAAACATCCTGCTGGACAGAACCTTGTTGTCGCAATAATGTCCTACAAAGGATATAATATGGAAGATGCTATTATATTAAATCAAGGCTCAATCCAGCGCGGCCTGACAAGATCCTCTTACTATAGGCCTAGCATTGCAGAAGAGTTAAGATATGCTGGCGGCCTGGTTGATGAAATAAGCATACCTGATAAAGATGTCAAAGGGTATAAATCAGAAAAAGATTATAGATATTTAGAAGGGGATGGAATTATCTATCCAGAAGCTGTAATTAATGAAGGAGACGTAATAATTGGCAAGACCTCTCCACCAAGATTCTTAAGTTCATTAGATGAATATAACTTAGCTTCCTCAACAAGAAGGGAAAGCTCAGTAAGTGCAAAGCATGGGGAGAAAGGTGTTGTAGATTTTGTTTTGGTAACAGAGAACGACCAAGGCAATAAATTAGTTCAGGTTAGGATGAGGGACCAGAGAATCCCCGAAGTAGGGGATAAGTTTACCTCAAGACACGGTCAAAAAGGGGTTGTAGGGCTAATTGTCCCTGAAGGAGACATTCCGTTTTCAGCTTCAGGCAATAAACCAGACTTAATATTCTCTCCTCACGGCATCCCATCAAGAATGACAATCTCACATTTGATAGAATTAGTAGGCGGAAAAGTGGGGGCATTGAACTCACGTTACATAAATGGAACAACATTTGATGCAGAACCAGAAGCAAAATTAAGAAAAGAACTGCTAAGCCTAGGATTCAGAGAGAATGGGGTAGAAACATTATACAATGGAGAGACTGGAGAGAGTTACCAAGCAAAGATCTACATTGGAAACATGTATTACCTAAAGCTAAAACACATGGTATCTAACAAGATACATTCTCGTGCCCGCGGTCCGATACAATTACTTACACGTCAACCAACAGAAGGGAGAGCAAAAGAAGGCGGATTAAGATTGGGAGAGATGGAAAAAGACACATTTGTAGCACATGGTGTATCTCTACTCCTTAAAGAACGCTTTGACTCAGACAAAGCAGTTGTCCCTGTATGTGAAAGCTGTGGCCTTATAGCTGTTATGGACGAATTCAAAAACAAATCATACTGTCCGATATGCGGAGATAATGTTGAGATATCATTTATAGAGATTTCATATGCATTCAAGCTTATACTTGATGAATTTAAATCATTATGCATTTATCCAAAAATGGTTTTAAAGGGGAAATATTGAGATGGCTGAAGAAGAAAAAAAAGAAGAAGTAAAGGAAGAAATAAAAAAACAGAAAAAGCTTGAAATAATAGAGCCTCAGGAAATCGCTGTTAGCAAGCAGGTAGGCAGTATAATATTCTCAATCATATCACCAAAGATGATAAAGCAGATGGCTTCTGCAAAAGTTGTTACTCCAGAACTTTATGATAAAGAAGGCTACCCTGTAGATGGTGGATTAATGGATATCAGATTGGGAGTAATAGACCCAGGATTAAAATGTAAGACTTGTGGAAGTAAGCTAAAAGAATGCTCAGGCCACTTTGGTTATATAGAGCTAGCGAGACCCATCGTACATATAAAATTTGTAAATCTTATAATGAACTTGCTTAAATGTACTTGCCGTGACTGTGGAAGAATTCTAATACCTAAGAATAAGATTGAAAAGGCAACTAATGAGCTTGTTAAAGTTGAAAAAGAATCCGGCATTGAATCAAGAAGACAATACATAAAAGATATTATTACCAGCCTAAAGACAGTTAATAAATGTCCATGGTGTAAGGCTCGCCAGCAAAAAATAAGCTTAGAAAAACCAACCACTTTCTTGGAGAATGAAAAAAGGATAAATCCAATAGAGGTAAGGACACGCTTAGAGAAGATATCGGACGAAGACCTAGAACTTTTTGGCTTAGTCCCAGCTCATGCTCGCCCGGAGTGGATGATATTAACAGTACTGCCCATTCCACCTGTTACAATGCGCCCTTCTATTACTCTGGAATCTGGCGAACGTTCAGAAGATGATTTAACACATAAACTGGGCGACATCGTAAGAATCAACCAAAGATTGTTTGAAAACATAAATGCAGGCGCTCCTGAAATAATCATCGAGGACTTATGGGACCTATTGCAGTACCACGTAACAACATTCTTCGATAACGCAGTTGCACAATTGCCTCCTGCTCGCCATAGGTCTGGTCAGCCATTAAAGACAATTACAGAGAGAATAAAAAGCAAGGAAGGACGTATTAGGCATAACCTAGCAGGAAAAAGAACTAATTTCTCTGCAAGAACAGTAATCAGCCCGGATCCTATGTTGGGTCTTAATGAAGTTGGCGTACCTATGATGATTGCTATGAAGCTTACAGTTCCAGAAAGAGTTAATGAATGGAACATGGAATATCTAAAGAAATTTATTAAGAACGGCCCGGGAAAATACCCTGGATCAAATTATGTTATAAGGCCAGATGGAAAGAAGAAAAAACTAACAGATGAAACAATAGAAACAAGCTTAGAAGAGATTCAGCCAGGTTATGTTGTCGAAAGGCACTTGATGGATGGTGATGTTGCTCTTTTCAACAGGCAGCCTTCACTGCATAGGATGTCTATGATGTGCCATAAGATCCAGGTTCTGCCTCACAAAACACTAAGGTTGAATCCAGCAGTCTGCCACCCATACAACGCAGATTTTGATGGTGATGAGATGAACTTACATATACCTCAGACAGAGGAAGCAAGGGCAGAAGCAGAAGTATTGATGGAAGTTCAGACTCAATTGATAAGCCCTCGTTACGGCTTAAGTATAATTGGATGCGTACAGGATGCTATATCTGGCAACTACTTATTAACAAAAAATATGGAGCTTACAAGACCCCAAGCAATTGATTTATTAGCCGCTACTGGAATAACAAACTTCTCAAGATTACCAAAAAGAGAAAAAATTTCTGGCAAGGAAGTTTTCTCAATGCTAATACCTGATGATTTTAATTTTACAGGCCGTGCAAGACATTATGACCCTAATCTTGATAAGAAGGGCAATATGGAAAATGACTCATATGTCGTTATTAAGGATGGAAATCTGATAAGCGGAGTTATGGACAGAAACAATCTTGGAGAGGGCTCAGGTTTATTATTAAGAAATATCCATAAAAGATATGGCAAAGAGCAGACAATTGATTTGCTCGGCAAGTTATTCAGATTAGGTATAGAAGTCTTGTTAAAAGTAGGCTTCACAAATGTAGTATCCGACACAGACTTACCGGAAAACGCAGTAACAAGCATAAGAGATACACTAAGCACTGCAGAAAAAGACGTTGAGGCATTAATTGACCAATTCAATAACAACAAATTAGACGCATTCCCTGGAAAAACAGTAAAAGAAACATTAGAGCTAAAAATCCTAGAAGTTCTTAACTTAGCAAGAAACAAAACAGGAGAATTAGTCTCAAAATACGCAGACAAAAAGTCTCATACTATGATAATGGCAGATTCTGGTGCAAGAGGTAACTTACTGAACCTAGCTCAGATGGCAGCATGTGTTGGCCAGCAAGCTATGCGTGGTAGAAGAATAGAAAAAGGTTATAATAATAGGACCCTATCTTGCTTTAAGAAAGATGAGCTAAGCCCACCAGCTCACGGTTTTATCTCAAGCGGCTTTAAAAACGGCCTTGCACCACATGAGTTCTTCTTTGGAGCTATGACTGGGAGAGATTCATTAATGGATACTGCTTTGAGAACACCTAAATCTGGTTATCTATACCGGCGTCTCTCAAATACAATGCAGGATCTAAAAGCAGAATACGACAGCACAATAAGAGATGCTGCTAGAAAAATTATTCAGTTCAGCTATGGTGAAGATGGTATTGATGTCTCAAAGTCAGAAGGCGGTATATTGAATATCAAAAGAATTATTAAGACAGTAGGTGGTTAAATATGTCATTATTTACACAATATAAAGAAAAATTCCCAAAGAAAATTCTTGATGAGCTTAAAGAGCATACTAAGGGAATGCCGGACAACAAGGTAAAGAAGATACTTGAAGGCACATTAAAAGAATACGGGGATACTTGCATTGAACCTGGCGAATGCGTAGGGATAATATCTGCTGAAAGCATTGGCGAACCAGGTACACAAATGACACTTAACACATTCCACTTTGCAGGTGTCGCAGAGATGAATGTCACAATGGGGCTTCCAAGAATTATAGAGATATTGGATGGAAGAAGCAAATTAGCTACTCCCATGATGGAGATATATCTAAAGCCGCCATATTCAAAAGGAAAAGATATTAGAAAACTAGCTCTGGCTATAAAACAAACATTGCTTAAGGAGATAGTATCTGAATTTACAATCAACATAGCAGACGTCTCAATTGAATTGCTGTTAAACACCGAAAAAATGAAAGAGCTGGAAATAACTGAAACTATTGTTGCAAATGCACTAAAAAAAGGGCTTAAAGGATATAATCTGAAAGCATCAAAAGAATCATTCTCTCTAAAAGCAAAATCCAAAGAAGAGGGGATTTCTCAAATATATTTAGACAAAGAAAAGATAAAGAAGATACATATAACAGGCATAAAAGGAATATCGCAAGTATTGCCTGTCAAAAGAGGAGAAGAGTATATAATAATATCTGCTGGCTCTAATTTAAAGGAAGTATTGGGTTTAGATTATGTTGATGACACAAGAACAGTAACCAATAATTTATTTGAGATAGAAAAAGTTTTAGGTATAGAGGCAGCACGCCAAGTTATTATCAATGAAGTCTTCAAGGTTATTGAAGCACAAGGCTTAGATGTAGATATAAGGCATATAATGTTAGTTGCAGACACAATGTGTAATCTAGGTAATGTAAAAGGGATTACCAGATATGGAGTAGTTTCAGAAAAGAGTTCTGTGTTAGCTCGTGCTAGTTTCGAAACACCTATAAGGCACATCATTAATGCTGCTTTGATAGGTGAAGAAGACAAGCTAACCTCTGTTGTCGAAAATGTAATGCTTAACCAACCTATACCAATTGGTACTGGGTTACCTGGTTTAGTCACAAAGGTAAAGAAATAAGATGGTAGAGAAAGGTTCAGATAAGAACATAACAGAACTGAGGAAATTGCTGAAAGGCAAAGGGGCTATAATCGGTACAGAGAGGACTCTTAAGAACTTAAAGCTTAATAAGATAAGCAAAATATACATGAGCTCTAACTGTGCAGACACTACAAAAAGTGCTATAGAACATTACTCTAAGGAAAATAAGGTTAATGTTATTAATCTGAGATACCCTAATGATGAATTAGGGGTATTATGTAAAAAAACATTTTCTATTTCTGTTCTGAGCGTAAAGAAATGAGTAAGATAAAATATGATCTCACCATAATGAACTATATGAAGATATTTGAAAATCTAACAAGAGCTGATCTTAAAGATTGTATTCCTTCTGAAGAATTACTGATATTTGTTGTTCAGGAAAACGAGATTGGAAAGGCAATTGGAAAAAATGGCAGCAATGTAAAAAGATTAGAGGGATTGTTAAAAAAGAAATTAAAGATTGTTGAGTTTAACCCTGATATAAATCAGTTTATAAGAAATTTTGTAATGCCTTTGCAAGTTAAAGATGTATCTGAAGAGAACGGCATTATTCAAATTGCTGGCCCTGACACCAAAACCAAGGGCCTATTAATAGGGAGAGACAGAAAAAACCTTGAAAGCTTAAAAGAAATTTTGAAAAGATATTTCTCATTTG
This sequence comes from Nanobdellota archaeon, assembly GCA_034660355.1. Lineage (GTDB taxonomy): Archaea > Nanobdellota > Nanobdellia > Woesearchaeales > JACPBV01 > JAYEIZ01. The sequence continues at coordinate 9,243 of JAYEIZ010000166.1, forward strand.
AAGAGGTTAAGGTTGTTTAGTCACTATTTCTGAAATATATAAAAACAGAAAGATTTATATATAACTTCCACTATAATTCTTAATATATAAATTTTAGCAGGGTTAAAATGTACATCAACAGATTTTTGGAAAACAAACTTGAGAAATACCTTAGTAAAAAAGAGATTATTGCAGTTGTAGGGCCGAGGCAGAGCGGTAAAACCACAACACTTAAGCACATCTTCAAAAATTTAAAGAATGCACTTTTTTTGGATTTTGAGGACAGGGAGACATTAGAATTATTCAACGAAGATATAAAATCCTTTATTGACCTTTACATCAAAAAATATGATTATTTGTTTATTGATGAATTTCAGTATGCTGAGAAAGGGGGAAAGAATTTAAAATATATCTATGACAATTATAAAATCAAAATTGTTATTTCAGGCTCTTCTGTAAGCGGTTTGTCTGTTCACAGCATAAAATATCTGGTTGGCAGGATATTTGTGTTCAATCTGTATCCCTTTTCATTTGAAGAATATCTTAATCATAAAGAACCCAAATTGTACAACGGGATTTATGTAAAAAGGGGGTTAACTAAGCCCCTAATAGAAAAGATCATCCCTTATTTCAATGAATTCTGCCTATTTGGAGGGTACCCAAGAGTTGTATTAACAGAAGATAAAGAAGAGAAGGAAACAGTTCTTAGAAATATTTATAACACATATTTTCTAAAGGAAATAAAGGAGATCCTAAACCTGCAGGATGACCATAAACTGAGTAAATTAATTAATGCGCTGGCTTTGCAGATTGGAAATATAATAAATTATAATGAGCTTTCGGATATAACTGGATTTAGGTATAACGATTTATTAAACCACATAAATATACTTGAAAAGACTTTTATATCTTTAAGGAGCTACCCTTTTTATACAAATAAAAGATTAGAAATTGTAAAAGCCCCAAAAATCTTCTTTTTAGACAGCGGATTTAGAAATACAGTTATAAAAAATTTTCAATCTATAAAAAACAGGCCGGATAAAGGCTCCTTGTATGAGAATTTTATTGCTTCTGAGGTTGTGAAGAAAGGGATTGATGTGAAATACTGGAGAACAAAATCAAAAGCAGAAGTTGATTTTATAATTGAGAAAGAAGGAAGAGCAATGCCTATTGAAGTTAAATCTGGATTAAAAAAACCTAAGATTACTAAATCCTTCTCTAGTTTTCTCGATAAGTACAGGCCAAAAAGCGGCTTAATCCTTTCAGAGATATTATCCGGGAAAAAAGGCCAGATTAAATTCAGGCCAATATTCTCAGTTAACAAAGAAATCTAGGTATTTGATTAGATTTTTTCTTGATTAATTTTGCGGCATATGTAACAATAGCATGCAAATGTTTTAGTTACAGGCATAACTCCAATATGGTTATAGTTGTAACTCCCAAACATTGAAGAAAGTCTTCAGTTGTATAGGTCGTGATAGAGAGAATATTGAAAAGATATTTCGAGTTTGAAGATGTTAAGGTTGCTTAGTCATATCTGATTCTTAACTAATGATTATTATTGATATGCCCGAGAAATTCGTTATATTTCTTTAGCCCAATTAGTCTTGCTTTATCGATAGTGGTGCCTAGTTTCCCTGCAATAAATTCTAGCCTTGTTTTATTTCCAAGTTCTGGAACCTTTTCTGTTTCGCATGCATGACAATACCAAACACAAAGACCCGTTAGTTCTGAGTAACTTCTTGATATAGAATTGACCCCCATCTCATCGAGAATTCTCTTAAACTTTTTTTCGTTTAACTTAATGACGATTTGAGCTGTCATTTTAATTAAATATTTATCTTGTTGAATATAAGCTTTTCTATTAAAAGATGAAGTTGTGCGATTTCAAAACTCTGTCACACCCTTTAGATTAAACCTTGTGACATAATTTTGAAATCATTTCTGAAAATTAAAAACAAATAGTCTATTTCTTTCTTTTGCCAGTAATGGCGGAGGAAA
>JAYEIZ010000167.1:0-11214 GCA_034660355.1 Nanobdellota archaeon
TGGCTTATTTATACATCTGAAGAATTAGCGAGAATATTGAAGTTTCAACCTTTGCTTAAAGAGTTGGTTAAGTTAAGGATTAGGTTGAAGAATGGTGTTAGGGAAGAACTTATTCCTTTATTACGGCTAAAGCAGATTGGAAGGGCTAGAGCTCGCAGACTTTATTTCAATAAGATAAAGACAATAGGGGATGTCAAGGAAGCAGATCTGATGAAATTAGTCCAGATATTGGGTAAGAACGTTGCTATCAGTGTTAAGAAACAAGTAGGGCAGGATTTTGATAAGGATAAGGTTCCTGCTGGAAAAAGAAAAGGGCAAACTAGTTTGGAGAAGTACTAAATATTAGAAAATAACAATTGCATTAAGCCCATAATTTGCACGATGATCTTTAATACCAAAACTTTTAAATCCTCTTCTTGAATAATTTGAATATATCCCGATAGAACCTGTGTAACCTTTAGCCCTCAATACATTAGCATCCAGATTTATACCAAAATCTGTTGTTGTAGGGATTATTGTTGGTAGTCCTCTATCTACCATTTCACTAACTACTCTTCTGGCATAAGCCTGTATACTTAAACCAGGAGTGTTGTAAGCTGTTGACACACCAATATCGTATCCAATATCTGTTTTTGCTACCTCCCCCTTTAAACCGAACTCAGCATTTCCAAATGACTTCACTAATCCTCCTTCAAACACTAGTCGTTCAGGATGAAACGTTATGTTCTTGAAATTTGAAAATCCTCCTTGTACTCCTTGAACATTAGGGAAATCTATATTTATCTTAGATGCACATCCGAAAAACAACCTATAGTCTTTTTGAGGATTAAAATAAGATAACCTTGAGCTGAAGGCTAGATCATCTTTAAATGCCCCTATCAGATCTTTGTTTAAGCTATAAGTTATGAATAGCTGGGATGTCAAGCCAATATTTATTCCCCAATTTCTGGATATTTGCTTATTATATACGTTATCCCCTAAGGATGCAATAAATGCTAGTTCCTCATAGATATTGGCTGGAGAATCTAGTGTTTTTCCTTTTAATCTACCTTTAATCCATCCACCACCAATCTTGAAAAATCCATTTTTGCTTTTTTCCTGGTATCCTAAAAAGAGAACATTCAGTTTGTCTATTGCATTATATGCATGGCTGCTTCTGTCAAACCTTGTAAAGTCAAATACCAGCCAATTATTATCAAGGTGGATATTTTGGTTGTCGTTATGCAAGCTTATTTTAAGATGATTTGGCTTGTGCTGGATGCCTTTTGTTCCAACAACCTCGAAGCTTTTTTCAAGAATATCGTACATACCCAATCCTTCTTCAATATCCTTTGCAGCTTCGCTATCAACCCGCGTTATTAAATTGCCCTCAGCATCAAATATCCTAGCTGAATGGGCTATAGTCCCTGTTGCTCGTTCATAATAAGATATTGCCTCTCTATAATCTGGAGTGTTTGTTCTATGGGCAGTACCATAATCAAGAATCACAATATTTCCTGAATCATCAACAACACCGCTTACAACATGGCTTGCGAAGCTTGTTACAAAGCTTTGCATTCCAAATATGTCTCTAGCGATTGTTGCTATTCTGGTGTTTATATGTCTACAAACCCCTAATGGCAGGGCGTCTCCTGTTTTGACATAGTGAGATCCTGTTTTCAATAAATCAGCTAACTTTATATTGCCTCCTTTTCGAGAATAGTCATAATTCTCACTAAAGACATCTCCAATCAATTGCAAGATGAAAATCTTTTCGTTGTTGTTGGTATGGTTCTTTAGTACATTAAATTTAGATAACACCTCTTCATCACTCATATTCTCACCTATTTCCATAAATGCCAATGCTACATCTGCAATAGAGCCAATAACCTGATCCTTGGATAGATTCGTACTTTTTGTAATTGATCCTAGATAATTGCTTCCATAACTATCAAAGTCATGACGAATAGCATCTGTTATCAGGTTATAATCTGTTGATATATCGTTGTTTAAGAACTTGGTTTTAGAAATTTCGTAGGCTTCGTGTAACCCATTGATATTGTTTATGTAAACCTTAGAATAGTATTCTTTAACATAACTAGGAAGATTAGCTGATTTAACATCCTCTATTGTTGGATTCCTGCCATTCTGATCATGAAATGAATTAGCATATTGCCATGAAGAGGTTTCAAGATAGCTTTCAATTACGAAATTAAAAACATTATAATATTGCCTATTTTCCCTTACAGCCTGTATCTTATATCTCGGACTAAATCCATCATATCCTGCCTCAACCTGGACATGTCTTACAGAGTTCATGAACTCAGAGAAAAATCCTCTTTCCTTTGCATGTGCAGTTCTTGCAAAAGCAGGCAATAACATCATTAAAAGGATTGATGCAGCTATTCCTGCAAAAGAATATCTTGAAAATGAAGCAATACGCCCAATATTAAGCTTTATTACATAGCTTGTTTTTTCTTCTGCTTGAATGATTTCTCTGGTAGGCCCAGAAAACAAAGAGGAATACCCTTCGAGAATCTGCTTTTCTTTTTTACGTGTCTTTATGTATTTGGAGTAATTCTTGTATTTTCTCAATAAATTTTTCTGTTTTAGAAGCAAGTTTTCATATGAAGCGCCACCAAACAAAAGTTTCTTCTCATTTTTGAACTCTCTTTCTAGAGACTCAAAAGTTTCTAGAAACACTATTACACAATCCATTAATTTCCTACCATATCTTTGCTGGAACCTATAAGTTAACTTTATTAATTTCTCCTTGTTCTCATTAATGAATTCAACAGCATCCTTAATGTCATTATAAACTTCTATTTGCGTATCTATTTTCTGTGATAACTCATGGACTTTATCAACATTAAAAGATTTGTCTAATGCCTCTTTCAGTTCCTCAATTTCAGAAAGCTTTTCTAAATTATGAAAAATCTTTTTTAATACATGACCCATGCTGTCTTTTGCCATTAAAATCTTACTTGTAGTTTTACTTTTTAAAACTTTTGTATACTTAGTAAAAAAGGCAATAAGAAAAAGCTTAATTAGCCTTGACAATTTTTAAGGTATTTCTCATTCATTTGTTCAAATGAACTTGCTAATGTCTCCGCAGTAATTTTTCCACTATTTAGTTCTAAGAGCAAGTTATATGTTCTTGATGCTAGCATATATGGAACATTGATCTCAATTTTATCTATCCGTCTTGTTTGCACCCCATCATTATTATCTACATATCTGTTACTCACATCTATGTCAAAGATTCTGTCTGCTTCTTCACAACTAAACTCAACATTGCCATTCTCCTTATCTTGGACAAAACTACGTGAGAAGTCGTTAACTGCCCTAGCTAAACTCATGTATATCCCAGAGTCAACATTCTCAAATCGGTCTTTATAAACTCTTTCAAGCGTTACTTCATCAAATTTTCCATTACTAACTGACTCTACATATTCAGTCTCAAATTCACCGGCAACCCGGTCTTTACCTGTAAGTTTTGACACATATGTTGCTTTATCAACTCTTTTCCTAACTGACTTAAGAGGTTCATTTCCTCGTAATGTCGCAACACCTGTGCTAGCAGTTATGTTCCTCGTATTTCCATCATAATCAAATACACCTGAATTTATTTCTCCTTGAATATCACATGCCAACTTATAGGCTTTATCATATTCAAGGCCATTAACTGCAAATATAAATTCCTCACCACCATCCCTTGCCAATAAATCATATTCTCTTGCTCTAGAGTCCAAAACATCTGCAAATTTCCTAATTATCCTATCCCCTTCGGGGTGCCCATAAGTATCATTAATAGATTTAAAGAAATCAATATCAAAAGATAATATCACTGCATTGCTTGTTGGAGTAAATGAAGTATCCCTCCGGTCTGCATCCCTTTTGTGTTCCCACTCAGCAGCTTCTGAACTGCTTTGGAGTTTTCTCCTATCATTAGCACCAGTATGATCCCTTGGGTCATAACCTCCCTTTACATCAATCCAGGTTTGTAATTTTTTATCAAATGTTTTTTTATTGTATAGCTTAGTAAGTCCATCCCTTTGTGCTTCAGTTTTCCAATCAAAATCCTCTGTTGCATGTGAAAGTATATATTGATAGTATTCCAAAGTAGAATCATCACGAATCAAATCAGCAAGTTTATGCTCATTAATTAACTCTAATGAATTTTCAGATGAAGGAATAATAATCATAGAATCTGGATGTTCTCCTCTTAGTATTTCCAGTTCGCTTCTTTCTGGATTTGCAAGATATATATCAAAACCTAAATTGTAACTGCCAGGATCATAAAACTGCCATCTTGGATTTAAACGAGAGAGCTCACCCTTATCAGATTCACTAATTCTCTCTTCTAAATCAAGTATTCTTATATCTCTCTCTGTCTTTTCTAAAGTCCTCATACTATTTTTGAAAAAGAACCCATATATAAATCTTTCGGTTTAGTAATTACTTCTTAGTGGTAAAATACCATCCTCAAATTTAAATATAAGCTATGCTTTTGATTTAAACTATGAAAAATAAGCTTCTGATAGCAATTATGGACTGTGATATGTCTTTATATGAAAAATGCAAGAAAGAATTAATAGAACTATATGGTGAGATTCAAGTAGAAGGACAAGAATACGATTTTGACAAATTCACTAAATATTACCAAGAAGAGATGGGCTATGGTATTGCAAAAAGGTTCCTAATATTCAAAAAAACCCTTGAAAAAAAGGACATAGCAGATATCAAGATAAAAACAACCGAAATAGAAAAAAACTTTGCAATAGACGACAAAAGGACCATTAACTTAGATCCTGGCTTTATATCAAAAGAAGAATTGGTCCTAGCATCCTTCAAAAAAGGAACAAACTACAAAGAGCAAATTAGTGACACTGTATACGCCCACAAGGTCCTAGAATTCAAAGAGGATGATGCAATTGAATTCTGGCATACCTTTCCGGATTATAGGGCAAATAAAGAATTCTTCTTAGATTTAGTAAAAAATTTATAAACAGTTAAACAGTCTTAAAACTATGCCCTTGTAGTATAACAGAATAGTAATATTTATATGATAGTTCTATTTTCCAACTTATAAAACAATTTTCAGCAGATTATAATTGATAAAAATGTTTTACAGATTAAAAAAAGAAAAATTAAGAGAACTTATCATAAAAGCTATTACTAAAGCAGGTTCGGAAAGAAAACTGATACAAAAAATTGGCATATCTAATGGAAGAATACACGCTTTTAAATCTGAATCGACAAACCTATCAAACAAGTATGCTAAGAAATTATGTAAATATCTAAATATTAATATTAAAGAACTAGAATATGAAGAAATATTCTCAGATAATTGGGGTCAGATTAAAGGAGGGAAAATAGGGGGGGAAAGAAGTCAAGAATTGCAAAAAAAGAAACTAGGTATGGCCAAATATATCCAAAATAGAAGGGATTATGGAAAAAAGTCAGTTAAAAAATTATGGCAAAAATATGGAAAAGAATTGACAAGAAGAGCAGTTGTGAAGAGATTAAAAAAGAGGGAGTTAGAAAGCAAGAATTTGGAACAGAAAAATACATCTTTTTTTACTAATAAAAAAGTTTTACTTAATTTAAATGAAATTAAATTTAGCAAAACCGATCGAGTAAAAAACATAAGGCTCCCAACTGAGATTACCAAAGAACTTGCTGAAGAAACAGGAATTCATCTTGGAGATGGATGTATGTTAGATAAAAGAAAATATTTTTCTGTCAAATGTAACAAAAAAGAAGAAAAATATATTGCAAATCATATATTTCCACTATACAAAAAGATATACAATATAAATTTAAAACCATCAAGAAGACATAATGTTTCCGGATTTGAAATATACTCTAATAGCATCTGTGAATTCAAAAATAAAGTACTGGGAATCCCTTATGGGAAGAAAATAAATAAAATTGAAATCCCTGAAAAGGTATTAGCGACAAAGAATAAGGATATATATTATGCAATTATAAGGGGAATGTTTGACACTGATGGTTGTGTTTATTTACGGTACAAAAGATACCCAATAATATCTATAACTATAAAATCAAAGAAACTTATTAACCAATTAAAACATATGCTTGATAAACTAGGGTATATTCCTTCAGTATATAAATGGACTATAACCCTAAATGGACCAACCATGTTGAAAAAATGGATTAAAGACATATACTCAAATAATCCAAAGAATATCGCTAAATTAGAGAGGGCGAGTAGTATAGTGGATAGCACATGACCTTGCGGAACTCATGCAATAAGGTTAAGGCCGGGGTTCGATTCCCCGCTCGCCCATTTTATTTATATTAAAAAATCTTGAGACCCGGGTTCGATTCCCGGTAGGGGCACTCTACTCCAAGTTCAGGTCTCCAGCGTAATACAAGGTTTATAAGGGGCGGCAGATACTTCTCAGAGGTGTAAAATGGCAGAGAATGATATATACAAGAACAAGGAGAGATATGAAAATTTTAGGGGAAACCTAGATCTAGTACTCTTAAAGCCTAGAAAGAGAAAAGACGGTACCAGTACATATTACTGTAAAAATAAAGCCAATCTGAGGTACTTTAGAATACTTTTTGCAAAATTTGAAGCAAAAGACTTAAGCTATATCAGGAGGGTGAGTATTACTAATGCTCTAAGAATGATTGTCAGTACAACAACTAGAGATTTAGCAGAAATAAATGACAAAGAAGGAAACAGAAACGAAGTAAACCGAATAATTGCTTCAATGCATAAAACCCATAAAACAGTAGAAAGCAAAAGAGACTTTATTAAAGACTTAAAGTGTATCTGGAGGGTGCTTTTTCCAGAGAAAGACGAGAAAGGAAGGATAGATGAAACACTAGTGCCTTATGTTGTAAGGCACTTAAGCCCTAAGATAGATAAGAGCAAGGAAAAAAGAAGAAAGGATAAACTTACCTTTGAAGAGTTTGAGAGGATATTACAGTTCTTCTCTAATGACGCACAGATGCAGTTTTATCTTGCTTTTTCAAACGAAAGCTTAGTAAGACCTCAAGAAGCATGTTACATTAGAGTATCTGATGTAATGCTAGAAGACAATCACGTAAAGATATATCTAAGCGAACACGGAAAAGAAGGTGTTAATGGTTTCTTAAGATGTATTGATTCATTTCCTTACTTAATTAGATGGCTTGAAAAACACCCTTATAGAAATGATAAAGGTTCTTTTCTCTTTCTTATTGAAGGTGGCAAGAGTCAAGGCAAACAACAAAAACCCTATAACTTCTCTAAAAGGTTAAAATACGCCTGTAAGAAATTAGGTATAGATAAGAACATAACAGCTTACAGCTTGAAAAGAAATGGCGTTTCATTTAAGCGTCTTGCAGGCTATTCAGATGCAGAAATTCAACACATTGCTAGATGGACATCAACAAAACAGCTAAAGACATATGATCTTATAGATTCTGATGAGACATTTAAGATAGCATTGATGAAAAGAGGTTTAATTGAATCTGATGGGAAAAATGAATCATTGATTCCAGACTTAAAGGAGTGCTTCTTTTGCGGAAAACAAAATGCGTTTACTAATCTAGCTTGTGATAACTGCAAAAGACCACTAGATAGACGCAACATAGAAGCAGGGGAGAGGAAGAAAGAAACTGAAATCAGTGATTTAAAGTCGCAGCTGGATGAATTGAAGGAAATGGTAATGAAGATTGCGAAAGTTGAGATTAAAGATAAATAGTAGTTAATATACTAAAAATAGAAGGATTTATATATTATGTACAAAATACATAGTATTATGGAGAAAATACATAATAAAACAAAAGACAAGATACTGAAATTATTGCTTTCAAACAAGAAAAAAGAGTTTACCATAAGAGCAATCGCAAAAAATATAAAAATAGACTATAAGTCAGTATATATTGCAGTAAATGACCTCATAAAAAAAGAGAATATAAACTCAAAAAGAGCAGGACAAAGCATCCTATGTTCAGCCAACCTAAAAAAATTCAATTCAGATGTTTTCAGGGCTGAGACCATAAGAAAACAGGAGATATTAACAAATAAAGACCTTCATGTGTTACATAACAATATAGGTGAGATCAAAAAACCATTTTTTATTTTGCTGCTTTTTGGCTCATACGCTTCAAAAGAGCAAAGAAAAGGCTCTGATATAGACCTGATGCTTATAACTGATGATGAGAAGGTAAGTGAAAGGGTTAAGAACATAGTGCGTAAAACCCCCCTGGAAATACATTTGCTTGACTTTAGCTCAGAAGAGTTTTTGTCTATGCTTAAAACAACTGAATTCAATATTGGAAGGGAAGCTTATTATAATAATGTAATTTTATTCGGAATAGAGGATTATTACAGGCTGATACAAAATGCTTGATGAAAAAAGAATCAAAGAAGCCCAGAAGAACGTAAAATCTTACCTGGATGATGGAATATTGTCAAAAACATCCTCATTAAGGGAGGAAGTGTTTGAAACATATAAAAGAAACTATAAGGAATCTTTTGACGTAGCAGATAAGTTATTTGGAGATAATTCCTCAAACTTGTGGGCAGTTGTTTGTTCTTATTACTCCATGTTCTATATTACAAATGCAGTATTGTACAAGCTGGGCTATAAGACAGGCCATAAGATTGTCCATAAGATAACATCTGATGCCTTGATAGTTTTTATCAGGGATAAGCTAAAGAAAAGCCTTATAGAGGATTATGAGGAAGCAAAAGAAGACGCCCTGAGTGTAATGGGAAGAAAAACCGATGAAATCATCCAAAGCTATGACAATGAGATGGAAAAAAGGTCTGTCTTTCAATACACCTCCACAGAAGAGATAAAGAAATCAAAAGCTAAAACATCTTTGGAAAGAGCTAAACAGTTTATACATGATATGGAGAAGTTATTGCTGTGATGGAAACCAAAATCTGGATAGAGGTATTTCAAAAGGAAAAGTTAAATCTTCTGACTTAAAAATGAATCAGCCCCTATTAAAGGAAAAGCCTAAGAAATCTCCAATTCAGTGTGCAATAAATACGTACATAGGGAATTATTGCTATAGGAAATGTTTTCGGCATGATAACACACTTAGGGAATGTTTTGCAAAGTTTGACAAGCTCGCCAAAGAGATGGGCAATGTGCCAATAACCTTCAAAGAGTTTAACTCAATGATGAAAAACAATGAGATTAAGATATGCAAGCTTCCATTTGAAAAAAGAGTAAAATATGTTTCATGGAAACGTTTTGAATATTATAAATGGAAAGATAAAGATTATTGGGATATGCAAGATGAAAGTTGAGATAAAGAATAAATCCTTATTATGACTTTAAAAAATAACTAAGAATTAGTCTAATGCCTATTCCCCAATAGATTTATCTAAAAGACTTTCGAATGAATCTGCCCTTAAAAATAAGAACTTTGCTTTTCCAAGTTTTTTCTTTACTAAAAATCCTAAATCTACTAACTGCAACAAATCTGTTCTAGCAGTTTGGTAGACAATATCGAATGTGGTTTCGACTTCTTTAATGGTCATGGTTCTCTTAGACTTCTCAGAGAACTTTTTTAGAATATAAGCCTGCCTATTATTGATTCCCTCTATCTTTAAGAAATCGTATAATTTATCTTTTTCTTCTATCTCTCGTTTTATATACTCCTTTAAATCACTTAATGCCAAGTCAATTGTCCTAATTTGGTAATTCAAAAAGTAAGTAATATCATTCTCGTCTTTCTCAGTATATAAATATGCTCTGGCATATTTAGAAGGTGATTTAATAATTGTTCTTGAAATAGACATAAATTCAAATAACCAATAACCGTGTGCTACTAGATACCAATAAAAGATTGCCCTTGCAGTTCTACCATTTCCATCTATAAATGGGTGTATGTATCCTATAAGAAAATGAAGGATTGTCGCTTTAACTATTGGATGTATAAAATCAGCATTTCCATTGCTGTTGGCAAAATCACAAAAATCATCAACTAATCTAGGAACTAATTTGTAATCTGGTGGACTATAATATAACTTACCAGTTATCTTATCTACAACATGAATATCATTAGCATCTCGAAATATACCCTCATGTTTTTTTTCCTCCAATGTGCCTTTTGTTATGCATTTATGAATATCAAAAATCATTTCTTTAGTTAATTTTTTATCTTTTAATTTATGTATTTTTTTAATTGTCAGATAATTATTTAATATCATCTTTTCAGATTTATTACGTGGTTTTCTGGAAGTCTTCAGCATTTCCTTTGCTACTTTTCTTGTGGTAGCAGCTCCTTCAAGCTGGCTCGATGCAATGGCTTCTTCCATGATGGAACTTACTAAGCATTTTTCCCTGTCTTCTTCTGGAACTAAGGAATTTGACCCTAAAGATCCTCCTAAGTTTAAATCAAACTCATGTAATTTTTGAAGAATGTTATTTGTTAATTTATACTTAAATAGAAAGGACTTACTTTTTCCAATATTGACTGATTTGATATCTGCATTCCTAAAAAGCTTTACTAAGGCCCAGAGCATTTCTCTTTTTGTGCTTTTTGGATGAGGCCTATACTTAAATTCATCCCAATATAAATACTGGTTATTTACTCGGCTTATAAAAGATCTAATGTCTTCTCTATCAAGATATTTAACTATTTCTTCCCTATTTTGTTCAAATATCTTAGTGACATCTGGGGGATTCTCAGGTATTTTCATATAGATTGTTAAACATAGCTTATATATAAACTTTACTAAAAACTACTAATTTAGTTAAAATTAGTAGTTATTCACTCACTCACTACCATAAACTACTAATTTAGTTAAAATTAGTAGTTATTTACTAAGTGTTTATCTAAATATAATCTAAATAAGAATTGTACTGTAACAATTAAGTAACACCCGTTATTTTTATATTTCAACTCTTTCTAGAAATACATATCACCTAATAGATTCTGGGACAGGATTAACTAATCTTTATGCTGTTCCTCTTTTCCAATGTTGTTTTCTTTTCTTACTATAGAATCAACCACGGCCCAATAATAATCTATAAATTTCTTTACAACTGGATTTTTAAGATTTAGCTTATACATCTTAGCCTTACCCACTGTTCTTGTCTGTATGACTGTTCCCTTCTGCCTAAAATCTTTCCAGATATTCTTCAAGGTAGTGTACCCCACATTAGAGTATCGAGCTATCTCTTTCATGGAATAATCATATTCTGAGTGCACTATAAAAAAGCCCCATATCCTATTTTTTGGAGTATTTCC
>JAYEIZ010000168.1:0-2610 GCA_034660355.1 Nanobdellota archaeon
GTGTTAAAACGACGACACAGTATGGATTATAAAGCGGTACAAAATTTCTTCCATTTTAAATCTCCTTCAGAAGCATATAAGTTGATAGATAGAACAATTAGCATGTTCCCAGATGAGCTAAAAATGGCGTTTATAAAGAACAGCAACAAGAAGAAAAAAATAATTTGTCCACGATAAATACTTATTCTATTGTTAAGAACAAGTAAAAGTATATATACTACAAAAATCATCATTAACCTATACGCTTTCGGTATGAAGGTGTATAGATAGATAGATAGATATAAATTATGGAAGAGAAGAAATATACAAATAAATAATAATAATAACTAATAATTTAACTAAATTACATGATTTACTTGTTCTTAACAATAGAATAACTAAGTTCTTAACAATAGCAAACCTCGGAAAACCTCTTTTTTGACCATTGGAGAACTTTTTTTTCAAAGAGGTACATGTTCTTAACAATAGCAAACCTCGGAAAAGGGTTTTAAATAGAACATGAGATGTTCTATTGTATGAAAAACTAGCATAACCTTCTATTAATTAATCTGAACCTTCTTATATCTTCAATACCTGATATTCCTGTTGAAGTTCTCGAAAAACGTGAAACCGAAAGCTTTAAATAATATAGTGTGTTTTGTAAATCAGATGAACAAAGAGAAAAGTATCTTACTCATTGATGATAACTCTGAATGGATTCTAGTGTTTTCCGAGTTAATAAATTCTATGAATGGTACTCTTAAATTATATGCCGCTGCGAGCGGCGAAAAAGGCAAAGCAACATATATGAAGTTACATCTTGAAAACCAAGAACCCTCTCTTGTCTTGATCGACATACGTTTAGGTGACATGGACGGTAGAGTCCTTGCGAAAGACTTAAAAGCATATAACAAAGATGCAAACTTATGCTTCTTCACTTTTTACATGGAAGAGGTAATAGGTAAAAACTTAGGCATACCCGCTATATCTAAACAGCTACCAACTCAAGAGCTATTGGAATCACTAAAAAAGGCGCTGATAGGTGAGCATGTTGTCTAAAGCTGAGGATGATCTAATAATAGAGGTACGAGTATTGATAGCGAAACTGGAAGAGCGGATAATATTCCTTAATCGGTCTAATAGTGCTGTACGAGAATCTATCGCAGAATTGAGGGAAGAGCAGGAGACTCGGTTTAGGTGGACTATATACCTATTTCTCACGTTGCTACTAATTTGTATAGGGGTCAGTCAGATTATGTGTAAGATAGGAATAGGGATCGAGTGATGAATGATCTAGCGGAAAAGATAGTGGAAGTCAAAGAAGAGATAAAGTATTATGAGGCTCTGAACCGGATGGAGCCGTCGAGAACGTTAGGTATCTTGATAAATAAGCTGAAGGTTAGGAAGAACACGTTGGAAGAGTTTATTTAGTCTATTTCCGCCATTATAGCATCACCAAATTCCGCTTTGAGTTTGATATAATCTCCCATATCCCAGCCCAACTTACGTAATACCGCCGCTCTATATGGGCAATTATTGCTTGGCGAACAGCAAAACGCGAGGCACTTTACATCTATGTCACTAGGGAACATAGAGCATATCTGTTCGTTTATCCAATCCTCCCTCTCAGCAAAGGTTATCTTCTTCTCTATCTTTTTAAATAATTCGTTTGCGATCTTGTTTTCGCCTAACTCGCTTAGTACTTGGATTATCTCTATCAACTTCATGTCTTTTTCTTCTTCCGATATGTTTTCTTCTTCACTCATTCTTTCGTCCTATAAACATGTTGCATGATGCTCAACACGTTTTTTGCGATTGCATCGCGTACATATACACACCACATATTGTGTAGTTGTTTCTTTACTAGCTTCATACTTATGACCGAAGAGGATACATAAAGGGTGTGCGGAACCTTCTTCAATTATTGTGCCTCTCCATGTACATACGTCGCCCATCGCACTTAAATATAAGTACCTTGGTATTTAAAGCTTTTTATAATCTTGGTTTTATTGCTTTTTATGGATGAACTAAGTGCAAAAGGGCGGGAGATATACGAGAAATTGTTGCCTTCTATTTTACCACATTACAAAGACCAATTCATAGTCATAGATATGTCTAGCGAATACTGGATCGGAACCACTCTAACGGAAGCGTTAAAAGATGCCCGTGCCAAATTCCCGGATAGAAGATTCTTTCTTGCCAAGATCGGGTCAAAAGATGGTGCCCTTGCGCAATTCTCGTAGTACAAGACAGAAAGCTTTATAAAGTCTTGCCTCTATAACATAAATACTTTATGATAGCTGCAAGATATGATCAAAACGGGAACATCATTTTAGATCTTAAGCTTATAGGCACGTGTGGCGAGAAGAAGGTAAAAGTTCTGATGGATACCGGCTTCTCTGGTGCGTTAGCTATACCCGTAAGTACGGGTTGTGAAATAGGTCTCGAAGGTGTTGGCGAAGCGCAAGTGATTGTGGCATCCGGCGAATCAATACCTGTACCCATCTTTTTAGGCAAATTAAAAATAGGTGATGAGATAATTGAATGTTTATATATCGTACTTCCGGGTTCAAATGAAGTGCTGATAGGGATGGAGATAATCAAAGATTATAATGTTCAGTTCCACGGTGC
>JAYEIZ010000169.1:0-11123 GCA_034660355.1 Nanobdellota archaeon
GTCTTAGGTGAGCACCTAACAGCAACAACCGCAAGAGGGCAAAGACAACAAGCAAGATTCAGAATAATAGCATATAATGCATATAGGAAATCTATTTTATTTTTCTTTGAGCATTTCTACGGCAGCTGTACTCGAGAATATAATTATAAAGAAAGTACCTATCTCTTTCTTTGAAATCCATAATGCTTTAACAAAGCAGGATAAAATTGTGATCCTTTATCTAAAAATCTAGTATGTGGTAATAAATCAGGATTCATCCTAGCAGGTCTGCCATCTTCACTTCTTGACTTTTCTTCAAACAGGTTTCTTAAACTTTCAAAGTACCCATCAGAACTCAAAAAGAACGCTGGTTCATCAGATCTATAAAATCCTTTTCTAGAGAAAACATCTCCTGCTTCAGAGAGTGTTCCATGACCACCGGGGCCAAATGTAAAGATTCCAGCATCAACTATTAGGTTCTCTTGCCTTATGCCCAGATTAGTATCGGGAAATGGAAAATAAAAATCTGCAAATGGTGCTTGTGATTCGCCTCGTTTTAAGATATTAATTGAACCAGTTAATATTCCTAAAGACTGTGCAATATGCATATATTGAGTCATAGAACCCGGACCGCCACCGCATACTATTGTAGCAGTACCTTTTTCTCCACCGCAAAATCTTTTGAAACCTTCTAGTAATGCAGTGAATTCAACAATGTCTTGATCTCCCAAAGGATGATGAGAACCAAACATCGCCATAATACTGTTAGAGGAGTATGCCTTATCATATTCAATTCTTTTTTCTGGTTTCATAAATGCAACCCTGTGAAAAAATAATCTTCCCTCTGGAGAATCCCACACAACATTCACCCCATATTCGCTTAATCTTTGAATTTCATTGTAATATTTAGAATCGAACTTCTCCCCTTCCAATGGAGGTTCAGAAAATATCAAAGAACCTACCTTACCGTGTATAGCATTTGATTGTAAAATATCTACAATTTCAAGAGAAGGAAATGTATAGAAATAATATGCAGCATTCCTCTGCCCATTCCTAAGAAGATCATCAAACTTGCTCAGGTTTCTTAGATCAGAAGGTGAAATTTTTATCTTTCTTTTAAATCCATCTTTACTAGGACGAAAGACGTAAAAGGATTTTGCATAGGGTTTTGCCATAACAATTTCAGGAGTTAATTTCAATTCAGGAACTGTAACCCTGGATTTTACTTTTGTAGTATCAATACGATAAAACTTAGCTAAAATTCCCTCTATGGCCACATCATGTTTACCATTTCCCCTGAATTCTAGAAACAAATCAGCAGTAGAATGTGGATAAACATAGAAAGCATTTGTATGTCTAACACCTTCCTTTTGTTCTCTTGATATAGCTAAAGCAAACTCACCTGTTCTTAAAGAGGTGTGTGCAACAACTCCGCCATCTTTGGGTACAGTTATTCCAGAAACCGATTTTGGGTTCTGCCAATCTGTTAGTTCTTTTCTAGGTACATCAGTCAATGCAGCTCTCAAATGTTTCATAGTCATCAGTTCTGGATTAGGAACATAAATATGATGATTAGTAGGAATAAAAGTAAAATCATCTAAAAAAGTAGAACCTTCTCTTAGGTGCACAACATTTTCTTCAATAGATGTTTCTAGATCTTGCCTAGAAACCATTAAACTAGGAGCAAGATTCACTAATTTACCTACTCCAAACTCTTCTACAGCCAAAAGATCCTGCCATTCACCATCTATTGGAAAGAATTGATCTGTCCAGGGATAAAGAAAACCAACTAATGATATCTCTTTTTTTCTAGAATCAATATCAAGTTTTAATTTGCCATCTTCAAATCTTATGTCATAACCTAAACGGGCAATTCTGCTTCTTAGATCAAAATCTATTGTTCCTTGTTTATGGGCTTCTAAGAAATAATCAAAGTGTACTCTATGCTCAAAAGGAACTACAACTTCAACTCTAACATGGTCATCTGCCCTTTCGGCTTTCCTTACAAATCCATCCAATGAATGTGATAATACAAGTTCTGGCATCTTCTACTCCACTACATATTCTCTGAGAATAAACCCAGAGGTTCACCTAACCTCTTTTTAAGACAAGAAATTTAATGTGTATTTACACTTAATTATTTTGGAAAAAACTACTTCTTCTCAAACATTTCCCGAATCTTTCTTCCAACAATCTCTATTGGATGTTCACCTAATGCTTTTCTTTTTGTAAGTAAGTTCGGGCAGCCGTTCTTACTCTCTGCTAACCATTCTTTTGCAAAAGTGCCATCTTCAATCTTTTTCAAGGATTCCTTCATCTTTTCCTTTACTTCAGGACCAATTATCTTAGGGCCATTGTAGTATTCGCCCCATTCTGCAGTATTACTAATTACTGCATTCATTTTTTGAATGCCGCCCTCATAAATCAGGTCAACAATCAGCTTAAGCTCATGCAAACATTCAAAATATGCCATCTCTGGAGGATATCCTGCCTCTGTTAAAACCTCAAAACCATACTTAACTAAGTCTACAGTCCCACCACAAAGAACATTCTGTTCTCCAAAAAGATCTTCATAAGTTTCTTGTTCAAATGTACATTCTAAAACGCCTGCTTGTGTAAAGTGCATTGCTTTAGCCATTGCGAGAGCAATATCACGAGCATTACCTGAAGCATCTTGACTAACTGCAACCAATCCTGGAACTCCAAAACCTGCCTTATAAGCTTTTAACTCCTCTGTTGCAGGTGCTTTTGGTGCAACCATTATAACATCTACCTCTGCTGGCGGAACTATTTGTTTGTAAACAATATTAAAACCATGGCTACATGACAATACCTTGCCTGCTTTCATACTTTTCTCAATCTGTTCTTTGTATATTGGTCCATGATACTCGTCGGGAAGAAGCATATGAATAACATCTGCTTTTTCTGCAGCTTCTGCTATTGTCATTACCTCAAACCCATCTTCTTTTGCCTTTGCCCAAGAAGGGTTATCTTTCTCACCAAACTTTTCAGTCTCTCCAACAATTACATTAACACCTGAAAGTTTCATCATCTGTGCTTGTGCACTTCCCTGACTGCCATAACCTACAACAGCTACTGTTTTGCCATCTAGAGCTTTCATGTCAGCGTCCTTATCGTGTAATATATTTACCATTTTACCTTACCTCCTCATAATTTTTCTACAACAGCATCGCCCATATCAGAACATGTATTTGTTCCACCTAGGTCTTTTGTTTTTGTTTTGCCTTCTTTTAATACTTCCTGTATAGCATTAACGACTTGTCCAGCAGATTCTCCTTCTCCTATTTCGTCTAACATCATTGCTCCAGCCCAAACAGTTGCTAAAGGATTAGCAACATTCATTCCCTTGTACTTCGGAGCAGAACCATGAATAGGTTCAAACATTGAAATTCCATTAGGATTAATGTTCCCGCCGGATGCTAAACCTAAGCCGCCCTGAATCATCGCACCTAAATCAGTTATAATATCACCAAACATATTAGGTGTTATTACAACCTTAAACCATTCTGGGTTTTTAACAAACCACATCGTTATTGCATCTACAAACATATATTCTGGCTTTATTCCAGAATACCCTTTCCCAATCTCCTCAACCCTTTCTCTCCAGAAACTATAGATATCCGATAACACATTAGCCTTATCAACAAAATAAGCTGTATCTACTTTTTCTTTCTTTGCAAGATCATATCCATATTTTATAACCCTATCAGCTCCATTCTTGCTCATAACACCTATCTGATATGCAATCTCATCAGTATTCTCTATATCTAAATCAAACTTCACTTTGTAGGCTTCTCTAAGAACTTCTAAGCTTTCGTTGCTTTTCCCTGCCTTTGCTCTGCTGCCTATTCCAACATAAAAGTCTTCAGTATTCTCACGAACAACTGTAAAATCTATGTCCTTAGGGCCTTTACCCTTTAAAGGACAGGAAACCCCTTCTAACAACTTAATTGGCCTTAAATTAACAAATTGATCAAAATAAAATCTTGTCTTAAGAAGTATTCCTTTCTCAAGAATACCTGGCTTGCATCTAGGATCCCCTAAAGCACCTAAATAAATTGATTTACATGTATCTTTGATTTCCTTAAGAGTATCTTCAGTAATCAACTCTCCACTACTAATATATTTATCTGCACCATTGTCATACTCTACCCAATCAATTTTAAAATTATTTTTATCGCTGACTGATTCTATTACCTTAACTCCTTCTCTAACTATCTCTGGTCCTATTCCATCTCCAGGCATCTTTGCGATTTTGTAGGTTTTCATTTTTTTATGTGGTTAAGTAACCCTCCATCATTTATTATATCAATAGCAAACTTAGGAAAAGCGACAAACTTATATTCTTTTTTATTTGTAAGATTTTTTATCGTTCCTCCTTCTATATCTACTTCTAACTCATCTCCAGACTTAACCTCTTTAGAGATTCCCTTACATTCTATTGCATAAAACCCATTGTTTATAGCATTTCTAAAAAATATCCTTGCAAATGTATCTGCAATCACTGCCTTTATCCCGGCTCTCCTTAAAGCCCAGATTGCATGCTCCCTGCTAGAACCGCAACCAAAGTTTTTTCTTGCAACAATAAAGTCTCCTGCCTTAACAGTTTTCACAAACTCACTATCTAAATCTTCCATTGCGTGCTCTGCAAGCTCTGCCTCATCATCAGTATTAAGATATCTAGCAGGAATTATCAGATCAGTATCTATATCATCTCTTTCGTATACGTGTGCTTTTCCTTTCATCTTATAACACTCCCTACTTCTTCTGTTTTAACCATCTTTATCCCTATGTTTTTCATGTCCATGACATTAACATTGTGAATCTCTTCATTCTGTGCTGCAACAGCATCGTCAACCAAATAAGTTTCATAATCATATGCTACTGAATCAAAAGCAGTTGCTCTAATACAATTAGGAGTTTGTATGCCAACAACAAAAACTTCATTTACATTCATTGATTTTAGTTTTGTTTCTAAATCCGTATTGAAAAAAGCACTCATTCTAGTTTTCTTAACTACTACCTCTCCTTCATTAGGTTTTAGCTCATCGATTATCTCAGCGCCTTTTGCCCCCTCTACTCCAAAGGGTGTTTTTGAAAACACTTCTTTTCTGGTTATCTCCACATCACTTCCATCTTCCTTATGAACCCTAACAACATGAAATATTGGCAATTTATTAGCTCTAAACTCCTCAAGCACTTTCTTAATATTATCAACTACATCTAAAGCGCCTTTTACTCTAAATACAGCACCTTCTAACACAAAATCATTCTGCATGTCAATTATTAGTAAAGCTTTATCGTTCATTTTACGTATTTCATTGGATCCACTATCTTCCCTTCAATAGCAGAAGCTGCTACTGTAGCTGGAGAAGCAAGGTATACTTCAGACTCAGGATGTCCCATTCTTCCAACAAAATTCCTATTAGTTGAAGAGACACACCTTTCTCCTTTTGCAAGTATTCCCATATACCCGCCTAAACATGCTCCGCATGTTGGTGCAGATACAGTAGCACCAAAGTCCATAAAAATATCAAGTAATCCTTCTTTGTTAGCTTGCTTCCATATCTCTGTAGTTGCAGGAACAACAATCATCCTTATTCCTTTCTTAACCGTTTTACCTTTTAATATCTCAGCAGCCATCCTTAAATCTTCTATTCTTCCATTTGTACAGCTGCCTAAGTAAGCTTGATCAATCTTTATCTCCCCCAACTCAGATATAGATTTCCCATTACTAGGTAGATGTGGTGCTGCAACAATAGGCTCTAAATTGCTTACATCATATTTTCTTATCTCACAATACTGAGCATCATCATCAGAAGTAAAAACTTCAAATTTGTTCTTAGTTCTCTCTTTAACATAATCTATTGTTTTTTGGTCAGGATTGATAACTCCTGTCTTTCCACCTGCCTCTATTGCCATATTGGTTATAGTCATTCTCGCTTCAACTGACAATTCATCAATAGTTGAACCACAAAACTCCATTGCTTTATAGAGTGCACCATCTACACCAATATCAGATATTATCTTCAATATTATATCTTTAGAATAAACACCTTTTGGAAGGATCCCATTTATCTCAAATTTTATTGTTTCAGGAACCTTAAACCATAGTTTACCAGTTGCAATAGCAGCAGCTAAATCAGTACTTCCAACACCAGTTGAAAAAGCGCCTAAGGCACCATGTGTACATGTATGTGAATCACCACAAACAATAGTTATTCCAGGTAAGACATGCCCTTGCTCTGGCAACAAAGCATGGCAAACGCCGTGCTTTCCAACTTCATAATAATTATCTATTTTGTTTTTATTAACCCATTCTCTTAGACGTTTAGCAAGTTCAGCTGATTTAATATCTTTATTAGGAACAAAATGATCTGGAGTTACAACAATCTTATCTTTATCAAATACTTTATCCATGCCCCTTTCATTAAGCATCTTTATAGCAGGGGGTGTAGTTACGTCATGGCACATCACTATATCTATATCTGCATTAACCAGTTCTCCTGGCTTGATTTCATTCTTACCTGCATGCTTTGCAAGTATCTTCTCAGTTATTGTTTGACTCATTTTACCCAAACTTATAATGCTTCTTTATTGGCGAAGTAATTTTCCATGTACATTTTAAACCTTGTGGAAAAACTACATAATCGCCAACACCAAACTCTACTTTTTCGCCATCTTCTGTTGTTACTTCAGCTTTCCCTTCTAAGATTAAACATGTTTCTTCCTCATCATATGACAATGGAAATGAAGATTCTTCTTTTTCCCAAATCCCCCACGATTCTGCTTCTTTCTTCTCTTCATCTGTAGGTTTTCTTACTTCAATACTCATATTACCACCCTATAAACTTAGTTCTTTAATTCCCACTTCCAATGTCGGGGTGGGAAACTCAATTTAGTTCTTTCCTAATGGGGGGGAACGATGATTTGCGAAGCAAATTATCCCCTTGAAACAGCCGTTACACCAGTTCTTGAGATTTCCTTTATTCCAAATTGTTTCATCAAGTCAATAAAAGCATCAATCTTAGCAGGAACTCCTATAAGTTCTGCCGTAATTGCTTTTTGAGTTATATCAACTATTTTTGTCTTGTATATTTTTGTATACCTTAATATATCTTCTTTTGCTTTTTTATTAGGTATTGCCACTTTAACTAAGCAAAGTTCCCTCATGACTGATTTATCCTCGGGCATCTCAATAACCTTGACAACATCTATCAGTTTGTTCATTTGTTTTTCGACTTGTTCTAGGGTTGCGTCGTCACCTATAGCAGCAATTACCATCTTGCTAATTCCTTCTTTTGTAGTTTTGCCTACAGTAATTGTGTCTATATTGAATCCTCTACGGGCAAACATTCCTGCAATTCTTGTTAATACTCCTGGTTGATCTTCAACAAGCATTGTAATAATGTGTTTTCTTTCTTTGGTCATTTTAATCATCCTCAAAATATTTTCCTGGTGCCGCCATACAACCACCAAACGCATCTTTTATGTTGCCGCCTGGCAACAACATTGGAAGTATATTTGCCATTTCGTCTATATGGACATCAATAAGTGTAGTTACATCATTCTTTATTGCTTGTTTTAGTGCAGGCTCTAATTCTGATTGTTTAGTAACTCTTATTCCTTTTAGCCCATAAGCTTCTGTTACTTTTATAAAATCTGGAGTTGTTCCTAGATGAACTTGCGAATATCTTTTATTCTGGAAGAGTTCCAACCATTGCCTCACCATGCCTAGATATGAATTATTCATAATTATTATTATAACTTTTATGTCTTCTTGCTTCACTGTACCTAATTCTTGAATTGTCATTTGAAAGCTTCCATCTCCATCTATCAAAAAGACATTTGAATCCGGCTTAGCAACCTTCGCCCCAATAGCTGCAGGAAACCCAAAACCCATTGTCCCTGCGCCTCCTGAACTAATAAATGTTCTTGGGCTTCGTACCTTAAGAAAATGCCCTGCAAACATCTGATGCTGGCCAACTCCTGTAACTACTATGTCGTCTTTCTTCAATATGCTATTTAATATGGTCATAACAAATTTAGGGTGTATTCTTTTTGTTTTTGGGGTAGGTACACATTCATCGCAACGTTCTTTGTAATGTTTAATCTTTTTATTCCAGTTTGCTCTCTCTTTAACTTCTAACTTCTTGATTTCATTAATTAATCCTTTCAATACTTCTTTTGCATCTCCTACAACAGGGATATCTACCTTGACGTTCTTTCCTATCTCAGCAGGATCAATATCTATATGTATTACTTTTGCACTCTCTGCATATGTGTTTAAGTTACCAGTTATTCTATCTGAGAACCTACAACCAACAGCAATCAATAAATCTGTTTGTAAGGTTGCATAGTTAGCTACTTTTCTGCCATGCATCCCTACAATTCCTAAACTTAAGGGATCTGTTTCATCAAATGCTCCTTTGCCCATGAATGTTGTTGTGACGGGTATTTTTGTTATATTAACAACTTCATCTAATTCTTTTGAAGCATCTGTAATTATCACTCCGCCGCCTGCTAAAAGTAAAGGCCTCTGTGCATTAACAATAGCTTCTGCTACTTTTTTTATTTGGATGGGATTGGGGTGTAATGTTGGTTGAAATCCTTTTATGTCAACTTTATCTGGAATTGGTTCAGTAACTTTCATTGATTGCGTGTCTTTAGGTATATCGATATAAACAGGGCTCGGTCTTCCTTCCAAAGCCAACTTAAATGCCTTCATTATCATAGGAGCCATCTGATTAGGATTTCTTACCTGAAAATTGTGTTTTGTTATAGGTAAAGTAATTCCCATCATATCTGCTTCTTGGAAAGCATCATTACCAATCAAATTAGTTGTTACTTGGCCTCCAAAAGCTACTAGGGGTACTGAATCCTGGTATGCATCCATTATACCTGTAACTAGATTTGTTGCTCCTGGCCCAGAAGTCGCAATACAAACTCCTGCTTTCCCAGATGCTCTGGCATAACCTTCTGCAGCGTGTGCTGCTCCTTGCTCGTGCCTGACAAGAACATTTCTCAGCTTTCCCTTGTAATCTAGAAGAGCATCAAATAGAGGTATAACTGCTCCACCTGGAAACCCAAAGGTTACATCAACTCCCTGTTTGATCAAAGTTTCTATAAGTACATGCGCGCCATCCATTTTATCACCTTAATAATCTGCATAGATTCTTTTTTTATCTTTCTTTCTCTGGAAATTTATTGCCTTATTCATGCCTTTGACTAAAGCAATTGCAGATGCCATTATAATATCTTCATTAACAGCTTCTGCCTTAAAGATGTTTCCCTTATTATCCTGAACGTGTATTGACACATCTGCCAAAGCATCTGTCCCACCTGTAATTGCCTTAAGTCCATATTCTTTTAGACTTATTGATGGGTCTATCATTGTTCTTATAGCATGGCTAACTGCATCAACTGGACCTAAGCCTTGTCCATCCTTAGTCTTTTTTTCCCCATTAATAATTAGAGTAACTGTAGATTCTGATTGGATTTTGTTCCCAGTAGTTACTTTTACTTCATCTAATTTAATGGTTTCTTCTTCTTCTGAAAGTTCTCCAGCAACATCTGTTGCAATTGCTATAACATCTTCCTTTGTAACTTCTTTCTGCATATCTGCTAAATCCTTGACCTTTGAAATGATCTTATCAACCTGCTCTTTAGTTAGATAATAACCCATCTCTCCGAGAACTGCCTCCACAGCATGTTTACCAGAATGTTTTCCGATTACTATATTAGTGCCGCTCCAACCTATCTCCTCTGGCTTCATAATCTCATAAGTAAGCTTATGGCTTAATACACCATGTTGATGTATGCCTGCTTCATGGGCAAATGCATTTGCTCCAACAATAGCTTTATTTCTCTGTACTGTTAATCCAGTTAATGATGAAACTAGATTAGATGCCCTAAAAATCTCTTTAGTATTAATAGAAGTGTTAAATCCACTGAAGAAATCCCTTCTCGTCTTTAGATTCATTACAACCTCTTCTAACGAGCAATTTCCAGCTCTCTCTCCTATTCCATTTATAGTGCACTCTATTTGCATAGCTCCATTCTTTATAGCCTCTAATGAATTTGCAACCGCTAACCCTAAATCATTATGGCAGTGAACACTGATTACAACCTTATTCTTCTCTATCAACTTTCCCAACTTATCAAAAACATATTTTATTCTTTTACCAAATTCTTCTGGCTCTGCATAGCCCACAGTATCTGGAATATTAATTGTAGTTGCGCCTGCTTCTATTGCTGCAGAAACAACATCGCACATATAATCTAAATCTGTCCTAGCAGCATCCTCAGGACTAAACTCTATATCTTTACAAAGGGACCTAGCATACTTTACAGCATCAAAAGCCATACTGATTATCTCTTCCTTACTCTTCCTCAGCTTCTTCTCCCTATGTATTTCAGATGTTGCTATAAAAGTATGAATTCTTGGTTTATCAGAGTACTTAACAGCATCCCACGCTCGCTTAATATCTTCATTCTTTGTTCTAGCTAAACCACAAATTGATGGGCCCTTCACTTTCTTAGCAATGAGCTTAACAGATTCAAAATCACCTTCAGAACTTATAGGAAATCCTGCCTCTATCACATCTACACCTAGCTTAGCTAGTTGATTAGCTATTATGAGTTTTTCCTGCATAGTAAGAGATGCTCCAGGACTCTGTTCGCCATCTCTAAGCGTAGTGTCAAATATTATTATTTCTTTCATTTTTGTTTTTTATTCGTGTTTTGTTTTTTTTAGTTAATAAAGTTTTTCTTTATTAGTTAGGGAAAATTAAGTTTTCTTAATTTTCCTGTGAAGTTTTTGGATTTTAACTAAGTACGGATTAAACAATGAGCTGCCCTTTTGAAAATGAATATAGGGCTTACAGTAACACCAGAATCAGAACTAAAAGTAACAAAACCTTTTCATAATTTAAAGATTTATTCTCTGGCATAATACTGCAGAACTGGTATTTTATATTTAAATGTTGTTATTTTTCTGTCCTGTTGCACAACTAACTCTTTTTCTTAAGTATCAGCTTTATCAGAGTTAAAGGTATCATATATTTGTACATTTCTTTGATTATTTTCTTTTCATGTTTTGTCTCAATCAAAAAAGCAGACTT
>JAYEIZ010000170.1:0-11096 GCA_034660355.1 Nanobdellota archaeon
GGGTTGGTAAGGAGATTGAATCGAGCTAATTTGGTTGATTAAGGGCACAATAGTTTACTGGGGCGAATCAAAGCCAAAAAGCAAAGATTTTTGCTTGTAGTCTCACGACTACATTCGGAGATACTGTCTTAAAGAAAAGATTTATAAATAACTTAGCAAGTTTCTTAATTAGAATACGAAAAGGTTTTTAGTGTTTCTAAAAATAATTTAGAAGAAGAGAACTACAATGAGAGATAATGCAAGTGTTGGTGGGGAGAATTGTAACAAGGGTTTAATCTATGTTGTAGAGGATGAACCTCTTGCTTTAGAGATTGTAGAAAAAATCCTACAATTGGAAGGATATAAAGTTAAAGCAGAATGCGAACATGAAGATGCCGCCGATAAAGTGATGCAAGCACAACCTGATTTATTGCTTCTTGATGTTATGGGTAATAACGGTTATAATGGCGATATGCTCCTGGATGATATTGCTAAGGGGGGACAGAATGTTGCAACGATTGTTATGAGTGGAACATCTTATGAACCTGCTGTTGTCAGGGCAGTAAAAAGTGCAATACGAACATATACTGAAGATCAGAGAAGAGCTATGGATCTGCCATTAGAGGGGCAATTGGAAAGATTGAGATTAGATACCCAAGATATTAAGCCAGTGTTCATGAATAAGCCTTTTCAATTAAAAACAATGCTGGAGTATGTCGGTTTTGTTTTAGACCATACAAAAAAAACTTAGAATTCTTCATCAACTTTCTTTACATATTCTTTTATGCGCTCGGTTATAGAATCCAATAAAAATTTTTCAATCTTTTCTTCAAAAATTTCTTCTAGTTTAGCTTTTTCTGTTATTCTATAATTATTTGCAACTTTCTCTATAATGAATATATCTCTTAATCTTTTTAGCTGCCTCCTGACGTTAGATGAAGCAATACCTAGTAATTGTAGTTTATGTTTTTTCCTTTCTTGGATAACTAATTTTTCAACATCTTCTGAGCTTAATTCCTTTTTAGCTTTTAATAAGACAAATAATATATCTACAATTATGTCGCGAGAATCTCCTGGTTGTAACAATCCCAGACTTAGGCAAAGTTTTCTAACTAAATCTCTACCTTTAAAGTTCTCTGGCTTCTCATAACGACGTAAGGTTATTTCAGAAAGGGGTACATCTTTACTTATTGACTTTTTCTGCATAATACTTTTAAGAATTAACTATTATTTAATATTTTTGATTGTTTAACTAGAGAAATTTCTTACAGTTAGACCTTATTGAAAAACAATTCGAATGTTTTTCCTTTAGCCTTTTCTTTGCTTGTTGATTCGTATTTACCTTTAGGAGAAGCTTCAGATATAGTCAGGGCAGAAGCACCCACTTTTTCCATTATCTGGTCTTTAAAATTATCTATCTTTTTCTTGAGATCATCATCTGCTTTTATTGTTAGATCGATATTATCTTTTTTCTCCAGGCCAGCTTTCTTCCTTAAGCTTTGAACACGACGCATTATTTCTCTTGAGAAACCTTCTGCTTCAAGTTCAGGTGTGAGCTCTTTGTTTAGATATAGAAAACCGCCTTTGAATTCAACTTCCTGGTAAGGCCATGGTATTTTTCTTTCTACTATGATGTGTTCTTTTACAATATTAAGTTCAACTCCATCAATCTTGATTACAAACTTTCCTTCTTTTTCAAGATGGTTTAGTATTGAATCAGGACTTTCTGTTGATAATTTAGCGATTATCTTAGGAGCTAGCTTTCCAAAGTCCGGACCCAATTTAGAGAAGTCTGCTTTCACAACCTCTTTTACTCCTTTTAGGCTTTGCACTTTTATTTCTTTGATGTTCGTTTGAGTCTTTATTGCATCCTGAAGCTCGTTGGTTGCTTGTACTATCTTTTCATCTTTTGTAGTTATTATGATCTCTTTTAGGGGCCACCTCACACCTAGTGCTATCTTCTCTCTTCCTGCCAGTATTGATTGGATTATGTTTTGTGAAGTTTCAATGTTTCTTTCTAGTTCAATATTGATATCCCCTTCAATGTGTTTGGGCCAAGGATGAAGATGTATGCTGTCACCTTCAAGATTAAATACTTCCTTGAAGTTCATATATATCTTCTCTGTTATGAATGGCATGATTGGAGCAGATAATTTTAATGTCTCGAATAGAACATAGTATACAGTAGCAATTACCAGTTCTTTCCCCCCATCACTTCCTATTGAAGACTTGTCTCTTGTTAATTGTATGTATGTTCTGCTTAGTTCCAGATAAAGTTCTTCTATCACCCAAGGAATATCATTCAGTTTATATTTCTCAAACAGTTCGGTAACCTTTTTTATGGTTGAGTTTAGTTTCGAAAGGATGTATTTCTCTTCTAAAGAACATTTTTTCTTGCTAATCTTCAGTTTTTTTGGATCAACCTTTGAGTTTTTAACTAAATCGATAAGGTATTTATGGATGTTCCATAGGACAGTCAGATTCTTGTGTTTTATCTTGGTGTCTTCCAGGTTATAGTTTATATCTAAGCCAGGGTTAGCCCCACCAACCATATAGTAACGAAGAGTATCTGCTCCAAATTTATCAATGATTTCATAAGGAGAGATTATGTTACCCATTGATTTTGACATCTTACGCCCTTCTGCATCCTGTACAAATCCATGCATATAACATGCTTTATAGGGGTGTTTGTCCATAGAAATCATTGATGCAACTAAGAGTAGATTAAACCAACCACGAATCTGGTCTTTTCCCTCTAGTATGAATTCAGGTGGCCATAATTTTTCGAATAGGTCTTTTTTATTAGGGTAATCTAAACAAGTCCATGAAGTTGTACCGGCATCTATCCATACATCTAGTATGTCGGAAATTCTTGTCTTCTCATGGCCACATTTACATTTTATCTTCACTTCATCGATATAAGGCTTATGCAAATCATCTGGGACTTTTCCAGCTAGTTTCTTTAATTCCTCCACTGAACCAATCACATCATAATCCTTGCATTTATCGCATCTCCATATAGGTAAGGGAGTACCCCAGTATCTTTGTCTAGTAATTCCATTATCTCTTAAGTTATCTAACCATGAATCAAACCAATTTGAGCCAGCCCAGTCGGGTACCCAATGAACCTTCTTGTTTAATTTCCGCATCTTTTCTTTTAAATCTTCAACTTTAAAGAACCACTGCTTTGTTGTTTTGAATACAACTGGATTTTTGCATCTCCAGCAATGTGCATATTCATGTTCAACTGGCCTTACTGCAAGAAGAGCACCTTGCTTTTCTAATTCGTCTATGAATTTCTTATTGTCTTTCTTTGCATCAAGCCCTGAGAATTTTCCCATTGTATCATCGTATTTCCCATTCTCTGTTAGGGTGTTAAAAGGTGGAATACCATATCTATGGCCTATTTCAAAATCTTCAGGGCCGCAACCAGGAGCAGTATGAACGAGTCCAGAGCCTGAGCTTGTATCAACATATTCTTTTGATAATAAGACTGTGTGAACTGCTTTGGATTTCTTTTTCAGCTTAGTGTACCATTCTTTTAGTTCTTCAGTAAATGGATGTTCATATCCCTCCCCTTCCAGTTTTTCTCCTTTGAATTCTTCTATAATCTCGAATTTTTTGTCTAATGAGCTTATGAATACATTAGCTAATTTTTTTGCAACTACCCATACTTCGTTCTCTACCTTTGCTTTAACATAATCTTCTTCTGGGTTTACCATTATCCCTAAGTTATATGCAATTGTCCATGGCGTAGTTGTCCATATGATGAAGTACTCATTCTCTCGGTCTTTTATATTGAACTTTAAGAAAATAGAATCATCTGTAACATTTTGGTATTCTAGTTCGTGTTTTGCAAGGGCTGTAGCACACTTAGGACACCAATGCATTGATTTAAGGCCTTCATACAATCTTTTGTTTTCGTGTGCTTTTTTTACTAACCACCATTCTCCTTCCATAAACTCATTTTTGATTGATTGGTAAGCATTCTCAAATCCCATCCATATGCCCATCCTATGAAAATCATTGTTCATCATCTCCATATTACCAGTACATAATTTCTTACATTCTTCAATGAACTTTGCAACTCCGTATTTAGGGATGTCGTCTTTATTCTCTAGCTTTAGTTTTTCCATTACCTTATGTGCTGTAGGTAGGCCATGCATGTCATAGCCTGCCCTATCCCATACATCAAGACCATTCATTCTTTTGTATCTTAATACTGAATCTTTTAGTGATTTATTCCACGCTATACCTAAATGAATCTTTCCAGAGGTATATGGCGGTCCATCTAGGAAATAGTATGATTTCTTGCCTTTGTTCTTGGCTTTTGCTCTTTCATAGACCTTATTCTTTTGCCAAAAATCAAGTATTTCTTTCTCTATTTCTAATGGTTCATATTTTCCAGTCATATACAACCAGAGAACTAAGCTTATTTAAAAAATTTTGGCTTTTAAGCTGCCCCTCAATAGATTTATATAATAGATATATCAATAATTGATTATGGGTAAACAAAAACAAGCTTACATATATGCAATTGTAGCAGTAATCATCTGGTCAACAGTTGCTTCTGCATTTAAGGTGTCGTTAAGGCATGTTGATTTCCTGCAGCTGGTGTTTTATGCTTCGATTGTATCAATACTAGTTTTATTTATCATTCTAGTAACCAAAAAAAGCTATATTTACTCAAAACATACTCAAAAAAAGATTATCTGAACTCTATCTTCTTAGGATTTTTAAACCCATTTCTTTATTTTGTTGTTTTACTCAAGGCTTATTCATTATTGCCTGCACAAGAAGCACAGCCATTAAATTATATGTGGCCGATAATATTGGTATTATTCTCAATTCCATTGCTAAAGCAGAAGATTAGTCTACGGAGTATTATTGCAATTCTTATAAGTTTTATTGGTGTGTTTGTGGTTTCAACTCGTGGTGATATTTTAAGTTTTAGATTTACTAGCTTAAATGGAGTATTATTAGCATTAGCTAGTGCGATAATCTTGGCTCTTTTTTGGGTTCTTAATCTAAGAGATAAGAGGGATGCAACTGCTAAATTATTTCTTAATTTCTCATTTGGATTTATATTTATACTTATTGCAACACTACTTTTCTCAGAGATAATTTTGCCTGATGTAATTGGACTTACGGGAGTTATTTACATAGGTATTTTTGAGATGGGAATCACTTTCGTAATATGGTTAAAAGCATTGAAACTTTCTAAAACAACTGCTAAGGTAAGCAACTTAATTTATTTAGCACCTTTCCTATCTTTATTCTGGATTCACCTTATAGTCGGAGAAAAAATATTATTATCAACAATAATAGGTTTAGTGCTAATAGTAGTTGGAATAATAATCCAAAAAAAATAAGTTATTTTTCAAGTAGTTTTATTATCTTACCAAAGAAGCCAGACTGCCCTTTTGTTGCTTCTGCTAGACCATCCATCTCTACCTTTACTTTTTCATTATAGCTTTCTATCCTATAATTCATGTCTTCTATCTTTTCATTTAATATATTCAGGTCAACCTTTAGAAGTCTTTTGTTTGTTATCAATAGCACCTGATCATATTTCTTGTTTACAAATATATTGTGGAATCTGCCAGTATCATTGCGTTTAATGGTCTTTTGTATAAACAATTTCCAGTCTGTTAGGAATTCTTCCTGTATCGAACTTAAATTAAATACCACTGCCAAGCTTTTGTAGTTAGATAAAAATCTGTTGACATCTTCCTGATAGAAATCAAATTCCTTTTCCAGGAAACTCAAATCCGCACCAGATAGGCTCCTATCCAACATTATCATACTGTGTACATCTTCTTTCTTCAAATCAATTTTTTTTATTGTAGAGACTCTTTCTTCCATTTTTTTCACCTTCTTTTATAGAAGTTTACCCCCACACTTCAAACAAACATGGCATCTTTGTTGGGAGTTGTATTTTGTACTTACGCCTAATATAATTTTAGAATCACATGTAGGGCATTTTGGTTCTAAAACTTCTAAATTGTCGAATACATTAATTACGTTACCCACCTTAAATCTAACTTATGGTAAACCTACTTTATATATTTTTCGTATTTATTGTAACGACTTAATAGAGAAGATTATATAAAATATATAATAGACTAAAGAAATTTCTGAAGCTTGTTTTGCTCCTGGCTTTCAGATAAGTCTGATTTATTGTATCCTAAGACTTCAAAAATCTTTTCAACAGCAGGTATTACTTGATTGTTGATATAATATTCAGGATCATAATCGTTTTGTGTTACTCCATCTGGCAGTTTTGCTTTATCTCTAATCCTTTCTCCGCTTTTTGTTATTACAAATTCTATTCTTGAACCAGGACCTACTTGCATCCCTTTTTGTTTCATCCTCTTTGCTATAGCAACATGTGGGCCAATAGCATCGTAAGCTTCAATCTCTTTTTGCAGCTGCGTATGTATGATGACATCCTTCAATGGAATTTCATTCTTCCTAAGCAACTGTATTGTCTTTTTTACATACTTAAATGCTTCATCCTGTTTGTCCTCTTTTAGGATCAAATTTAATACCCTCTCTTGTACATTTTTAGCGACAGGACTCCAATTTCTCCTTACGGCCTCAAAACCCCTAATCTTAAGATTA
Organism: Nanobdellota archaeon; assembly: GCA_034660355.1. Lineage (GTDB taxonomy): Archaea > Nanobdellota > Nanobdellia > Woesearchaeales > JACPBV01 > JAYEIZ01. The sequence goes on from JAYEIZ010000170.1 coordinate 6,604, forward strand.
CCTTCTTCTGATACTAATGCGTATTTTTTCTTTGCTCCGAATTTGCCAATTTTTGCAGAAACAAAAAGGCCTCGAGGGTAGAATCCTTCATACTCTAGCTCCATTACTCCTGGAAGCTGCAGATTTATCTTTTCCTGAAACTTGCCTGCATCTTTCTTTGTCTTCTTGTCTAATGATAGGAAAACAGAGTCTGTGTCAGAGTAAAGTACATTAAACTCCTCTTTCTTTGCTTCATCTATCACTTTTTGTATATAGTATCTTCCATATGCCGTTGTTGATTTTGCACTTTCTAAGCTGTACCACCTTGCCATTGAAAAGCCTAAGTAGCCATAGAATGAGTTCCCGAGGAGCTTTAATGATTGTGAGCGAGCTTCCATTACTGGTGTTGATTTTTTCTTAACTATCTCTTTAATCCGCATCCTTCTTGTTATAAGATCAGATATGATAGTTGGGACAAAACCCTTTCTCTTTGTGCAGAACCAGTATTTTTGTTTGCCTTCTGATGGTGCAATCTTTTTTCCTTCACAGCATTTGCAGTTTAGTGTTTCAGGGCCTATGTTGTGGGAGCTTATAATGCTAGGGTATAGGCTTCTATAATCGAAAACAACAATGTCATTATATAGGCCAGGTTTTGGTTCATAGACAAAAGCACCTTTGAATGTCTGCATTCTTCTCCTTATTAATTCATCATGATGTGGCAGATTAGGGGCAATCTCGTTGAATGTTTTTGCCTGCCTTAACAGGTATGATTCAACTAATTGGGAAAAGCCCATCCTTACAAGCTCTGGAATCGCCATTCCCACTATTTTTACAAGCTCGGTTATGTTTGGAATCATCTTAGTTGCTAGCTTGAATGTTAGGTAGGAATCATGAAGATTGTATTCACAGTATTTTTCAAGTTCTGAATGGTTTTTATCCCATGCTTCTGGTAAATCTTCAATATCGACATCCTGCTTTTTCTCCCCTATTAGTTCGTATGCTACGTTATTCAGGCTTAGGGAAAATGTATCCATGGACTGGCCCATTATCTTTCTTATGAATTTGAATATGTCTAAATGGTTAATTCCTGTTATGTCGCTTGTTACTGTTCTTGCTTTCTTTACCTTCAGTTCTGAGAAGTCTAATCCTAAGTCTAATTTTATCTTGTATTTATCTGCCCTTGTTTTGATATATGGAAGGTCAAAGTTATCTGAGAAGTATCCTGTTAATATATCAGGTTTATAATCATTCATTATTTCTTTTATTTTTTCTATAAGTTCTGATTCGCTGTTTACAAATTCTATATAATCCAGATCTGTCTTGAATCTTTTCCAGGTTACAACTTTCTTTAGTTTTTCTCCATAGAACGCAACCATCAGTACAGGATTTTTTTCAGGCTCAATAGCTTTTCCTGGGCTGTATGTTTCAATATCAACTGCCAGGATTCTTGGAGATTCAAGATAGGAATCGCCTTTTTGCTCTATTTTATCTGCTTTTAAGACAGGTACTTTAGAACGCACCTTTATGAATTCTCCTTCTGCTTCTACAGCTAATAACGGAATTATGTTCTTGTCAATAAGGTATCTTTTTTTGAACAATATGTCATATTCATTTACTGATTCCAGAATTTCCCAATCTTTTATTACCTCTCTGATGACCGGGACATCATGAGGCAGTTTTGTAAAGACTTTTATGGCTTCAACTTCTTTTCCAAGAAAATTTCTTTTTACTTTCTCTGTTCTTGTAACTTCTGCTGTTTCGTTCTTTACTTCAACCTTTATCTTTCTTAGTTTTTCCTCTATCTCTTTTCCTTTTTTTGGTATGACATAGAAATAAGGCTCAAAGTTCTCATCAATAACACATATCTGTTTTTTGTCAGTAGTCTTGCCAAATAGATAGATTACTGCTTTATTGTTGATTATTCTATATGTTATATCTAATGGGAAAAAGGTGACTTTGTCTGCCATAATTAAAGAGTATAGAATATGGTTATTTAAATATTGTGTTGATTATAGTTTAATTAACTTATTGAGATAGAATAAGAAACTCTTTATGTTTACTTATACATCTTACCTAATAAATCAGATTTAGTAATTATGCCCTTTAGTTCTCCATGTTCAGATACTATGACTATTGAAGAAAACCTCAATAAGTTAGAAACTACACTTATGGATGTGTTCTTAGAAACAACCGGGGCAGAGTCATCCATTATATCTTCTATCTGATGGCATTTTTTATTTAATAGTGCTTCTAGGATGATAGATTCAGATACTATACCGATTGACTTATGGTCTTCTATGACAGGCATCTGGGATATGTTGGAGCGCTTCATCTTCTTTATGGCCTCTTTAATGTCATCGTTGGGTTTTACAGATATGATGTGTTTTGTCATCACTTGTTCTGCTTTTAGCTCTTTCTTTTTTCCTAAAGTGTCTATTGCTTCAAATATTTTTTTTGTCTTGGAGAAAGTAGGGTCTATTCTGCTTGCTTCTATCTTAGCTATGAGACTTTGAGAAACATCTGCTCTTCTTGCTAACTCAAATTGTGTTAAACCAAACTTCTTTCTTATATCCTTTATTTCTGATAGTTCGTATGGCATTCTAAAAGGAATAATCATAGGTTATATTTATGCTTTTTGGAATAATATGAATCGGGCGTCATAAGTATTCCTATAGGAATTATATGAACAAGAAGGTTTTTAAAAGGCATCTTAGTTTAATTGCCAGAGAATGAAGGTATATGTTTCTGGTAATGGGTGTAATAATCTACGTTTAGATACTATGTTAACTAAACATGCATTAGGGATTGCTAAGCAGGAGTTAGTTACTAGTCCTGCTGAGGCAGACCTCATTATATATAGTGCATGTGGAGCTAGGACAGATACTGAAGAAAGATCGATAAATGAAATGAGATTGTTATTATCTCAAAAACAACCTGAAGCTAGATTTGTACTTTCGGGCTGTCTTCCAAATATAAACTCAGAAAGAATAGATGCAGAGTTTAATGGTGTTTCTAATACTATAGAGCTAGTGCCAGGATATGAATTGCCTGAATACCTAAAAATCCTAGAGGCTTTTAATCAAGCTGATCAAGATAGGTTATCTCTTAAAGAACCGAGTGGAGCTTACATCTCAGATGATGAGATTGCAGAAAGAGTTAAAGTTAGGGATATGTTGAATAAAGTAGATCCTTCAGCTGCAAGATATTATGAGTCTACTACTCCAGGGATATTATTCGGATTAGAGAAAGAGCCTCCTGAACAGATCGTAATTTCAAGAGGTTGTTACTATCGGTGCAGTTATTGTGTTATATGGAAAGGGAGAGGGCCATATGAAAGTCTTCCTGAAGTAAACATTGTAGAAAAAATTAAAGGAGCTGAATCAGAAGGAATTGTTTTAACATCAGATGAATCTGGAAAATATGGTCTGGATTTGAGGCCAAGGTCAAACTTATCACAATTGGTAGATAATATAATTGAAATACAACCAGAACATCATTTTTACTTGAGAAATTTAGAACCTTCCCCACTGGAAGATCATGGTGAGAGCTTGTCTAGATTTGCAGATTCGGGATTATTGTATCATTTATGTGTTCCTGTGCAATCTGGGTCACCACGAATCTTAAATTTGATGAGGAGGAATTATGATCCTGTAGAAGTGTTGGATAATCTTAAAAAGTTTAGGGAAAAAGGCGTTTTGATAGAGACACATATTATGGTAGGGTTTCCAGGAGAGACAATAGATGATCTGGGGTTGTCTTTACAGTTTATTGAAGAATTAGAACCGGATAATGTTCAAGTTATCCCTTATACTGATAGGCCTGGAGCGCCTTCAACAAGTATGGATGGGAAAATAACTGACGACGAAGTTAGAAATAGAATTGATTCTTTCAGGTTTTTGAGGGCTAAGATTGTTAAGGATAGATATACTTCATTGCTGCCAGACTCTATTCCAAATAAACAAGAATTAATTGATGCTATAGTGCACAGCTTAAGAACTTTGTAATATTCCAATCAGAATAATCCTATCAAATATCTTTATAAATAAGCTAGAAATAAGTTTTTACTATGCTGGCAAGGAATTATGGTGGAATTCTATGATTGTTATCAGTATATGTGGGGGTATGTCGAAATTGCAAGCAATTTCTTCTACCATCCAACAACAAGCCTTGGGAGGTATATGAAAATGGGAAAAATAACATATGTTACGAGTGAATCAGTGACGGAAGGTCACCCAGATAAGGTATGCGATCAGATATCTGATGCTATATTGGATGAGTTATTCAAGGAAGACCCTCAATCAAGAGTAGCAGTTGAATGTTTAACTACAACAGGAACAGTGCACGTTTCAGGAGAAGTCACAACAACTGCTTATGTTGATGTTCAAAAGGTTGTTAGACAGACCCTAAATGATATTGGATATACAGATCCTAAGTTCGGTATAGACTGTGATGATGCTGGTGTTTGGGTAGCGATACACGGACAATCTCCAGATATTTCTCAAGGTGTAACAGAA
>JAYEIZ010000171.1:0-11085 GCA_034660355.1 Nanobdellota archaeon
TGTTTGTACTAACATTTTTGTGTCTCCGAACGATAGCATTAGCTATTTTGCATGTTAGCTATCGTTCGTTTTTATTCTTAGCAGAACAAGATAATAAATCTTACCTCATAAGAGTTGACTTTGCCCAAAAACAATAACATTTATAAAGAAATAACGACGTGTCTCTATAATAAGGGTGGTTAATATTGCCGAGGATTACGGTAAATGTAGTATCTGTAAAAAGGGCAATTTGGTAAAAAGAGGGCAACAAGAGGTAGCTGGAACTACATACATCACCTTAAGATGTGATAAATGCAACCATCAGGTTGCAAGAAGCCAGAGATAAAATGGGAAGTGAAAAATCACTACAATCAATCGAAGGACAAGGAACAAAAACATGCCCAGAATGTGGTAGCCCAGACTTAGATAGGAAGGATGGCGAGCTTTATTGTAAGAAATGCGGGCTTGTCATTGATTGATTATATCAGGATTCTTTAATTATAGTAGATTTTATATCATTCAAGATGGTATCTAGTAAGGAGAGAGATATTATTGAAAGCTTATCTTTGATAGATGATATTATCAAATATATTATTCCTTCTAAATCAATAAAAAAAGAGCCAAAAAAACAAAGCAAGCTTGAAGAAAAATTATCCAATGAACCAAAAACCAATAAATCAGTAAACTCAGAATTCCTGGAAGAAGTATTGTTGGAAATAAAAAATACTGCTAATATTAAAACCAATAAATCAATAAAAATTAAAAAAGAAAAAAATATTGAAACTAAACAGGATTATTCTTTTATAATAAATTATAGTGAGAATGAAAGAGAAGAGAAAGTAAGAATTGAAGTTGAAGATAAAAAGAAGTACTTTGTTGAATTTACTAAACCTAAACCAATACCTGATGAAAAGCCTTATGATCTAGATATAATCTATGAAAATAATAAAAAAGAAGAGAAGTTAGAAGTAAAATATAACCTTAGAGATTATCCCATTGAAAGAGAGCTTGCTTTACAAGACTTCACAAGCAAGGTAGATAAAACATTGCATATAATGCCTGCCACTATAATGGGCGGTGTTTTAGGGTTCACTTATTTAGGGGAGAACTTTATGGCCAGAAGAGATGATTTAACCGGAGATAAAGCATTGATGGTAGATATTCACGAAGCTATACATACTCCTGATGAATATGAAACAAGAGTTCTAACTGATTGGATTCTAACAAAAGAAAAGCCAAAATATAAGAGATAGATTTATAATCAAAACTTTATTCTTTAAGCAATATGACAAATATATATTTTCAGACACATGGGTGTAGTACTAACTTGAGTGAATCAGAAGTTATGATGGGTTTATTGTCTAAAGTTAAGTTTGGAATAGTCTCTGAACCAGAAAAAGCAGATATTCTAGTGGTAAATATTTGCACTGTTAAGGGAGAAGAAACTGCTTTAAGGGTAATAAGAAAAATAAGTGAAGAATTCCCTAATAAAAAATTAGTTGTTGCAGGATGTTTGACCAAGATAATATTAAAAGAAGCCAGAAAAATAAGGGAAGATGTTAGTTTTATCAGCACACATAACATAAAATCTATAGTTGATGTTATTGAAGAAGTATTGCATGATAATGTGATTGAAGCAACAGGAAGAGATGAATATAAGAAAATTAATTTACCTAAGATTAGGAACAATCCTATTGTTGGGATAATACCTATACTTAATGGATGTGCAAATTATTGCTCTTATTGTTCTGTCAAGTATGTAAAGGGCAAGTTATTGTCTTATGATGCGAAGGATATTAAGTTTGAGGCCAGCAAATGCTTGACTAATGGTTGTAAGGAGATTTGGGTTACTTCGCAGGATAATGCTGCATATATGCTGGAAAAAGAGAAAATAAGTAAACTTCCTGAATTAGTTGATGGCATAGCAAACTTAGAGGGGGATTTCTTTATTAGAGTTGGGATGATGAACCCTACACATCTGTTAGATATACTAGAACCAATGATTAAAGCATATAAGAATGACAAGGTGTTTAAGTTTTTGCATGTTCCTGTACAATCTGGTAATAATGATATTCTAAAATTAATGAAAAGAAATTATAATGTAGATGATTTTAGGAGAATAGTTGAAGAGTTTAGAAAGAATGTCCCTAACATAACCATAAGTACTGATATAATTGCAGGGTTTCCAACAGAAACAGAAGAACAGTTTAATGATTCTTTAGAGTTAATTAAGGAGATAAAGCCAGATGTTCTTAATATATCAAGATTCCAAGCAAGAAATGGGACTGAAGCTTATAAGTTAAAGGGCCAAATACATGGGAGAGAGACAAAAGATAGGTCTAGGATGTTAACTGAGATTTACACAAATATTGCAAGAATGAATAATGAGAAATGGATTAATTGGAAAGGGGAAGTTCTGATAGATGAAAAAGGTAAGAACGATACTTTTGTTGGAAGGAATTTTTCTTATAGGCCGGTCATAGTAAGGGGCGATTATAGGTTGGGGGATTATGTAAAGGTTAAAATAGATAATGTGACTTCCTTTGATTTGAGGAGTATACCGTCATAATCCTAAGACGAGATCTGGAGTTAGTGTTTTAGCGCAAGAAGCGGTTCAGGGAGAATTCTACAGGTCACTATATGCTTTTAATACCAGCCCAGTACATTCTTTTAGGGAAGCAGATAAATGGACTTATCAGGATAATGTGCCTAATGGAAAAGAATATGGTCTGGTACAGCTTTTAGGAGTTAATGTGAATGTAATGGCGGTTGTTGGGAATTCTTTAGGATCATCTCACAGCGAAATACCTCATCTTGTCCTTTGTGATGATAAAGGGATAGATCGTTTTGTACTTGGGCATAAACACTATGAAGATGGCGCGTCTGTGATATATCCTAATGAAATAAGGGGAGTAAGGAATTTAAGGCAGCTTTGGGGGGAATACACCCTACAGAGTTCTTATTGCTTGCATATATTTATGGGGAGGCTTATGTGTCAAAAATTGAGCAGGGTGCTAAGCCGAAGATTTTGTTATCGGGTGGGTTTATGGAAGAAACCGATAATATCCATAAAATGTATGAACAATTAGTATTGAGATTCTTTAACGGGAAGAAGGAAGATTCTAGGGGTTTTTTGTTAAATCATGAAAGTGGGCATGCAAGGGGTATTCTAGAATTATTAGAGGATGAGAAGAGTTAGTGTTGTGTTTTCCTATCCCCCTCCTAGTGGATTTACACCATCTCCTGTTCTAGCTAAGCTTTTATCTTGACGTTTAGGGTATCTATCTGGGTATCTATCTAATAACTGTTGATATAATCCTGCAATTGTAAAGTCACCAAAAGCACCTGAATTAATGGCATCTATTATGGCTATATTCTCTTCAATGCTTCCAGGTGGCTGACCTTGAGCCTGCTGGAAAATCTGACCAAAGCGCCTTGGGTCATAATCTTCATCAAAGATAGCCTCTCCTGCAATTGCCATCTGTTTAGCTGTGATATTCTTGTATGGCATATTGTCCAAATTGAATGGCATGTAGGATTCTGGCAGATAAAACCTGATGTGAAAATGGAATCCTTCTCCGGGGTCAATACAAAACGATAAAGGGTGGTAAGGCCATAGGTCTTGCCCTGTTTCAGGTATTGTTGAGCCATGGTCCATATGGACTATTGTTTCTGTTAAACCAGTCGAATAAATAATGGTCCTATACCATTCTTTTACTGTTGGATCAAATCTATTACGATCCAATTTCCCATATCCTAAACTATAACTCATTGAGGGCATTCTTGGTTGGTCTGAGAAATCATGTGCCATATGGTCTTCTTCATATTTAGTGCCATCGGCTCTTACTCTTACTCTTTTATCGTAATAACCGCCTTCTTTTGTAAGCCTGCCTGTTGCAACTACACTAGTAATTACACTATCCCTGACGAAGGCATGATAATCCTGTTCTATATCTAGGTGGAATGACAATATTGCTTCTGTGTTAAGAAATTCAATAAATCGATTCCTGCCTTTTTCTGTTACATCAGCAACATCTCTTTGGTATAGGGGATTATTTTCAAAACCAGGGCCATAAATCCATTCCCCAATTTTTGATTTATTCCTGGCGCCCTTTTCCAGTATCTCTGATAGTCCTGGAATTACAATGGTTGAATCTCGAGTAGCTTTATCGAGTTTATTAATCATAGGCGGCCTTAAAACAATGCTTTCATCTGATCTTACATAAGCTACTGTATCAATTCCAACATCCGGCCTTATCACTGCTTTGATATAATGTGAAAAATCTACTCTCGTAAGAAGATGATTCAGATTACCAACTGTGTTGATATTCCTAACTGCCTCTATATGGGCTCTTTCCATGAGGGCAGACTCTAATCTTTCAATGTTGTTTATCTTTGCCTCTTCAAAACTGAGTAAGGAAAGTAAAACAGCTGCAGCAGCGCTAACACGCCATCCATATCTTTCTCCTGGCTTATAGACCCATTCATTAGCAGCCCCCGATAAAGTCTGCATGGTTATTTTATATTCAAATTTGCTTCTGAATTGATTTAACTTATCATATCTCTCACTTAGAAGTAATTTAGAATGGCTATTAATTACTCTGATGGAATCGTTATCTGCTACATGGTATGATGCCTGCGTTATTTCCCTGATGAATCCTATTTCATTATCTAAAAACCTTTTCTTCGATTTAAGCAGCTTTGTTATCTCATCTATGCTGTTGTTTATTTCTTCAAATTCACAGAGAGTATCGCACTCACCCGAAATAATAGGATTAAATTCTAATGTCGATGAGATATCATATGCAAGAGAGCCTTCCTGTATGCTATACTGCGCCCTTTTCCTTTCAATGAATTCCTCAAGTATGAAGCGCAAACCCTGAAGATATTCAATATCGCTTTCCAGAAACCCTATTTTTCTTTGTAATTCAGGATTTCCATTAACACTCAGCAGATCCTTTGATCCATCAATATTGCTTTGGGCTTTTTCTAATAATGTAATGAGGTGTTCCAGATTTGAGCCGTATGATTCTTTTATGAAGTTATCTGCCAAATTTAGCAGGTTGCTGGCAAGTTTATTTGTTTTTCTCCTGAGTTTGCCTATAATCTGAGGAGATTCATGCCTAACAAGGGATAGCACTTCATAATCCCTGATTAGCGCGCATAATTCTTTGTACTTTTCAGCTGATTTGTCTATCCCTGAAGAATCATATTCTACTATGCCTACCTCATACTTTTTAACTAGGGTGCGCAGTTCTTCGTACTTTTCAGGCGGAGTGTTTATCTCCTGTAGAATTTCAATAAGCTCATTGTGTGGAATCTTTCTGATTCTTCTGGCAGAATTAACCAGTCTTTTCTGCAGATCAATCTTTCCTCTTTCAGCTGATAATATGCTTTCTTCTATTTGAGAATAGCTTAGTTTTAACCCTTCGTGGGCAGATATAATCATCCCAATGGTGACTCCTTCTGCTTCTTCTGTTTCGTATAGCTCTTTAAGTTCTGCTCTTCTTTTATGTATGGGGGTTTGCTCTACAGCAAGAAACATATCAGATAACCTTTTTTGTTCATCGTATCTGCTTTCTTCTAATGCGTCTAGATTTAGCCTATTTTTCCTTTCTCTTTTTATTTCCGCTATTCTACCTCCTAGCTCTCTTCTTGCATAGGTTCTTGCTCCCTTTGGGAATCTACTTAGTATTTTATGGTATGTTAGAAACAGCTCTCGTTCACCTGCACCGTTTTTGGGCAAATCGACTACTGCCTGTCCAAAATAATTTACTAGGTTAGTTCCATTACGCGCGTTCTCGTTCCAGAATCTTGGGTCATCTGTCCAAGATCCTCCGTTACTGTTCCAGAAAAGAGTGTAGTTTATCTTTTCCGGGTCATAATCTGCAAAATCTTCTGGCTCTTCATCTGTTTGTCTTCTAGAATCAGTTTCTATTACTGGCATGTCTGATAAAGTGGAGGCATCAATATTCTCTATATTACCGTCTATTATTCTATTCTTGGGTTTCGGTTTAGTAGGATAGGTCCTTATTACTGGCATGTCTTGTAAAGTACTATCTAAATCAATAGAGGATACCATAATGTTAGAGTTCTATCTAATATTTAAAAAGATTTCTATTTAAAACTACTCTCAAGTAGAGACAATTGAAAGAAAAGAAAAATAAGAAATTAAATGCCCAAGGTCTTTTTTGTCATCTCCATGCTTTTTTTGCAGTCTGCAAGCCCCATAGCAGCCCTTATAGCGTCAATGTTTTCGCAGATGACATCAGATTCCTGGTGGACTGCCTGTATGAACAGCAGTTTGTTTCCCTGGGTTCCAATAGCTTCTTTCCATATGCATATTTCCGGCATATCTCCACGAGGATTTCCAAGATCTTTTGCTAATTCCATTATCTCTGCAGTAGAGCGCACCATAGAAGCGTTTTCAACAACCCTTACACGGGGTGTTTTCTTGAATATTTCAACAATTTCATCAACATCTGGAGTTTCTTTGCATTCACATGTTACTGTGTGAACGTGCATCAATGTAGAGGATACTGACAAAGCGGTTGTAAAGATCTGCACGTCATGCAATACAGTCTGGATGTCTGGACCGTGGTGTGAAGGCAGCTCTAAAACAGGAACAACAGCATTTATTGGGCCGTGCCTTATGTCCCATGGGTCTGCTCCTCTTCGAATCATAGTTGCGTAAACTTCTTTGATGCCGTATTTTTTGTTTACTTCATTTAATGTTCTTGCCAATCCGGTCGTGTTGCAGCTTACAACCCTTATGTGGTCTTTGCCGACACATTCATCATAGTTGCATTGAGCTACAAAGCTAACATCAGCTACATTTGCTTTTTCTCCACCCTGATAGATTGCTTTAACTTTGTTAGGAATGTATAATTTTTCTTTGTTTTCAGCTCCTATTTTCTTTGGAGCTGTATCAACCATAATATCAATCTTTTTTAGCAGCTCTTCAACTGTGCCTGTAATCTTTATGCCATTTTCCTTTAGGGCAGCGCCATCATCTACCGAGTATATTGAATAACCTTTTTCTTGTGCAGATTTTATCCTCCAGTTATAGCTTCTTCCTGTAACTCCTATAAGTTCCATATCTTCTTGCAGCATTACAGCATCTGCAACCCGTTTACCTATTGTGCCAAAACCCATAATACCGACTTTTATTTTATCTGCCATGTTTTCATCCCCTCCATAACTTATGAAAATAAGTCTGCTTTATTAACGCAGCCTAAAAGCTTAATCTTTCTTGTAACAACTTCTTTTACTAAAGCTCTTGCAGGCTTTAGATAGTTTCTTGGATCAAAGTTTTTTGGATCTTCACTCATAGCCTGCCTTATTCCTGCTGTTAAACCTAATCTTAGGTCAGTATCAATATTTACTTTTTGGATGCCTATCTTCATTGCTTCTTTGATCTGGTCTTCTGGAACACCCTTACTCCCTTTGATTTCTCCACCATACTTATTGCATATTTCTACGTATTCAGGCAGTACTGATGAAGCTCCATGTAAAACTAATGGAATTTTTACTAGCTCCCTTATCTGTTTCAATCTTTCAAAATCAAGTTTTGGTTCTGATTTGAATTTGTAAGCGCCATGAGAGGTTCCAATTGCAACTGCTAATGAATCACATCCTGATTTCTCTACAAACTCTTTTGCTTCATTTGGATCAGTATAAACAGCTGATGCTGCTACTTTTCCACCTTCTCCAGAATCAAATTGCTCGCCGACTAATTTCCCTAGCTCTGCCTCAACAGAAACTCCTTTTGGATGAGCATAATCAACAACCTGTTTTGTTAGAGCAATATTCTTTTCAAACTCCTCATGTGAACCATCAATCATAACTGAAGTAAATCCATCATCAATAACTGTTTTGCACAGCTCGAAATCAGGACCATGATCCAGGTGAACTGCTATTGGAAGGCCAGCCTCTATTTCTGCTGCTTCTATCAGTTTCATTATGTAATTTCTTCCTGCATAATCTCTAGCACCTTTAGAGATCTGAAGAATTAAAGGAGCATTTAGATCTTTTGCTGCTTCTGTTATTCCTTGAATTAATTCCATATTATTCACATTAAATGCACCTAATGCAAATCCTTCTTCCATTGCTTTATCCATTAATTGTTTATTTGTTACAAATGGCATTTTAATCTACCTCGAAAAATATTTTTGCTTCTTCATATCTCTCTTTAGGAACTGTTTTTAGCTTTCCAACTGCTTTATTTAGATCTACAGCTATGACATCTGTTCCTTTTAGAGCTACCATCTTTCCAAATTCTCCTTTATCTACCATATCAGCTGCTTTTATTCCTAATCTTGTTCCTAGAACTCTGTCAAATACAGTTGGTTCACCAGCTCTTTGTAAATGTCCTAGAACAACATACCTGCATTCAACACCTGTTTTTTTCTCAATCTCTTTTGCAAGGCGCTCTCCTATTCCACCTAATCTAACATGGCCAAACTCATCTTTTTCTCCTGTCTGAAGTTCCATCTGGCCTTCTTTAGGGGTAGCGCCTTCTGAACATGCTATTATTGAATAATTTTTTCCTTTCTTCTTTCTATTAAGTATTATCTTAGATATCTCATCAAGGTCAAACTGCTCTTCTGGCAATAGAATTACGCTAGCTCCTCCACCAATACCTGCTTCTAGAGTCATCCACCCTGCATGTCTCCCCATAACTTCTACAACAATTGTTCTATGATGAGATTTAGCAGTAGTATGTAGATTTTGAATAGCTTCAGTTGCTCTCGTTATAGCAGTGTTAAAACCAAAAGTATAATCTGTTTCATTAAGGTCATTGTCAATTGTTTTTGGAACACCAACAACATTTACTCCGTCTTTATGTAGCTTGCTTGCAACACCTAATGTATCTTCCCCACCAATTGCTATTAAATAATCGCAATTTAGTTTTTTTAGTGTTTCTTTAACTTTTTCTGGCCCGTTTTCTATCTTGTAAGGATTCGTTCTTGAAGTATGAAGTATAGTGCCACCTAACAGGTGTATGTCTTCAACATGGTCTAAGTCTAGAGTACCGCAATGCTTAGAATCAATTAATCCTTTCCAACCATCTAAAATCCCAAGAACATCATAACCTAATTTTTTAGCTTTAACAACAATTCCGCGTATAACTGCGTTTAGTCCTGGTGCATCTCCTCCACCAGTCAAGATTGCAATTTGCTTTTTCTTTTTACCAGTGATACTCATTTCCACCACTCTAAATCGGATTACAAGCAACTTATATTTAAATCTTTCTATTATCATACACTATCATACTAAAAACAAAAGATTTATATATTAGCTTTATAAGCTATAGTAATATGTATGTAATTTTAAGGGTGACCCCATGAAAGTAGACTCAGAGCAACCAAACTTTACTTTTCTTAGCTTTCATTTTTTGGAGATCAGAGATATACAAAGTAAATCTACAGTTTCCCTGAGGTCAAAATGAAAGAGAGAGTAACAATAACTCTTAACGAAGATTTAATTGACCAACTAGATAAAAGAGTAGATGGAAGAGAGATCAAGAATAGAAGTCATGAGATTGAGAAGATCTTAGAAGATGCATTAGGAATATCTATTCCAAGTAAAGCACTAATACTTGCAGGAGGCAAAGGAACAAGATTAAGGCCCCTTACCTACAAAACTCCAAAAGCACTTATTGATGTTCAGGGGAAAACTTTAACTGAATGGATATTTGAGTTACTAAAGGGTTATGGTATAAGAGATGTTATTCTATCAATTGGTTATTTGGCAGACGGCATAAGAGATCATTTTACAGATGGAAGCAAGTTTGGCATGAATGTTGATTATGTTGAAGAGAGCCCTGATAAGCCATTAGGTACAGCCGGACCATTAAGGCTAGCACAGGATAAATTGCAGGAAAGTTTTATTGTCTCTAATGGTGATGAGCTTAAATGCATAAATATTCCTAGGATGTTTAGATTACATAAAAGAAAGAATGCTTTAGCAACAATAGCTCTTACTACTGTAGAAGACCCTTCCCAATATGGTGTTGCAAGACTTGATGGGTCTAGGATTCAGGAATTTGTTGAGAAACCAAAAAGATCAGAAGCACCTTCTAACTTAATCAATTCTGGATTCTATATTTTAGAGCCAGAGGTTATTGAGATGATTCCTAAAGGAAAACGATGTATGATTGAGAAAGATATCTTTCCAAAATTAGCAAAGCAGGGAAGACTTAGAGGATTTCCTTTTTCTGGACAGTGGTTTGATACTGGAAATATGGAAAGGCTGGATAGAGCAAAAAAGCTTTGGAAGGGAATTGTTATTGAAGATGAAGGGGATTAAGGTGTTTGAGGATATTTGTTATGTATCTTGGGTCACCAGTGAAGTCAGACTTAATTGCAGCTTCTAGTTCGCCAATTGAATTAGGTGGCTTGTTTCCATTGTATGATGGCTTAACAATTCTATCGTACATATCTGCTAAAGCGAGAATTTGGCCAAGTTCCACGATTCTAGGATCGTTTTCTCTTTTTGTTTGAGTATTTGTGGGATTTGTATCTTGAGCTTTTCTTGGATAAGGATTATTTTTGGATTCATGTACTCTCATGGTCACTTTCATCACGTCTGAAATATAGAATTCCCTTATTAATTCTCTTCCATAATCCATGTGAGCTTTTACTTGTTTTAATTCTTCACTAGATAAATCAGTTTTTGAGAGTAAATAAGATATGGATTTGTCAGTTTTACCAAGATCATGAAATAATCCAGAGTAACCTAAGATTATCCTATCTTTGTGGGGAATATCATTGTATGCTCCAAATTGTGTTGCTAACATACTAACCCTCATACTATGTTCTTTTGAGGGTCCATCCATTTCATTTAATTTTATTATTTGAATTGAGCTGTTTGAGCAGTCTATTACTCTCGTAAGTATATCCCATGTTTCGTCACTAAAATGTATCTCTTTCATCTTATTAACTTATGGAATTTTGAAATTCTTTTTAAATTTTTTTATTGTATATAAAGTATAAAATCCCGCTAAATATATAAACTTAGCGGGATAGGTTTGTGTTTATGTGCAAACATAAACCTAACGGACAGCAAAACTTTCTCACAAATAAACTCTTCGGTTTCTGTTAA
>JAYEIZ010000172.1:0-2574 GCA_034660355.1 Nanobdellota archaeon
CTAACATATATCGTGATATTAGCCTGAAGCTCTCTAGGAATTGCATTAGCATCTTCGCTATATAAAAAGTCTAAATTTGCGAGCGCATTTGCCCAATCCTCACCCGTATTACTATTACTTCCTGTAGAACCGTCTACATAAAAAGTAGTATCAGTATAAACGGTACTCCCACCCCAATCTACATCTGCAATTTTTTGCCATTGATCTGAAAGTGTACCTGTAGTGGCAATACAAACATAAATTGCAGCACCTCCGTCACCATCATCTTGAACTACTCTAGCATCATTAATAGTATTACCTGTTAAAGGTAAGTCTGCAGGTGTTGCCACAGGGGCTTGCCAGCTTAAAACACTACTAAGTGAAGTGTAAATATCATCTATTGCACCTTTTACTGTAACTATTCCCGGTTGAGAAACATTAGTGTATCCAACTTCTTGTGATTTATGTCGCAAAAGATGTTGACCTTTGTGTATAATTTGTACCATATTATTTCTGTAATCAAGTAATTGTATTAATTCTTGTGGGCAGGGCTCGGCCTGTGGGCAGAAATGAACTTATAATGCGTTATAACTTGACGCTTTATAAATAATCTTATCTAATTGTTAAACAATATCCCAAGACGAACCTGACCATGTTGCTGACCTCCAAGCTATTTTTTGAATGCTTTTGATACCACTTACGGTAGCATACTGTAATACCTGTTCTAAACAAGATTCTCCAGCAGGAGCAGCAGCTTGAACATAATAGATATTAGTAGGGTCTCCATCAGTATCGTTAACAAAGAATTGTTTTATATTTGGGGCATTTAATGGATCAACCATTGTCTGTATTGTGATTGTCCTAAATGCTGATATACCTTGTGGCATGTTGGTGTTATTTAAAATTTTGTATAATTCTAAGCTTAATACCACCCATTAAATTAATGGGCAGTGAAAGACTAAAATTGTTTAGTTTCAAAACTGAATTTAAACGAATCTAGTGCAGTAAGTGTTCCGCTTGGTACAATTGTTCCATACATCGCGTTTACCGTTCCAGTACTCGTTTGAACAGCAAATTCTGTGTCTGCAGAAGCTTTCTTTTCTGCAAGAACAACATCCGCAGTACTTTCAATAGGTCTATAAAGACCAAGTTTATCTGAAACACCTATTGAAATGGTATCACCTGCCGCAACATATTCAGGGAAAGTAATAGAAGCAATAGCTGACATTGGTATTACACCATCTACTGCTGAAGCACCACTTGCTGCAATAGTATCAGTTACTACTCTGCCTCCCCTATCATATCCTACTACCACAACATTTCCAGCAACACCTGCTTGGTTACCTTTAATCCTAATGGTTCTATAATGCCCTGGATCTGTGAGGCTTGCTCCACTAATAGTAGTTATAGCACCACTTGCTAAAGTAACAGCAGAAGCAACTGAATCATTTGAAGCCGCTGCTACGTTTACCATTGTTTGAATTGTTGGGAAAGACTCATAAGCATTATTTACTGTGTAACCTTTTTTTAACGCTCCTAATGTTTGAGATAATTTTTTGTTCACGGTCATAATTTTTTGAGTTAGCTAAATATTTTTGTCAAGGAGAAGCAGGTTATGCCACTCCTTGACAAGTATCGAAAAATGTTACGAAATGCGTACATTTCTTAGACGAGTTTGGAATTCCTCTGCTCTACAAACCAGTACAGTTGCTTCAGTAACCATGAAGTTAATTGCAGCACCTGTTCGGTCCAACATTGATTTCCCTAAAGGATATAAATCCTCTAAGAATAGGACATCTTGGCCCATTGCTTTCTCAGTAACAACATAGATATCAGATACAGTATTACCTGCATAAGTAACTGTATCGTCACTAATAGCGAAAGTAGGTATGATTGGTAATTTACCTACCATTGATTGGTAGAAGTTAACATCCAAACCAGTAGATAGACCATCTGTTGATCCTTGGTTGATGTTTACTCTTACGTCACCCGCTAGAGATTGGTTAATTGCTCTCTTCATTCCATATGAACAATAGATAGCTGTTGGTACAACACCATAAGTGTTTACAATGTTAGCAATTTCAGCATCAAGTAGGTCTGTCCTAAATCCTAATGCGTTATTATTATCATTTGTAATATTTGTAGTGATGTAAGCAGATAGCCCATCAAATTGTAGTACAGAAGAAGTTGCGTTACCTGTGATGATTAGTTGTTCCTCATCTTGGATAACCTCTCTAATCGCTACTTCTGTTTGTTCAGCTTCTTGGTCCATGAAAGAACGACCAGCAGCAAGCATTCTATCTGTGATAGATTTCTTTTTACCTAGTTCTTTATAGATAGCAGAACGTCTGTCGTACGTAGTGTTATCTTCATTTGGAGTAGCACCCTCTGCAAAAGGAGAAGTACCTACACCAATTGCAGTCATCACATTCCATGATGCCGCTAATCCGCTACCTTGTTTTCTTGGTAGACGGTCTCTAACTGGAGTTTGTTTAAACGCTAGTCTATCAACAAATCCTGAAAGGTTCTCACGTGTTATGATAGCCCCTTCAACATATGTAGGAGTAGATAGTGTTTTTTTAACTTCAGCCAAAA
>JAYEIZ010000173.1:0-2574 GCA_034660355.1 Nanobdellota archaeon
GTTAAGATGTTCGCAGATATCCCCTAATCTTTTACGGGGAAGGTCGGGAAACAGCCTGTTTGCAAGTTTTCTTGTGCACAGGCGTTTGTTATCTAGAGTATAGTTGCGGTATGTTTTTAGATTATGTTCCAAAAACCCGTAATCAAATGTTGCGTTGTGTGCAACAAATATATCGTTACCTAAGAATTTAATGAAAGAAGGCAAAGCCTCTTTAATTGTTGGTGCGTCTTTTACTAGCTCATTATCAATTCCGGTTAATCTTGTTATAAAAGAAGGAATTCTTACTTTAGGATTGATTAAGGTCTGGTATGACTTTACTAGTTTTCCTTTTCGTATTCGTGCGGCAGCAATCTCTGTAATCTTATGATAATTCTTAGAAAGTCCTGTTGTTTCAATGTCTATTACTGTAAAAACCATAAGAAATCTGAAATGAAGTTATTTATATTTTTTTCTATAGCTTATCAGTTCTTTTGTATTCTATGTTTAGTCTTTCTAACATTTCAATAATTCTCTGTTTTTCCTTGCCTAGCCCTTTCCAATCTAACAATACAAAGTCTGGCCTAGGGATTGTTTTTTCTAATGCTTGTTTCAGCATTTCTTCATCAAGGTTTTGTAGATTATGTTTGGGGCAGGTATGGCCTATTGCTATGTTTGACCTTAGTTGATGTTTGTTTAATGTTGCTAAGTAATGGGTGCCACCTAATGCCGAGGCTGTCTTGTAATTACCTATTTCATCATTTTTTAGTTTTTTTAAGAACTCAATAATCACTTTAGCAATAATGTTTCCTGCAACTTTATTTGTCCATTGCTCCTCATTGCTTCCTATCTCAATAAAAAAACAAGGCTTTTCTAAGTATGGGCCATGGTGGGTGCATTCCATTGTGACTTCAAAACCTTCAAGAGTGTTTTCTTTATTTAAGATTAAAAAAACTTCTTTTAGATATGAAGCAGGGGCTATGCCTAGTTTTCTATCCTCTCCACCTGCTTCTGCTTTGCCCCAGTTTCCGGGAACATGACAGCTTAAAGAATGAATCTCTTTTGCTGACTGGTGTCTTGTTGCAAAGATAAAAAGATCTGCTTCTATTTTCTTATCGATATTTTCGCTGAAAATGGATTCTTCTTCTACTTCATAGAGTTTTGTATTTAGCTCTTCTAGATTGTAAGTTTTTAAGCATTCAGATATATTCATGCTTGCAAGATCTTTTTTGCTTACTATGATTGCAGTGTTCATGTTGATAGGATTTATTGAATAGTATAAAAATATTCCTCTAGAAATAGTAGTTAATAATCAAAAGGTTTATATAGTCATCATTCAATTCCAATGGCATAAAAATAGTTGAGGGGGTCTCATAATGGCTAAGAAAAAACAGAATGTTCCTAAACAAAATGATTCTAAAGAAGACGTAAAACCAGAGGATATGCAATTATCTGCAAACCCCCCTGGTGCTCCACCTGCTGGTCAAATGCCTAAACTAACTAAAGAGCAGGAGACAAAGCTAAAGGAAATCAAGCAAAAACTGGATAAGTTTCAGAAGAGAATAATTGAGAAATTTGATAAATATATAATGGGCGTAAGTTTAATGCCCCCTCCAAAACCAAAAGAAGGAGAGAAGGTAGATAAAAACAGAATAAATGTGCTAGTTCTGATTGATGATTCTGATAGTAAAAAGATGACTAAGATGGAGTTGAAGAAGAAACTACTCACTATAATGGATAAGATGGCTCAGGAGATTGACAAGAACATATATCCTGATGTTCTCTTAATAAGCGAATTGTGGCAGAATTGTTATGATGGAAAATATGACTTATTACAGTTAATGGCTTTATCTGCTCCTATTTATGATGAAGGGATGCTTAGTGCTATTAAGATTGCAGAAATCCATAAAAATATGGTATTGAAGAAGTTTGAAAAATATATTGTGAGTTATGTTCTAGCAGGATCTTTAGTTCAGGGAAGAGCAACAAAGACTTCTGACATTGATGTTTGGATAGTTATAGATGATACTGATGTTAAGAAGATGACCAGAGCTGAACTAAAGGATAAGTTAAGAGCTATAATTATTGGAATGGGTATTGAAGCAGGAGAGATCACTGGCATAAAGAATAAGATTAACATCCAAGTGTATATCCTGACTGATTTCTGGGATTCATTAAAAGAAGCTAACCCAATAATATTTACATTGCTTAGGGATGGTGTTCCATTCTATGATAGAGGAATATTTATGCCTTGGAAACAGTTATTGAAGATGGGCAAGATCAAACCTTCAGCGGAAGCAATAGACATGTTCATGGCTTCTGGTAAGCAGATGATACGGCGTGTTAAAAATGAGCTTAAGAATATCGGGATGGAAGATATCTTTTATGCCCACAATCCGAAAACAGTGCTTAAACTGGCTCAGTTTCGTGGGGCGATCACCCTGAAACTGCTTCAGGAGTATGGTCAGTTTGCAGAGTACACACCGCTGCAGGTAAAAAAAGCATTAACAGGTAAAGCAAAAGCGGGGAAAGAACAGGTAGCGTTTATGGTAAAACGGATTTTGGGGATTAAAAAAGAGATCAAACCGCTTGATATCA
>JAYEIZ010000174.1:0-11037 GCA_034660355.1 Nanobdellota archaeon
TAAACTGCCTTTTGATTTCAAAACTCTGACAAAATCCTGATACGATAAGTGGTGGGTTCATTTTTCTTTTTAAACTTTATAAATGAATTGCCGCCGAAATTTTGTGCCAAATTTTGGAATTTCACATCCTTGTTTCTATATATCTCTTTCTCTAGGAAAAAATCCATCCACCCATGGCCAATTTTTTTCTTATTATCCTAAAAAACCAACAACAATGATGGCTTCGACGGTTTTGCTAACGCAAAACCTTGCGAACCACCCCGTAAGGGACGTCCCCCAGTTCGCCTCGCCATTGTTGTTGGTTTTTTTCACCCTGGCCGAATTTTTTAAGATTGAATTACAGCAAGGTTTTTATAGCAGAATAGTTATTTTAATCCTTATGGCAGACTTTAATATTGGCAATGCAGTTAAGTTGTGGTTTTTTGTTATTGCGCTGTCTTTCTTTGTCATTATTGGTTCTGTTGCTGTTCATGAGATTGGGCATGGTTTAGTTGGAGCTGCGTTTGGTTGCGAGGTTGAGAGTGTTGTTTTGTATAGTCCTGGAGAGAGCCCTGGTGCGAATATAAGGTGTGATGATGATTTTAGTCATATCTTTGTGGCGCTTGCAGGAATATCTTTTAATATCTTATTTGGCATATTGTTCTTGTTTTCTGAAACTCCATTAATGAATAAGGTAGCGTATATGTTCTTTGGTTTTGGGCTTTATTCTGCAAAGATGGATTTACAGTCAGTAGGTTTTCCAGTATTGATAGGGTCATTAGTTAGTTTAGTGGGTGTTTTTTTGATTATGTATGCGATATATCTTTTATGTGAATTTAATGTTTCTAAGTTATTTGAAACAAAACAAGGGGTTCCATCATGAAAATAAAAGGGAAGAATAAGGAAATTGCAATAAGTGCTATTCTGTTTGGATTTATAGTTATGATGTTTGCTTCATCATTTAGTTATCTAGGCGTAGAGGGGCAGGAGCAGCTTTCTCCTCCCGGTGCTTTTGCCAGTTTTCTTGATTGGCTTACCAGTAATGCTGTTCTTTTTGGTAGTTTAGTTGTTATGGTTATTCTAACTGTGACTATTGTTTTTGTTGTTAAGTATGTTAATAGAAGAAAAAAATAGGTTTAATGCAAGAACAACCTTGTTCCTGAAAAGACCATTGCTAGGCCATGTTCGTTTGCAGCTTCTATTGCTTCTTTGTCTCTGATTGAACCACCTGGTTGAATGATAGAAGAGATTCCTGCTTTGGCTGCTTCATCTACACCATCTCTGAATGGGAAGAATGCATCTGAGACCATTACTGCGTCCTTTGCTTTTCCATCTGATTTACGAGTTGCTATCATTGTTGCGTCTACCCTAGACATCTGGCCTGCACCTATTCCAATAGTTACTAGGTCTTTAGCGTATAATACGGAGTTTGATTTAACGTGCCTGCAGACTTTCATTGCAAAGACCATATCTTTAAGCTGCTCTTTTGTTGGTTGTTTTTTTGTTACACAGATTAAATCTTTTAGAGTTCCTTCTCTTGCTTCTTTTGTCAGCTTAGCAACATCATCTGTAGTTGGAGATTCGTTTTTTATCATATTTACTTCGTCAATGTTTAATGAAGGGAAGTTTCTTGTCTGGATTAATTGCCCACCCACAACCTTTTTCATTGTGAGGATATCTTTCGGTCCGTCTTTGTAGCATAAGTTTAGATTAGGCAGCTTTAAGATTCTTCTGCCTTTCTTTTCTGTTAGCATATCTAATGCTTCTTTTTCATAATCTGGAGCGATTATAACTTCTATGAATTTATCTTTCAGAAATTCTGCACAGGCTTTATTTAATGGCCTATTCATTGCCATAACGCAACCAAAAGCGCTTAAGGAATCTGCGTTGTAAGCCTTTTTTAGTGCATCTTCAATTATATCTCCCACTGCAACACCAGAAGGATTTGCATGTTTAATGACTGCTACGCAAGGTTCGCAGAATTCTTTTACAATATTTAATGCGCCGTCAGAATCCATTATGTTATTGTAAGACAGTTCCTTTCCAGAGAGCTGTTCTGTACCACCTATTCCTGGTTCTTCTGAACTTGGGTCTATGTAGAAGGCTGCATCTTGGTATGGGTTTTCTCCATAGCGCATCTCTTGTTTTTTTATCATCGCGGTTGAGAATGTGTTTGGGAATCTTTCTTTGTTCGTTGAGAGGTATCTTGCAATCTCTCCATCATATGCAGAGGTTCTTTCAAAGACCTTTTTTGCTAATTCTTTTCTTTTCTCTATTTCAATCTTGTTTCCTTTTTTTATCTCTTCAATTACCCAGCTGTAATCATTTGGGTCAACTAATACTATAACATCTCTGAAGTTTTTTGAAGCTGACCTAACCATAGATGGCCCGCCAATATCAATCATCTCAATTGTTTCTTCAAAGCTTAGATTTTTTTTCACAGTATCTTCAAAAGGATATAGGTTAACTACAACCATATCTATCATTTCAATATCATTATCTTTAGCCTGTTTCATATGCTCAACATTTTCTCTTAGAGCTAGTAGACCGCCATGAATCTTAGGGTGTAGTGTTTTAACGCGTCCGTCCATCATCTCAGGAAATTTGGTATAATCAGAAACGTCTTTTACTTTGATCCCTTCTTCTTTTAGTTTTTTAGCAGTTCCACCAGTAGATAATATCTCTACTCCTAACTTATCAAGTTCTTTTGCGAATTCTACTATGCCTGTTTTGTCAAATACAGATATCAATGCTCTTTTTATTGTCATTTTAATCTCATCTCCTTTATTTTTTATGATAAAATTTCACCATCATTGACGGCAGACGGCTTTGCTCTAAAAAATGCTTTTGCATTTTTTGAGCCCTGTGCACTTCGTTCGAGGGCTTCGCAAATCCTACGAGACACCCCGTATGGGGCAACCCTCGTCTCGTCTGCTTCAATGGTGAAATTTTCTAATTATCTTGAACTAATCTGATATATGAACTTTATGGCCTTCTACTTTTAGTTTTCCATCTCTATATAGTTCAGCTCCTTTTACTATAATTTCCTGTTCTGCTTTTTGTACTTTCTCTTTTAATGAATCTACCCCTTCATCTTCATCAACATTAACCTCTTTTTGTAGTATGATTGGTCCTGTATCAGCACCTTCGTCAATGAATATTAGGGAGCATCCGGTGATTTTATCTTTATTTTTTAGAACTTCTTCATGGACATTTTTATCCATGCTGCCTGCGTACTTAGGCAATAAACTAGGGTGGATGTTCATTACTTTGTTTAGCCATTTTTGAACAAACCAGCCTGACATAAGCTTCATGTAGCCAACTAAGAGAACTAACTCTACATTATGTTCTTCTAATAGTTTGTCAACTTCTTTATCATAATCTTCTCGTTCTTTTCCATATGCATCTAAGAATATAGCCTTTATTTTATGGTCTTTTGCTCTTTGAAGAATATATGCATCTTCATTATTGCTTAATACGAAAGAAATCTCAACATCTTTTAGTTTTCCAGATTCTATAGCATCAATTACTGCTTGCAAATCTGTCCCTTTTGTCGAGCCTAGTACGGCAACTTTCAAAATTCAAACCACCGTATAGAGAGAAAATCTATATTGTTTATAAATCTTACTGAATAAAAAGAATACGATTTACATTCATTTCTGCAGTTCCATACACTCTAAAGTATTCTCTAAAAGCATAGCAATTGTCATAGGGCCTACTCCGCCTGGAACTGGGGTTATAAACCCAGCTACTTCTTTTACTTCATCAAAATCAACATCGCCAACTAGTTTATCATAAATCTTGTTCATTCCGACGTCTATTACTACTGCGCCTTTTTTGACCATGTCTCTTTTTATTAATCTGGGTTTACCTGCTGCTGCTATTAAGATGTCAGCTTTTTTTGTGTAGTCACCTAAGGGCTTAGTTCTGGAGTGGCACATTGTTACTGTGCAGTTCTTTTGTTGGAGTAGTATTGATACTGGCTTACCTACAATATTTGATCTTCCGACAACAACAGCGTGTTTTCCCTCTAAATCTATCCCAGTACTTTCTATTAGCTTCATAATGCCTTTTGGAGTTGCAGAAATGATCTTGTTATTGCCTATGAATAGGTTGCCTATGTTTACTGGGTTAAAACCGTCTGCATCTTTGTAAGGCAAGATAGCGTCAATTATCAGCTGTTCGCTAATATGTTGAGGTAATGGTAATTGAACAATAAATCCATGGATATTTTTATCCTGGTTTAGTTTATTTACTAAATCTAATAGCTGGTCTTCTGGAATGTTCTCTGGAAGCTGGTGTATTTCTGAGTTAAATCCAACTTCCTTACATGCTTTGTCCTTGCCTTTTACATATACTTGTGAAGCAGGGTCTTCTCCAACTACGACAAATGCCAGGCCTGGCTTTACCTTTAGTTTTTCAACTCTTTTTTTTAGCTCTGTTCTTACTTCAGATGCAGTAGCTTTTCCGTCTATTATAGATGCACTCATTTTAGAATCTCCATTCCAGGATATAATGGAAAGTTTTTGCATAATTCTTGTATTTCTTTTTTTACTTTATCTAAAACAGCTTTATCTTTATAGTTCTTGATTACATCTACAATTCCTTTTGCTATTACCTTCATTTCAGATTCTTTCATTCCTCTTGTTGTTATTGCAGGTGTTCCTAATCTGATTCCAGATGGGTTGAATGGTGAAGCAGGTTCATAGGGCACGGTGTTTTTATTAACTGTAATGGCTGCTTCATCTAATGCGTTTTGAACTGCTTTTCCTTCTCCTGTTAACTCATTAGGTCTTAGGTCAATTAGTATTAAATGATTGTCTGTTCCGTTAGTTACTAGTTTGATGCCTTGTGACATGAGTTCTTCTGCCATGGCTTTAGCGTTTTTTACAATCTGTTTAGAGTAATCCTTGAATTCAGGCTTTAGTGCTTCTCCAAATGCAACTGCTTTTGCAGCATTTACATGGTCATGTGGGCCGCCTTGTAGGCCTGGGAAAACAGCGCTGTCTATCAATGTACTTAGCTTCTTTGGGCTTCCATCTTTCTTATTCTTCATAGTAGAATGATACTTGTTATGCAGCCTGTCCTCTTCCTTGCACATAATCATTGCGCCTCTTGGGCCTCTTAGTGACTTGTGCGTCGTAGTTGTTACAACGTCTGTAAATGGGAATGGAGAAGAGTGTGCACCACCTGCTATTAATCCGGCTATGTGGGATATATCAGCCATATGATATGCTTCTACTTCTTCACATATTTCCTGAAAAGCTTTGAAATCAATAGTTCTTGGGTAAGCTGTTAATCCAGAGATGATCAGTTTTGGCTGCTCTTTTATTGCAAGCTTCTTTATTACATCCATATCTAATAGTTCTGTCTCTTTATCAACATCATAGCTTACACAATTGTAGTTCTTTCCTGAGAAGTTTACTGATGAGCCGTGTGTTAGATGGCCGCCAGAAGTTAAGCTGAAGCCTAGGAATTTGTCTTTAAGGTTCAATAAAGCAAAGAAAACAGCTTGGTTGGCTGGTGAGCCGGAGTAAGGTTGAACGTTGACGTGTTCTGCTCCAAATAGCTTTTTAGCTCTATCTATAGCTATATCTTCCATAACATCAACAAATTCTTGACCACCATAATATCTCTTATGAGGGTAACCTTCAGAATATTTGTTTGTGAAAACAGAGCCCATTGCCTGTAACACAGCTTTAGAAACATTATTTTCAGAAGGGATTAGCTCAACACCTTCTTCTTCTCTTTTTAGTTCGTTTTTTATAGTTTCTGCAACTTCGAAATCAACTTTGTTTATATCATCCATAACAACCATGCAAACCACCTAGAAATGCCAAGTTATGGTGATTTAAAAAGTTTTCTACAAATTGTAGGGTTATTTATTTTTTCATCTTCCTACATCGTTAGAATAAAAAGCCATTTGAATCCAATCTGCAAAAAGGCTTCCGGCTTCTGTCAATTTTATCTCTGAGCCAGAGTTTTCAATTCCTCCAGCTTCAACAAACTTATTTAATGTATTTTTGAATGGTCCTATAATCGGATCTATACCATAAATTCTCTCAAATTCATTATTATCAATTTTTGTTTTAAGACCAAAAATAAAGCTTCTCCTCATAATCTCCTCTTTTGATAATCTGGTAGCCCTCTCTAAAGGGAGTCTGCCGTTCATTATACTTTCTTTATAATCTTTAAGATTTCTATAGTTAATAAATTGAACATCATGTATATAGCCATAAGCACTTAGACCTAAGACAAGCTGATTTGCCATTTTTTCCCATTTAAGAATTTGGTGCCGGTAAACATGTTTTTGACTTTTTATAAACCAATCAACTGGTTTTTGGAAATAACCTAATTGCTTCATCCCAGTTACAAAAATCAGGTGGAGAAGAAGTTGTTCTTCTTGATTTATACCCATCTCATTAAATCTTCTTTCATCAGTGGAGCCAGGTTTTATAGTATAATTGTTACTATTGATAGATTCGGGTTTAGTTATGTTTACACCTTTTATATCTTCAATCATCATTTTTGGAGTGTATCCTGGTAAGTTTCTAATTAGGTCAAAATCCACATTGTTAATGCCCCCTTTTCGTACCTTACGCAGTGATTTTAATGCGTCCTTTGAATTATGTCTTCTGTCTATTGATTTTAAGGCGGGGTCATTGAAAGACTCTATACCTAAACTGACCCTATTTACCCCGTAATCATGCGCTAATGTAGTCTTCCCCACAGTTACTGTTTCAGGGCTGGCTTCTAATGTATATTCTCCGTCATATTTAAGTACATAATGTTGATTAATTATCTCAAATAGTCTTCCTAAATTAGTTTCATTAAGCATAGTTGGAGTTCCACCCCCAATATAGATAGAGTCCACATTGATTCTCTCTTCAGAGAAGGCGTTACAAAGCATCTCTGCCTCTTTGTTTAATAACTCCAGGTATTCAACAATTTTCTTATCCTGTCCAGATATGGCAGTTCTTGAATAGTTGCAATAAGTACAAACTCCACTACAAAATGGTATGTGTATGTAGAGCGTATTTGAATTTTTTAAATCCCCAGAATATATGTTCTTATTATTAACTGACTTTAATTTATGAATTGGAGGGTATGTTACAACAATGTGGCTGGATTTGTTTCCCATCTCAGATGTTTTATGAATTCCAAGGGCATTTAGTCTATTAATTATCGGTTTCAGTCTTTTTAATTTTTTCTTTGCTGATAATATCAAATTTTTATACATCTAGCGTACCTCTTGGTGAATTCCTTACTTAATTTATAACAATTATTTACCCCTTTTGAGGGTAGTAATTAGAAAGATTTAAATATGGTAAAAATTCTTTTTTTATTATGGAGATTCAATTATTAGAGCAAATTGGGCTTTCTAAAAGAGAGATTAGAGTTTATTCTTCTTTGATTGATTTAGGGCAAACTACTACAGGGCCATTAGTAAAGAAATCTGGAGTTCCAAACTCTAAGGTTTATGAAATTTTAGAGAAATTAATCAATAAGGGATTAGTTAGCTATATAATCAAGGGAAAAACAAAATATTTCCAAACGACAGATCCTAAGAATTTGTTGTATTTTCTTGATGAGAAAAGGGGTAAGGTTAATGAGTTAGTTTGTGAGCTGGAAAAAAAGAAACAAGGGCAGGATACTCAAGAAGCGTTTATTTATGAGGGTATTCAAGGAGTTAAGGCAGCTTTTAACCATGCATTGGATGTTTTGAAGAAAGGAGACGAAATTTGTGTTTTTTCTATGGGAACTGAGCTCGCAACAGATGAGTTAAGGCTATTTTGGAAAGAACATTTTAGAAAAAGACTGCAAAAGGGCATTTCAACAAGAGCAATCCCCCATATCTCCTTGAGAAAAACATTTCCTAGGTATTATGGAAAATATAAGATACTATTTAGATTTACAAAAAATAAGTTGCCAGAGGGTGTTTTCATCTACAAAAATCATGTTTTAACATTTTTATGGGGAGAGAAACCAACAGCTTATGTGATAAAATCCAGTAGAAACTATAAGAGTTATGTGAATTTCTTTGAGCAGATGTGGAATGTTTCTAAGAAATAAGTTATCTGCTCTTTTCTGTTATTACTTTATCGACTCTAACATCCCATTCTCTTTTAGGGATGATTTCTAGAAGTTGTATAGAGAATGCTAGGCCTATCTTTTTTCCTTTGAAATTCTCTAAGAATCTATCATAGAATCCTTTTCCATAGCCAATCCTATGGTTGTTTTTGTCAAAGGCTACTCCTGGAACAACTACTAGGTCAATTTTAGACTTTTCAATCTTTTTTATCCTTGATGGTTCTACAATGCCGTGTTTATTCTTCTTATTTAGTTCTTTAGTGCTCTTTATTAATGATGCAACCAGCTTTTTTTCTTTCATAATAGGAACACACACTCTTTTGTCTTTAAGGGATTCTTTAATCATAATGCTGGTATTGACTTCAGAATTAAAAGAAACATAGAACATTATTGTTTTAGAATTCTTGTATTCTTTAGAATCAAATAGCTTTTTTTTGATAATGCTTGATCTTTTGGTGATTTCTTTCCTATTTAACCTGTTTCTCTTCTTAAGCATTACACGCCTGTTGATATTTATCATTCTTTTAGTAAATAAGGGGACTTATTAATAAAATTTATTATTATGGCTATATTGTATCTTGTTACTATTTTGGAATAGAAAAATATTTAAACTGGTGATAATTTGACTAAATTATTAATGTTAGGAGAATGATTAAATGAGTCAAATTAATGATAATATAACTTTAGGAGAATTAGTATCGAAAGTAAGAAGGGATGTTATCCATTCGACTACTTTGGCCAACTCCGGCCATCCAGGTGGGCCTTTGGGTTTTGCTGAGGCTTTGTTATTAGGGCTTGATAGTTTGAACTTGGATCCTGAAGAGCCGTTTGATCCTTCTAAGGATAAGCTTGTTGTTAGTGCAGGACATTATTCTGCAGGAGTTTACAGCGCTATAGCTAATTTGTTCTTTCCTGAGAAAAGTGATTTAGTTGTTTCTAACTTTAGGTCATTAAAAGACGTTGTTGAAGGGCATGTAACCCACCATTTTCCTTTTATATGGGATTCAACTGGCCATCTTGGTTATGGGCCTGCGATTGCTGCAGGGCACGCTCTTGCTGACAGGCTCTTAGGATATAACGATACGCACATATTATGTACTATGGGTGATGGAGAGCAGACAAAAGGGCCTATTGCAGAATCACTAAGATTTATTAGAAAATATAAGCTGGATAATATCACTCTCGTTGTTGACGTGAATGAGCAGCAGCTAAGCGGCCCTACAAATGAAGTTATGCCAATGGATATTCGAGGAAATTTTGGTGTAAATGATTGGCAGGTTATTGATGTTGATGGTTATAATATGGAATCTATTAGATCTGCTCTTAAAGAAGGGAGGAATGCTGGCTCAAATATTGTAATATTAGCCAATACTGTTATGGGCAAAGGCGTAAAAGAAGCAGAGGGAACTCATAACTACCATGGGCAGCCAGTAAAGGATTTTGCAGCTGCAGTTAGTGATTTAGGTGTTGAAGATGAGCTAGATTATTATAGAAAATTAAGGGAAAGTGATGCAACAACTGGCTTTGAAGGCAGGCCTAAAATCAAGCCAAATGTTAATGTACCTGATAGAATTGTTTATCAATTTGTTGACCAATTGGATTGTAGGTCTGCTTGGGGGCAGGCTTTAGTTGATATTGGGAGAGCTAATATCAATAGTGATGGAACACCCAAAGAAGGTTATTCACCAATAGCAGTTTTTGACTGTGATTTAGCTGGCTCTGTTAAGACATCTGCGTTTGAAAAACGTTTTCCTAATAATTTCTTTCAGGGAGGAATTCAAGAACATAGCACTGCTATGACTGCGGGCGCAGTTTCTACAAGAGGAGTTCTATCTTGGCTTGCTGATTTTGGGGTCTTTGGCCATGGCATGACTTATAATGAGCATATGTTGACAGCGATGAATGATGGTAATCTAAAATTAGTTACGACGCATAATTCAATAGATGTTGGAGAAGACTCTAAAACGCATTCACCTGTTGATTATCTCAAATTAGCTAATCTCCCCGGGTGGCAGACATTTTGTTTTGCAGACCCTAATCAGACTGACGCAGGTATAAGGTATATGGCAGCAAATTATGGGAATATGCATGCCCCGATGGGAAGGTCTAAGGTTCCTGTAATAACAAAGCAAGGCACTGACGAACCATTTTTTGATGGAAATTATAAGTTCAATCCTAAGAAATTTGATATGTTGAGGAATTATGGTAATGAAGCAGTTATTGTTACTTATGGAACTCCTACCTGGAGAGCTGTAAATGCTGCTGAGATGTTGAACGAACAGGGTATTGGGATTAAAGTAATAAATGTTTCAACTCCTAAAGAAATTCCTGATGGGCTTGCAGAGATTGCTTCTGGTGCAAAGATGATTGTAACATTTGAAGACCACAATGTTGAGACAGGAATAAAAAAAGAGCTTGATTCTGCACTCGATGATTATAATGTTATAGCTGGAGTTGCTCCTAAATATAAGAAAGCAAATGTTGGTATGCGGAGTTACAGCAGATCAGCACCAAGTGAACAGCTCTATAATCATTTTGGAATCCATGAAGGCCACCTGGTTGAATTAATAACGGCCGATATTCAAAAAAGAAATAAGGCATAGAAACTTTTAAATACAAAGATTTTAAGGTTAATATGAAATGATGGTCAAGAGGAAGATACTAGAGCATCTTTCTGTTAGTCAGGGACAGGATGTTAGCGGCTCTTTACTTTTAATTGGCGTTGTTAGGAGTGTAGAGAGGATTGGAGATTTATGTAAGAACATACTTGAGCTTTCATATCTTTATAAGCGAGCACTAGAATCCGGACCTTATGCGTATAGGCTTATAAAAGCAGAACAAAAAATAAATGATATGTTTTCTCTAACAGTTCAAGCATTTGATGAGGGTGATAAAGAAGCGGCAAATAAGGTTATAAGTACACACCTAGATGAGATTGCTCCTGAACTGAATAAGATGATGGGAGAT
>JAYEIZ010000175.1:0-2566 GCA_034660355.1 Nanobdellota archaeon
AAGTCTGCTTTTTTGATTGAGACAAAACATGAAAAGAAAATAATCAAAGAAATGTACAAATATATGATACCTTTAACTCTGATAAAGCTGATACTTAAGAAAAAGAGTTAGTTGTGCAACAGGACAGGTTTTGGTGAAAGTTTTAGGCTTCATAACTTTGTTTTTAACTTTCATTTGACCTCAAGAACCAGTAGTAACAACTAGTATAAAAACTTTTCTATTGTGCACTACTTTATAGTAGTCACAAAAATAAAATTAGAAAGAAAATATTCACTTTATCTTCTTATGTGTAAACCTTTTGCCCCCTTTCTCAAATTCATCCACAATATGCCCATTCCCTATCACCACATACTTATAAGTTGATAGTCCGTCTATTCCTACTGGACCGCGGGCATGCACCTTGTTTGTGCTTATACCGACTTCTGCTCCAAAGCCATATCTGTAGCCATCAGAAAACCTAGTGGAGCAATTTAACATAACAGAACTGGAATCAACAAAAGCTAAAAACTTATCAGCACTTTTCTTATTATCTGTTATAATCGAATCAGTATGTCCAGAACCATAGTTATTTATATGTTTAATAGCTTCATCTAAATTATTAACTACCTTCACAGAAACTATCAGATCATTATATTCAGTTCTCCAATCTTTTTCAGTAGCTTTTCTTATTTTTTTTAATATTGATTTATTTTTGTTTTGAAAATTCTTCGAATTTTCTAACCCTTTAGAATCCTTAGGATTCAAAAGTATTGATTTTTTAATTATTGATAATGATTTATTGTCTAATCTAACCTCCACACTATTTTCAATATATTTTTGAACAATTAATGGCAAAAATTTATTGGCTATTGATTTATTCACTAATAATGTCTCCATTGCATTACAAACAGCAGCATACTGGCACTTAGCATCAAAAGCTATGCTTACTGCTTTTTTCAAATTAGCATTCTTATCAACATAAACATGGCATATTCCATCAGCATGCCCGAGAACAGCAATCCTTGTGTTCTGTTGGATATATTTAACTAAGCTATTAGAGCCGCGAGGTATTATCATATCAATAAACTCATCCATCTTCAAAACTTCATTTATCTGTTCTCTTGTTTCTATCAACTGGACAGCATCAGCAGATATTCCTTTGTTATCTTTAATGGATTTTCTGATTATATCTGCCAAAACCTTATTTGTGTTAGAAGCTTCTTTACCTCCTTTTAACAAAACAGCATTCCCAGATTTTATTGCTAAAGCAGATATCTGTACTACTACTTCTGGTCTAGATTCAAATATGCAGCATATAACTCCAATTGGAACAGTTATCTTCTTAAGAATCAATCCTTTGCTTAATTCTGTTTTCTCTAAAACCTTTCCAACAGGATCATCTAAATTAGCAACACTCCTTACCATAGTTGCCATATCTTTCACTTTTTCTTTGTCTACTGTTAATCTCTTAAGTAATGAAGAAGGGATCTTTCCTTTGCTCTTGCTAATATCTTTCTTATTCGCAGCAATTATTTTAGCTGCATTTCCTTCAATATCACTAGCCAATTCAAAAAGAGCAAATTTCTTTACTTCCTTATCTACATTACTCAGTTTCAAAAAAGCTTCTTTTGCATTTTCACATTGTTCTAAAACATTCATTTTGCTAATTCTCTACTTCTCTGAGCAGCCCTCTTAATTGTTTTCACTATTATATCTTTATATCTTGATTTCTCTAAAACCTTTCTTCCAGCAATTGTTGTTCCGCCCGGAGAAGAAACAATCTTAACTAATTCCTCTGGTGTCATCCTAGATTCCTGCAATAGTGCAGCAGTTCCTTTAAATGTCTGCAAGCTTAATTCAGTAGCTATATCTTTACTTAACCCAGCCTTCTTCCCACCTTCAACAAACGCTTCAATCAACCTAGCAACAAAAGCAGGTCCAGAACCGCTTAACCCAGTAACAGCATCTAACACCTGCTCTTTCAAATAAAAAGCCTTACCAGCTGAATTCAATAGTTCTTCAACCATCTTAACATCATTATTCTTAACTTTTTTGCCGATAGCAAAACCAGCAGCCATCTCTCCAACTAAACAAGGCGTGTTAGGCATAACCCTTACAACTCTTGCTTTTCTCAACTTGCTTTCTATTTTCTTTATTTTAATGCCTGCTGCAATAGAGATAACTACCTTGTTAGTATCATTTATCTCATCTAAAATTGAATCCATCTGTTGCGGCTTTACAGCCAAAAAAATAACATCTGATTTCTTCACAGTTTCTCTATTATCTAAAGTAATGTTTACCTTAGCATTCTTTTTAACAAAACCTAATCTCTTCTTTTTGACATCAGAAACTATTATGTTTTTAGCCAATTTAGCTTTCTTTATAGCTTTCACTAAAGCAAAAGCCATATTCCCAGCCCCTATAAACCCCACTCTATACTTCATTTTATTTATCCTCAGATTTATTAGTATTTAAAGTTTATCTTAATTAGCTGCCGTAGAAATGCTCAAAGAAAAATAAAATAGATTTCCTATATGCATTATATGCTATTATTCTGAATCTTGCTTGTTGTCTTTGCCCTCTTGCG
>JAYEIZ010000176.1:0-11007 GCA_034660355.1 Nanobdellota archaeon
ATAAATACTAAATAAGACAGTAAACTTCAAAATCACCTCTTTTTGTTTAGTAAACACTCTAGCTAAACCTCCACACTCTTTTTAATCTATTCTCCGTGTTTGGATATATAAAGTTTGCTGTTTTTTGTAGTTAAGTTTATTTTGTGTTTTGTTAGAGGGATAATTACCATATCTTACTTTTAAATATTACTCACTTAATAGTGATTACAAAAGAGAAAGATTTATAAATAGCTGAATTCTACTTGTTAAAAGGAGTATGGTAGAAGTGCAACCAGGTGGAATATTGGTATTTTCAGATGTGCATGCTAATTTAGAGGCAACTCTAGCGTTTATTGAAACTGCATATATGAGTAATGGGGAGAAAGCTGCAAATTCCCGGTTAGGTAAAAGTGATAGGATAAGGGAAGCTAAAAGAATTGTTAAAGAGCGCAAGAATAGGTATGAAAAGGTTATACTTCTTGGAGATCTTATTGGTTATGGGCCTAATCCAAATGAAGTAATTGATATAATTAGTTCAATTCCTAACTTAGAGGCAGTTGTTGGTAATCATGATGAAGCAGTGTTAAAGTATTATAATTCAAGGTATGATTTTTTGAAAACAAGATTTGGTTTTGATGGAAAAGTAAATGAAGATGTTTTAAATGGCTTTGCAGAGCATGCAACAGAAACCTTGAAATGGACTCTTAAAAGCCTTGATGTAAAATCATTTTTTAAATTATGGGGTATGTTTTCGGATGATGGTGTTTTTGGTAAAGAAACAAGGAAAAGTCTTAAGATAGGAAATGCTTATTTTTGCCATAAAGGTCCTGGGAGTTTTTCAAATAGGTATATCAATTTCCCAAAAGACCATGTTAATTCACCATATGAGCTGGAGGGCAGGGAAAGCGGCGACTTAGGATATTACCCATGGGAAGCTAAAGATGAAGTTAGACATAAGTTTGTTTTTGTCGGACATAGTCATCTTCCTCATGTCTATACTTTACAGAATGGAAAGGTTTTTGCAAATCCTGGATGTGTAGGCAAACCTTTAGAAGAAGACAGGCAAGGAAGCTTTTATGTTTTTCATCCAGATGCAAAGAAAGGAAGAGAGATACATAGGCATAGAATAGAATATGATGCTAAGCCTTATTTAAGAAAAATGAGAGGGTTATTAAGTGCTGGAGCTATTACTCAGAATACATTTAATGCAATAGCAGGGAATTTAGAACAAAATGGTAAAACCAATTGAACCGGAAAAACCAGATACTCTTTACATTAGATTTGACCAGAAGGTAATGCCTAATGAGACTCCATTCCAGTTATCTTCTCATCTTGCCCACCTTAGTGTAGGGGAGCGAAGAGAGCAGATAGCACAACAGTATCAAAGCTATATTGATTCTGTTGTTGATGGAAGCAAAGGCTCTTTGTATGTAGCAGATAATGATAAGATGATAGAATTGAGGTATGAACTACAAACAGCTGAGAACCCTAAAAATCTTGTTTATGTTGTAGAGAAGAATAATGAAAGGCTGAATGAACTGCAAGTTTACAATCATCTCTTACAGACTGTTGATTCTCTCGGTAGAAAAAAGGTAGAGTTAGATGTTCATTACCAAGGTGAAAGAGTAGAATCAGTGGATGGAAAAAATCTAGGAAGATTTAGTATTAAAGGGATAATTGAAAAAGAGTTCTATGAAATTTTTATAAAGAATTATACTGAAAAAAGACAGATCCCTGAAGCTTTGAGAGTTACAGGTGCGCTAAATGAGCAGCTGGATAGTTATGTTTCAATGCACCGCCTAAAGCTTGCTGAGATTATTGATAAAAATTCTATATTAGGTGCATTGTCTGCTAAGTGGTATGGATTGAAGAACCCTTTAAGCGGAGAGGTTTTAGGTAATGCCGAGGAGATTGATAGGGGGTATAGTGGAAGATTAGAAAGGATAATAAATAATCTGCCTACATGGGTAACATTCAATAGGGATGCAATAGAGAAAATTTCTGAAAATCCAGATCCATTCGAAGCATTAGCAACTAGAAGGTTTCAGAATATAATATCGCACTATTTTCATTATTTACGCACTGAGGCTGGAGAGAATGTTGCTATAAACATTCATGAGAAATATATGAATGATTTTGATGGTTTAGCATTTATCTTTAATTTTTCTAAGTCTGTCGATTGGATGGATACTGAATATAATGCTAGAACTGTAGAAAAAATACTTACAAAGAGTTTATGGCTTTTGAACAGTGGAGACTATAAATTTGATGATTTTAGGAAAATGTTAGGGGATGCTAATACGAATCAGGATCTAAAACGTAAATCAGATATAGTTATGACCAATATAATAGACAAGATAAGAAAAGAAAACACTGCAAAGCTTAGTGCTGAAGAAATTGAGAGATTAGAACAGGATTATATTGGATATATGGGGCAGTAAAATGGTAATGCCAGTTGAACCGGAAAAACCGAAGTACACTTATATAAAGATTGTGCAGGAATTAGGGTCAGGAGACCAACCGTTAAAGGTATTTTCTCAGCTTCCTGAATTAAATGCTACTTTGCAAGGTAAAGATGCAGAGGATGTTTATAGGCGTTATCTTGATCTAGCTGAACCTAACTATGAAGGAAAGCCAGGTATAATTCACTTAAGGGAAGAACCTAATAAAATAGTAATTGAATATAATTTGGATATAAAAGGTTATGTGCCAGAACCTGGTGATCCGGAAACTGCTCCTTTGCTTCGTGAATTTCCAAGAGATGATAAAGAGCTTAATGAACTAACAGTATTTACACATCTCTATGGTATTATTAAGAAACTAGATGCAAAAGGAATTTCTCTGAAATTTTACCATAATGATAGAGAGATAGATGATTTTGATAGGTTGCATTTGGGAAAATTTGGATCAAAAGCTTCAGTGCAGAGTGGATTTGAGGATATTGTTGAAAAGAATTATACTGGGGGCAGGTTTAAAGATGCTAAAATGTCTTATGGAAGCTTAATAAGAGCTTTAAATGAGTGTCTTGAAATTGATGGGACTATTGAAGGTTATGCTCAGATGCAAGAAAAGAAGATGGCAGAGCTTTTTACTGAAGAATCAATAATGGCTACTTACTCAAAAACGTGGCATAGTCTAATAGGTAAACTAAGTGAAGAGAGCAATGAGGTGTATAGTACCGGTTTAGAGAGATTTGTGAGCAATATTCCTGAATGGGTTAGTTTTGAGGGAGAAACATTAGCTAAATATAGTGAGAGACTTAAAAGCAGATTTAGCCATCTAAGTGAAACAGAGTTATTAGAGTACTTGGATAGGGAATCAACAAGGAAAATGCAGAATATCTTGTCAAACTGTATTGAGACGTTAGGAGTTTTTGCTGGAGAGAATGTTGCAATAAATATTCAAAGATATAAGAATGATCTAGACTTTATATTTGGTTTATCTAATATAATCGACCATGTGAAGGAACCTACGGACCAGATTTATGAGGGGGGAGATATAAAAAAAGGCTTGATTGTAATACTTAAACAAAGTGTATGGCTTTTGAATGAGCAAAGAGAATACACATTAAATGAATTTGGAAGAGAGTTATTGAATAATGATAAAGAGTCTAGAGATAATAGATTAAGAAAATATAATGATTTAATTAAAGCTCTATATGATAGAATAACGAGGAATCAAGAAGTAATCTTATCACCTGGAGAGATTAAGCAGATTGATTTAAAGCATGGCTAATTGAGATGTGATCCTAGTTTATCTACTGCCTGATTAACAAGAGCTATCAACTCATCATCTGTTTGTGCATAGCCTGTTTTGAATTCAGGATCTAATTCTCCACATTTCTTAAAAAAGCCCCTGAGGTAACTTTTTCTTATGCTGTCTTTAAGTGAATTACTCTCAAGGTTTCTTGTCATGGAATTCATTGCTCTTACCACTTCAGACCAATCAGCTGATATGTGATGGTCAGTAAAGCCAAGAGGATCAAATCTTTCAGTTCGCCTTATTATATCTTCAAAATCAATAAAGAAATGACGTAATTTACCATCTTGTTGCATCCATAAGACATTCTCAAAGGCTTCTCCAGTACCATACCTTATCTCTGTACCCATAAGTCCGGCATAATCTTCACCTAAGCTTTCCATGCTGTTTATAAAAGCATTTCTTTCAGCTGTTGTTCCTTTTGCTAGAATTTCTTCTCCTAAATTATCAAGTCTTTTTGGATTTAATGATGAGAAGTCATCAAAATAAGCAACTCCCCAATACTTATTGCCATCTTTTACAATATATGCTCCTCTATGCGTAACAGTCAGAAGACCTTTTTTTCTTAAATCTCTTACAGCTTTTATGCCTTTGAAAACATTAGCTGCTTGATTAGAGTGGCCTACTAATTTTCTTACTTTGCCACTAGTTGTGACTACAACGTTGTTTTGGTTAGATGCATCTGAAAGTATTTTTGTATTACCGCTTTTGCTCAGATCTTTGTAGATAACTTTTTGTTTTGATTTTACCTCCCCATTAATCACAATATCTACCCAACTTTCCCAAACATTGCCTTTTACATGAGCTCTTATATCGTCTCTTACATCTATTACGTCAAGTGCTGGCTTTTCAAAAACACCATCTTTAGGTATAATGCCTTGAATATCTGGCTCTTCAGTTGGGAACTCATGATGCTCTACACTCATAAAGTCATCATCAACATCATTCTTTATTTTGAGAAGCTCTTGTTCTACAGATTGTTTAAGTTCAGTTACATCTCCAATAAGTTCGTCCTTGCCTAATTTAATCTCATCTTGAGCAGTTTCTACTCTTAGCTTTTTCTTTGCTTCTGCTTCAATGTTGAGTAGCTCTGCTAATGAATCTAATTCCCTTCCAAACTGATTAATATCATACTCTAAACCAGTGATCTCTTTGTAGATTTCGTATAGTTTTATAGCATCATCTTGATTTTTTATGCTAGCTTCAGAAATACTCTGGAAATCATTTTTTAGTTGAGTTAGCTTAGCGTTAGCATTGCCAATCTTTGCCCTGCATCTTATAAACTGCACACCAGTACTACTAGCTAATTGAGCAGCAATTGGGCAAGAGACTTCTATGTTTTCGTATCTTAGGTTTCTTGTATCAACCACTTTTTCTGCATTAAACTCAATATCCTTAAGGTTGTTTCTTTGGGCTACATTACTAAGGAATTGATCCCGGGCTAATATAAACCTTTCAGTGCCTGTTACGCTTTCAGGAAGATCATCAAATATATCTTGGATTTCGTTCTTAATTCTAGTAATAGTTGCTGAACGTATTGCTGCACGTTCACTGTTGATAATATTTACGACTTCGTCTTCAAGTTTTTTTGCAACATCATCTAAATCAGCATATTTAGTGCCAGTTGCTGCTCCTTCATTGAGTATAGTGATCTTTTTAGGAGGTTTGCCATTAACAAGAGTTGTTTCAATACTAAAACCATTATCTAGCTGTTCGAATCCAGGAAAGTTCCTATAGTGTTGGATAAATTCATCTGGTGAAACGCCATCTCCAAAATAATATACATGGCTTATTGCGCCATTATCATCAATCCGTACTTTACCAGAATGTTTAGGTTTCATTCTGTTAAGATTTGCAGCACCTAATGATCTTTTTAGGCTTGAAGGGCCAGGAATTGTGAGTGCGTCTGCCATGACCCCTAATGCAGGGTGTATTTGGCCCAGAACTTCTGGCAACACTAATTCGCCAGTTATATATTTGGTGCTTTTTGTAAATAGAGGTGCGGCTCTTTCTAATCCTATTCTTGTTAATGTTTCTGTTACTTGTATAGTAGGTAGCCTAGAGGTTACAACAACAATTGCAGGAATTGATTTTATACCATGGAATGCTGCAGAGACTGCTTTTGTAGCTGCACCATATGCTGGAAAGATGCCAAGCATGGATGCCCAGCCAAAATCTGCAAAATCACTTGAAAGATCCCAACCCACACCTTGGATGTCTTTAGCAATCCCTAATGCCTCCTTACGGGCAGTCTCGGTAGATGAGTGGATTAAAGAGATGGCTATTTGATCTGCAATTCGTGAATTGCCACTACTATCATATCTTTTTGCTACTTCAAGAAGTTCTGTTTCATAATCATCTTGAGAGGGTATTGTATTGCTATTATCATGTGCAAACTTTAGCATAGGATCTAAAACAATAAATGTAACAAGAGCTGCGTTATTTGTAATTTGAATATTATTTGGCTGTGAGAAATCAAACAGAAGAGGACCACCCATGCCGCTTCCAGAAGTAATTTGCTGTTCATCAACAAATCTTTGTAATCTTTCTTGTACTGCTTCGTGTAATATTTCATTACCTTCTAGATCTGTTGTCCATATCATATCTGTAGCATCATAGATGTTATTTGCTAAACCAGAGCTAATGATCTCTGTAAGAAGGTTTATTGCTTCTGCTTTGATTATGGATTCTGCTGCTTGTATATCGCCATACCCAGCTAAGTGATAAAGTATTGTGTTAACATTAACTGATTCAATTGTTTTCCATATGA
The DNA here is from genome assembly GCA_034660355.1 of Nanobdellota archaeon. GTDB lineage: Archaea > Nanobdellota > Nanobdellia > Woesearchaeales > JACPBV01 > JAYEIZ01. Next base: position 6,509 of record JAYEIZ010000176.1, read on the forward strand.
TATCTAATATGTTCCCTAGTACACCTTGGCTTTCCTCAGCTTGGTCTGCTTGTACTGCCTTGCCTTTCCAGAAACCAACAGCAAGCCTATCTATCCACATTTTCTGATTCATTTCATTTGCCATTGCTGCTATCTCTAAAGCACGCAATGAGTCATCTCTCATAAGCTTAAGTTTAAGTTGGTTTCTTTCTTCTTCTGTACCTTGATTACTATTGATAAAACCAATCATCACCTCTCTTGATTTTCTAGTGTGATATGTAGCACATACTATATTTCCTTCTGCAGAACAGCTTTGAGCCTTAGCTCTATTGTATGATGCTAATGCCGATGTTTGTAAAAAAGCAGCAGTTTTACCTGCCTCTGCATTAATCTCTGTTCTTAATTTACTGATAATTTCTGAGTCTTCAGGATAGTATGGAGGTGGAAGATTGGCGCTATCTAATTCAAGAACTCCAGTAATACTATTATCTTCAGGATTGTCTTCATGATCTTTTGAAGATTTGCTTTGTACCTGAGGGAGCTCAACATATAAATTATCAGGTTGGAATAAAGGATCAACATTTTGGTAATCAGTTAGAGGGAATTCTTCTATAACAAAGTAGTATGTAAGTTTGCCAGCTTCCATAAATTTTGATATTGTTCCAACATTCCATTCAACATCCACTATAGCTTTACCTTCAAGCTTCTCGGTGAATCTAACTACTTCGGGAAAATTAATGGCTATTGAGTTAACTTCTCCACCGTTAAGGCCGCCCTCCATTAGAGTTATTTTAAAGTCTCTTCCAAAGCAGACAGGGGTTCCTTCTGCAATGATTCTTACTTTAGTTGCTTGGCCTTCTGTATCTTCAATTTTCCAGTATGCTTCATTAAATTCACAATTCTCATACATTAATGCCTGTGCTGTTAAGCAATCCATCTTATTAACAATGATATTATCTTCGAGGTCTTCATGGACATAAATGATGTTTTCTGAGTCAGGATCCTCTGCAATTACTGTGTTTTCAGGTAGGTTGTAATATACAAGAAGCTTATTTGCATTAGCAGGATGGCAGTATTCAATTTTACCTAAGGGTTTGCAGCTTTCTTCATAACAATCTCCAATTGTTAAGCCATTTGAATCAATGCAGAGTTGAGGAAGTAAGGTATTCCATTCTCCTAAAAGATTGTCTGCTAAATCATTATTTCCGAACATGTCTTTACAGCCTTTTGTGTTAAAATCAGTATCGCAGGTGTTATCTGGATTTGTTTTACCTGGAGCATCTCTGTCTATATCTCCATCTGGTGGCTCGTCTTCTGTACCTGGTCCTGTTCCTGGATCGGTTCCTGTGCCTGTGCCAGTTTCTTCTTCTGGTTCTGTAAGTGATAATTCAAATTTAACCCAATCAGTAGTTGCAATTGGAATTGAACTAAAATGGTCATCAGAAAAGTTTTTGCCATAAACATCTACGCGAGCATAAACTGTTTTTTGGGTATCCTCAAGTAAACGGTCTGCTTCTGAACTCGATTGAAGAGAAGTGTAATACCAACTATCCAATTCAATGGAATCATCTGAACTTCCGTAATCAAAACCTACTGTGTCTTTGTTAAAAGAGAGGCCTTTTTTAAAATATAGATTAGCAATTATTTCATTTGATCCATCGTATATCAACTGGAAATTATAGTACCATTCATCAGTTGCTGGAGAGTCCCAATCATGATCTAAGGTAGGACCGTATATCCATTCAAAACGCTCATTAGATAAAGTTATTGGCCTTTTAGCAAATACAGAATATTCATCATCTGGTTCTGGTTTAATAAATCTAATTTCACTTTCAGTAACTTCGTAACTTTCCATTTTACGACAGTAAGCAGAAGTAGTTCCAGCCCAATCACAAGTAAATGGAACTAAGCCTACCTGACTCCAATCACAATCTGAATCAATGACACATTCTACACATTCTCCCACTACCTCTTCTTCTTGTGACCATAAACACGCCTTATGTGGGCCGCAATTTTCGTTTTCCCTACAACCGCAAAAGCCATCTTCCTTAATATTGCAGGGTAGGCTTAAATCCCCTACACAATTAGGATCCCTATAACAATGGGATCTACCTGCAATTTGATCACTACAATCAGTATCATCTATACATTGCATCGTTAAAAATTCATTATGATTACCCAAAGGCCTACAAAAACTAGAATAGTCATTATAATAATCAGTAGCAACTGTGATACAGTTACCAGGGTATGTTTGAACGTCAAATGAAAGAGTAACCTCTGACCAGCTGTTTTCTTCTTCATTGTAACCATGTGATATAACAGATGTTGTTCCGCCATCTACACTTTGAATTGCACATCCTGAACAGAAATAAGATTCATAATCAAATGTATCCCAACTAGGACAATTAGCGTGAGTAAAACATGGATCCTCTGCACTAACAATTCCAACTAACAAAACTATTGCAAAAATTAAAATTAATATTTTTTTATTCATTTTGGTCATGTTAAACTAAAGCTTCCTGAGTATTGTTTTACCTCAAGAAAACTGCTTACAGTAGGGTATGTTCTCTCATCTACCCAATCTTTAAAGTCTACCCACCATGTATGTTTAGATGTGCCTTCGACACTATAAGAGCTTAAAACAAAGATGTCGTTTCCTTTAATATCGAAATCCATCAATCCCACACTTCTTAGATAGGCAAATCTATATAGATTTGAACTGAAAACTAAGATATAATCTCCATACCCGACATAGATATGGCCATTATCATCAGAATCTATCCCTACAAGATTGTTTAGTGAATGACTATATTCCTTTTTTGTATTTCCACTTTTATCCATAATGATTATCTTATTACTTGTTAAAACTAATATCTTATCTTCTGAAACAGAGATATCATGAATATTTTCAATACGTGATTTAATTCCAGTATGAGATAGTGCTATGTCTCCTCCGTTGTAAGAATTATTAGGAATTTTAATTATATCATTACCATTAACTATAAATAAATCTCCATTTGAGTCTGTTTCAATAAGCTTTACATCATCTAAGCTATAACGTGAACTTGCTAATCTTAATCTGGTTCTTTGACCCGGATTTTGCTTGTTTATTACTTCAATATAATCAAAAACATAACTATCTTCAGGAACATAGGGGCGTGCTATAAAGATATAATCTCCATAAGAATCTATATCCTTTATAGATTTAATTGGCATGCCAGCTATTGTTGAAAGACCACTTCCTCTGTGAGCATCACTAAGGATGTCAACTCCAGTTATGAGCGTGGAACCAGCATCTAAGTTCTCAGAATCTAAAGAATATAAGTAAGCATCTACAAGAGGTATTTTCCTGGTTTTCACAACGCCATTCTCATCTGGAATGTATTTAAATCCGAATTTTGTAGACTGAGTATGTATAAAATAAACCTTGTTCCCTTCTATGCGAATGTTATTCACTAAATTCTGCAAGAAAACACCTTCAGCATACATAAGATGATAAGAAATAGGACGTTCCATTATTTTTGGATTTTGGTTAATTTGATATTTTAACTCTGAGGTCGAGCCAATACTTCCACCAAATACGCCTACTCTTACTTTACAAATCTCTTCATCATATCCATTTAGATTATTTGCACAAGCTGTTTGTAAGTCTGCAACGCGTTTTCCTTTAGCATAGAAATTACCTGGAATAGTTACCTGGTAACAATAGTTCTTTTTTTCTTCATCATTAATCTCGTTGCATTTGTCAATGTCTGCTTCTGCTAAAGCTTGGCTTAAGATAGAATCATCATTCCAAGTACAATCAGATTGTATTGAAGGTAGTTCAAACAGGAAGCGGATAGTGTCTAGCCACCATGAGTACCTTTCATTACCATCATAATCTAACTCATTTTCTGCTAGATAATTAACATCGGCAAGAGTAACTACCCAATCCTTATTGAAATCGAAGTCTACGCAATTAAGTGTTTGTCGTGTTTCGGGGGCGTAACATCCTCTTCGAGAGGTCCACCCATAACCTTCAGGGCAACATCCGCCGGTTTCGTGCCATCCACATAGATCACATCTGTCACATTCAGAGGAAGTATAACTCTGGCAATCTAGAATATCAAGAGATTTGCATGTTGGACTACATTTACTATCAGTATCTGACCAGAGGCATATATCGCACTTGCTGCATTCTTCATTGTTGAATTGTTCACAAGCAACAGGATCCATAAAGCACCTTTCATTGTACCATGTGCATAGATCATTATCCTGACAACTTCCTATATTGTAGCTCAAACATTCCATTGCATCCTGGCAAGTTGTCACTTCTGGAATTGCTTCGCCAGTATAACCTACGCATTCTTCCATGTGCTGTATAAAATATATGACATCTATTACAGAATAGGTTCCATCACCATTTAGGTCATAATCTGGATTATTAATATCTTTTTTTGAGTTTGTCATTAATTGAATAACATCTGCAATATTTACGCTGCTATCGTTGTTGTAGTCTACTGCAGCGCAATCTAAAAGTT
>JAYEIZ010000177.1:0-11006 GCA_034660355.1 Nanobdellota archaeon
AATGTTTTTTATACAATGAATCATATTTCTCCCAATACGTTTGAAGTGGTTTGGGCATCGTGGGGTTCCTCCCCACCCCCGAACCATATTATAAATAGAATTCTTTATTTATTTTGCGACAAACTCCGTTTTTCAGAAAGCTTTAAAAATAGAAAGGTATTCTTTTTTATATGTTGTTAGTAGTAAATTTCGGAGCTCAGTATTGTCATCTCATTTCTAGACGCATTAGGGAACTTGGTGTTTATTCTGAGATAGTTCCATATGATATTTCAGCAGAGGAAATCAAGAAACTAAACCCTCTGGGTATTATATTCTCAGGAGGTCCATCTTCAGTGTATGGGAACGGCGCCCCAATATCAAATAAAGAAATCATCAACTTAGGAATACCAGTCTTAGGAATCTGCTATGGCCAGCAAATAATTGGAAAACAACTGGATGGAAAAGTAGTGCCTAATGAAATAAAGGAATATGGTAAGAAGGTAATAGATATAAAAGAAAAAAATAAAATCTTCAAGGGGCTTAAAGACAAAGAAACTGTTTGGATGTCACATGGAGACTCTGTTGAAGGACTTCCCCCTGGATTCATAACGCTAGCTTCTACTGATACATGCAAAAATGCTTCTATTGCTAACCTAAAAAAGAACATATACGGTGTGCAATTCCATCCAGAAGTCCACCACACAGTTAATGGCAATAAAATAATAAAAAACTTTGTTTTTGATATATGCAAAGCTAAAAAAGACTATAATGTCAAAGATTTAGCTAATGAGATTATAGAGGAAATAAAAAAAGAAGTAAAAGATGATCATGTTATCATGGGAATCTCTGGCGGAGTAGATTCAACAGTTGCAGCCACATTAATAAGTAAAGCAATTGGGAAAAGATTACATGGTGTCTTTATTGACCATGGCCTAATAAGAAAGAATGAACTTCAAACTGTAAAGCGAAGGTATGACGAGTTAGGATTAGATGTAAAGTATGTAGATGCATCTGAAATATTTCTTAAAAGATTAGAAAAAGTAGTTGATCCTGAAGAGAAGAGAAAGATAATCGGAAAGACATTTATCGATGTCTTTGAAAAAGAAGCAAAACTATTAGAAAAGAAATACAAACAGATTAAGTTCTTAGCGCAAGGCACAATCTATCCAGATAGGATAGAATCAGCACAGCCTTCTAAACAAGCTGATAAGATAAAATCTCATCATAATATCGCATTACCAAAAAATATGAAGTTAAAGGTTCTAGAACCTATAAAAGATCTCTACAAAGATGGTGTCAGAGAATTAGGTAAAGAGATTAAGACTCCAAAAGATTTACTCTATAGGCATCCTTTCCCAGGTCCTGGTCTTGCAGTACGCATTATTGGAGAGATAACAAAAGAGCGCATCAAAGTCTTACAAGAAGCAGATTACATATTTATTGAAGAATTAAAGAAAAACAAGCTTTACGATAAAACTTGGCAGGCATTTGCTGCATTATTGCCGGTAAAGACAGTTGGTGTAATGGGGGATGCAAGAACCTATGAAAACATCATCTCGCTTCGAGCTGTTACTTCAGTAGACGCGATGACTGCTGATTGGGCAAAACTACCTTATGAATTCTTAGAGATGGTTTCTAATAGAATAATAAATGAAGTTAAAGGTGTTAATAGGGTTGTTTATGATATATCACAAAAACCGCCTTCTACAATTGAATACGAATAAAATCGAAACCTTTAAATCTACTTTTCCTTTCTTCTAAGCTTATGACACATGTAGTAATACTAGGTCTAGGTGCAGCTGGATTTGGAGCAGCTTTAGCTGCAAAAAAGCATGACAGGAACACAGAAATAACAATTCTAGACAATAAAGACTTTGACCTAATGCACCAATGCGGCTTGCCATTTGCATTAGAAGGTAAAATAGAGTCGGTTGATTCATTAAAGCACGCTATTAATGCAGAAAGAATGGATATGAAGTTAGTAAGCAAAGCAGATATTAAGAAGGTTGATTTCAATCTTAAAGAAGTTCATTATAATGGAGAAAAGATAAGTTACGATAAACTGGTCATTGCAACTGGATCTTCGCCTTTTATTCCACAGATAAAGACAGACAGCAAGATATTCACTGTACATAATATTGATGATGTAAAAGAGCTTGCAAATAAGATAAAGATTGAGAGAAGAGCAATTGTTGTTGGTGCAGGAGCAGTGGGTCTTGAAACTGCAGTTGCACTAAAAAAGAAAGGCTTAGAAGTAAAGGTAATTGATATGTTGGATTCTACATTTCCAAAAGCGATTGATGAAGATATGTCATTTATTATTGAGGAAAAACTTAAAGAGAAAGGGATAGAATTGGAATTAGGAAAAAAGATTAGTGAAATCAATGAACAAGCCATTGTCATAATGGCAACTGGCGTGAAGCCGAATATTGATTTCCTAAAAAGTATAAAACTTAAAGTTAATGACTGTGGCATAGAAGTTAATGACAAGATGGAAACCTCTATAAAAGATGTTTATGCTGTTGGTGATTGCTGTTGTGTCAGCTCATTGATAAATAAGAAGAAAATGCCTTCTCAATTAGCGAATAATGCTTATAAAGAGGGGACTGTAGCTGGTGTAAACGCAGCTGGAGGCAAAAAAAAGTACTCTGGTATTCTAAACACATTTGTTTCAGTAGTTGATGATTTAGAGATTGCTGCAACTGGTTTTAACTCATTCTTTACAAATGCTTATGGGATCAGAACAGCAGTAAGCAAAGTAAGAGGTAAATCCAGGCCTGAGTGGTACGGAGAAGCAGAAGAATTAACAGTAAAACTGATTGCAACTGAAAAAGGAAAACTAATTGGAGCACAAGCTATTGGAAGAGGAGCAAAAGAAAGAATAAATATTGTTTCAACTGCAATAAAAGCTGGCTTCACACTAGAAGACCTAAGCAATATAGAACTTGCTTATTGTCCTTCTGTTTCTGACTATTACGATGTTTTAATAATGGCTGCTGACTTAGCTTTAAGGAAGCTAAATTCTAAGTAATTTGTCACTGAATAGTAGTATAAAATAGAAAAGTTTATATATAAGTTATTTCTATCCAATATATGATATGATTGAATATTATCAGTAATACAGAAAATATTATAAACATCAAAACTAGGTATAAGAAAATACCTATATAATTTATATAAAATGGGAGAAAATAAAAAAAATTATTCTCAAAGAAGGGTGAAAGGAGCAATTTATCAGACCTTATGGAATTCTGATAGAGTTCAAAACAGAAATAAATTTCCAGCTAAAAAAGAGTCCAGAATCCAAGCACTGAACATATCTGAACTTGAAATCCTTGCAGGACTGCGAAATTTTGAAACCTCCTTATCCTCCACTGAAAATTACCATGGAGCTAGTAACCCAGAAGACATACTTGTTCTTGGAAGAAGTATTCTAAATTATGGTACTGTAGAACAAAAAGAAACATACACTAATCTGGTAATCTTAGCTCAAGGCACAGGATATTTTGACAGAGCGACATTTAAAGATCAGCAAGAGGCATATAGAATTGATGGGGACACCATAATGGATAAGCTTAACTTAGAAAGAAAAATAGAAGAGCTAAGATCAAATGTAATCCCTCTTACTAACAAGGAAGGAACAATAGATAGATAACATAAATAACAATCTTTTTAAGCCACCTAACTTCTCTGTTCTTATGCAAAAACCAGACTGGCTTAAAGTAAAACTAGGCGGGGGAGAAGAATACAACAAAGTAAAAGCTATTCTTAACTCTAAAAAATTGCATACAGTCTGCGAGGAAGCTAATTGTCCTAATCTAGGAGAATGTTTTAGCAAAGGAACCGCAACATTTCTGATTTTAGGAGATATATGTACAAGAAACTGTTTATATTGCAATGTAAAGCATGGAATACCTTCTAAAGTAGACTTTAAAGAAACAAAAAAGGTTGCACAAGCTATAAAAGACCTAAACTTGAAGTATGTAGTGATAACATCTGTAACAAGAGATGACCTAAAAGATGGTGGTGCAAGAACATTCAAAGAGACAATAAAAGAGATAAGAAAGATAAGCAGGGCTAAGGTTGAAGTTCTAACTCCTGATTTCCAAGGAAATACTAGCAGCATAAGAAGTGTTTTGAGTGCAGAGCCAGATGTGTTTGCACATAACATAGAAACTGTTGAAAGATTATTCCCCAAAATAAGGCCAGAGGCAGATTTCAAAAGATCTATGATATTCCTAAAAAGAATTAAGGAGATTGACCCTAAACAAATAACAAAATCTGGTTTGATGATTGGCTTAGGAGAAACAAAAGAAGAAATCATAAAAACAATGCGTATGTTGAGGTTAGTAAGAATTGATTTTCTCACAATAGGACAATATTTGCAGCCTAGAGAGGATTTAGCAAAAGTTGAGAAGTATTATACTCCGGAGGAATTTGCGGAATTTAAGAGATTAGGGTTAGAGCTGGGATTTTTGCATGTTGAATCTGCACCGTTAGTAAGAAGTTCTTATCATGCAGAGGATGCTCTAAATGAAATTTAGGCTAATTGATACATCATATAATTCACCTGCTGTTAACATGGCAATAGATGAAGCTTTATTGAGTTCTAAATTACCTGTCTTAAGGTTCTATAGATGGAAACCAGCTGGATTAAGCATAGGTTACTTTCAGTCAACACAAAATTTCAATCTTGAAAATATAAAAAAGAATAACATTGAATTAGTAAGGAGATTAACTGGAGGGAATGCTGTCTTGCATGATAAAGAACTAACTTATTCTTTTATTGTAAAAGAGAGCGAGATGCCAAAATCAGTGACTGAGTCCTATAAAATCATAAGTAAAGGATTACTACAGGGATTGAGAAATATTGGTTTAAACGCAGAAATGAATGAAGAAGTTGAAAAAGATACTAAATCAGATGTTTGTTTTAATGATCCTTCATGGTATGAAATTATAGTAAATGGAAAGAAATTAGTGGGAAGCGCTCAAAAAAGAATAGATGGAAAACTTCTCCAACATGGTGCAGTTTTAATAGAAGCAGATATTGATAAGTATTGTTCTTTATTTAAGAATTATAATGAAAAATTGATAAAAACAGTCAAAGACAGAATGACTTCAATCAATAATGAGTTAAACAAGAGAATAACATATGATGGGGTGAAAAAAGCTATGATAGAAGGCTTTGAGGAAGCATTAGATATTGAATTTGAGGAAAGTGAATTAACAGAAGAAGAGCTAGAAATGGCAAAAAAATTAGAAAAGAATAAATACTCGCAGGATAAATGGAATTATACAAGATGACAACTGTAATGGCATTTGGGAGCTTTGATGTTCTGCATCCAGGGCACATATATTATCTAAAGAAAGCTAAAAGCCTTGGTGACAAATTAATAGTAGTTGTAGCTAGAGATGAAACCATACAGGATGTAAAAGGCATAACACCTAAATACCCAGAAAAAGCAAGAGTAGAGAATGTACGAGATTTAAGAATTGCAGATAAGGTTGTACTTGGCTACGAAACAGACAAATATGAAATTATTGAAGAATTTAATCCTGCAGTTATAGCTCTAGGATATGATCAAGAAGCGTTTGCAGTTGATATTCAGGAAGAGATGAAAAAGAGAAAGATGAGCCCTAAGATTTTCAGGATTGATTCTTATAAAGAAGACCAATATAAATCATCTAAACTAAGATAGCTTTCTTAATCTTATACTGCCCTTTATTCTCACTTTCCATCCTTATTTCGTGTTCTTCAATCTTAATAATCTTCTTAAACAAAGGGCACTCTAAAACATATGTCTGAAACTCTCCACCTTCTCCAACAATATCAACATTTAATGACTGCATCCTATCAATAAAAGTCAAGCCAACCCTAGTTCCAAGAATATCTTCATTTAATCCTTCCGCATCAATACCAATTAATATGACGTTAAATCTTGCCATCAGCTCATTTAGATATATTTCCTTATTTATTTCCAAAAGGGGAAATACGCAAGTTACTTTAGATATCTTAGCAGAGTTCTCAATAGAATTCTTCTTAGAAACATCACTTATCACACCAGAGACAACTCCCTCTACCTTATATTTTTCCTTAGCTATACCTATTGATTCTCCTAGTGTTTCCATAGTAATCAAAGGAAGGTTCATAGCTTTGGCTTGCAGTTCTAGTAAACCTATATTGGGCCCATTATCGCTCTTCTCACCAATAAGGCAAACTAACTCATTGCCCTCACTTGCCTTATAGGCTGCAAACAGACTATCCTTTCCACCTGTAGTTATAGCCGCTATCCTCATTCTAATCCTGCCTCAATTACATTATAAAGTCCTGTATTCTCGTTTTCCATTATTACCTTCGCCTTTTTAATCTTTATCTTTTTTTCAAACATAGGCCCATCAACCATTAATGTCTCTGCTTCTCCCCCTTCAAAAGCTACATTCATACCCATCTTCTTATTAATCTTAACAATATTATCAACATCCTTCTCAGTGATTATTCTCCCTAACCAAGATTCATCTAGGCCATAAGCTGCAACCTTGCTAATGATAAATTTAAAACCATTCTGTATTATCTCTCTCATCTCCTTCTCCTGGTCAATATGCCATAAAGGAGAGAATATCTTTAATCCTAGCTCATCGCATATCTTCTCTACTCTACTGCGCTGATAATTTGAGAAAATAGCACCTGTAACCACTCCTTGGATTGCATACTTATCTTTAGCTATCTTTATAGCTTTCTTCATATCCACTAACTCTTTCTCTTTCATGCCTTCAGTCTCCTGCATAATCAAAGGGATACCCATAGATTTAGCTTGCAACCTTACTAGATCGATATTAGGAGTATGAAACATATAAGAATCTAGATTCCTGCTTTTCAATGATATCAAACATGAAATCTGATAATTCTGCTTTAACATTCTCCAAGCAGCAAAGGCACTATCTTTTCCAGAACTCCATAAAATACCTAACTTAGCATTAGGGGGATGATAAAACTGATACAGAAAATCAGATTTCTTGCTAAACCCTTCTTTCTTAGCTAATTTGCCTATAGCTCTATCGAACTTAGAACCATACTGCGCAGCTTTTTTCTTTCTTTCAGCAAATTCCTCAGGAACACCCAGTTTCTTAGAAATATCCCTAAGAATAATTTTATTCCTCTCTCCCTTAAGTTTCAACTCAACAGGAATCTTCAAAGCATACTTAACAAGCTCCTTGTCAAGGAAAGGAACCCTTAACTCAAGACTATTATGCATTGTTATTACATCATCTCTATACAAATCCCTCTCATATATCTTTATTAATCCAGATAAACATTCTTTGTTTATATCTGAAGATTTTTTATGCCTTTCGTATCCTGCAAATATCTCCTCGCTCCCTAGACCTGAGAATATTACCTTAATCCCATCTTTCTTAGCAAGCTCACAAGCTGCAAAGAACGTCATCCCAACGCCAACTTTAACAACATTATTATCCTCAATAAGGGGAGTTACCTTCTCTAAATACTTCCTAGTTTCTCTCAAACTAAGCTTACTTACCCTAAGCTTAAGCCCTAATCTTTTTGCAATCTTCTTTGCATATATTAAATCCTGTGCATCCTCCATCCCTTTCTCTTCCAAAGCAGCAGTATAACAAATAAAATCTCTTCCTAATTTCTTAAAAACATAGGCAAGAAACGTAGAATCTATACCTCCAGAAAACAACAATCCAAATTTTTTATCGGGAATCCTTTTTTTAACTGCATTCAATATCAACTCTTCTGTCTCAGCAGCAAGTTCATCTTTACTCCTATTTAACTTCCCAATCTCAAAGAATTTCCTTTTTATTCTTTTAACTTTTTTTGATTCAAGGTCATAAACAAGAATAGTGCGAGGATTAAGCTCCTCTATATCCTTAAACCCATTAACCTCTAAGGCTTTCTTCTCTGAAGCAAAGGCAAATCCGTCTGAATTAGAATACCAAACAGGCTTTAGCCCAATTATATCTCTAGCAATGTAAACTTTATCATTAACCCAATAAGCAAAAGCATAAACTCCATCCAATTCACCAAGAACCTCTTTTATCTTATTTATTCCTTTCTTCTCAATTAGGTCAATGATAAGCTCTGAATCATTCTTAGACTTAAGATTAAATCTTTCTTTTAACTCTTTCCAATTATATATTTCACAGTTAGAGCTTATTATTCCTTTCTTCTTTATTGGCTGGTTAACTCTCCCAACAACAGAATGGAGATTATGTGCCAATATATTCTTTGAATCTACCTTCTTTAATGATTTCACATTCTTAGAATAACTACATCTATCAATAGAACAAACACCCACTCCATCCTTACCGCGAGGACTAATAACCTCTAAAGTTCTCACTATGTCACTAAAACACTCCATCTTATTGAATATGCCGATTATCCCACACATAGTATAATAGAAGGCCTGTTTATTTAAAAACCTTATTCAAGCTCAACAACATTTGTAGTCTTTAAGAAAATTCCATACTTTTTAAGATTAACTAATTTCTCTATATCTTTTCTTGTAGCTTCCATAAATTCTGTATAATTCTTAGGAGCTAACTTTCTTATAAGAAATTGAAAAGTGTCAACATGGGTTCTATACACTAGCCCCATTATCTTGTGCTTATTGATGCATTTCTTGCATATAAAATCCCCACCGATTATCTCAAGCCATGGGTCTTCTTTACTACAATTACTACATTTCATGTCAGAACGTACAATTTAAAGTAATCTTTAAAAAGGTATCTTTTTTCTCTGCTTGTTATGGAAAAGACTTACAATAAATTAGTAAAGGGGATAAAAAACTATTTCAAGAAATCTGGTTTTAAGAAAGCAGTTATAGGGTTGAGTGGCGGTATAGATTCAGCTTTATCTCTTAGGTTAGTTTCAGATGCAATCGGCAACAAAAACATCACTGCAATACTAATGCCTGAGAAAGGATTAACTAAGTTAGTTAATGTAGAAGATTCTATCAATCTGTGTAAATCATTGAAAGTAAGTTATAAAATCATTGAAATCAACAAAATATTAAACAATTTCAAAAAAATAAAGATAAAGCAAAACAAAGATTCTTGGACAAACACTAAAGCAAGGATAAGAGCAGCCATCCTTTACAATTTCGCAAACGCAAACAAAGCACTAGTTGTAGGAACATCGAACAAGATCGAGATAATTCTAGGTTACTTCACAAAATACGGGGACGGTGCAGTTGATTTAGAGGTTATTGGCAGCTTGTATAAAACAGAAGTCTTTAAACTTTCAGAATATCTTAATTTACCAAAAGAAATCATAAATAAAACTCCATCTGCTGAACTCTTCAAAGGCCACACCGATGAGTCTGAGATTGGCGCTTCTTATGATACAATTGATAAAATTTTGAGAGCGAATAAGTTTAATTCTGAAATTGGTAAAAAGCTGAAGAGAAGAATTGATGCGAATAAGCATAAAAGTTCAATGCCGCCTGTAATCTAAGTTCTATGCTGCTATCTTATAAGGGCTAAAAACATTATTGAAATTAGCTTTAATCACTGGAGCAACATATCCTGGCAAAAACCTCTGATAATCCCATTCAATTTCTGAACCCCAATATCTTTGTCTCGTTAGTCTACCTCTAACAAACAATGGAGCAGATTCAAAGGGGCGCAAAAGAAGCATATTATTTTTTATAAGCTCCTTTTCATTTATAATGCCTCTTTCAAAATCAACATACTTAGATATGTTATTCTTATGCATCCATCTCTCCAGATCAAATCCATTATATTCAAAAATCTCTGAAACCATAACCCTATAAGGCCGTACCTTATTCATACTGGCTATTGTTTCTCTCAAAGCAGTTTTGCTGAAAACACGCTTACCCTCATCAGTATAGAATTTACTGCCAAGAGCGCCAACCTGGATAATTGCTTTAACATAGATATTGTGTGTCTGTATCAGATCAATCATATAATCTTTAAGTTCTGATTTTATCTCCTTACCAAATTTCTTAGAGCCCTCAAGATTTGCAGTTTCATATCCAAGATATACCCTATTCAATCCCTCTGCCTTTAATCTTAATAAAGAGTTATGAAGATAAGAAGCACCCATATTTTCAAAAACCCATAATAATGTTCCAAAATGCATAAAGGCTCCAATCTTATCTATCTGTGCACCCTTCCTATTTAAGGTCTTTTTTGCATACCTAATTGCTTGATAAGGTTCGAAACTTCCTCCCGGAAGTAAAAAGGTAGCAAGATCAGATGTAACAATCTCAAGAGTTCTAAATTGAGATATGGTTCTTTTATGATACTTATCCAAAAACTCCACAAGCATATCTACCCCTTCAATCGCATCCTGATTGGAATACTGCTTCCCACCCCCAAATAACGGGCAGTATTCATGGTCTGTGCAATCATCAAAAAATAGGTTCTTCAGGCAACCCTCAGACCACCTTGTAAATAATACAGAATCATCTCTATCTACAATTATATCTCTTCTGCTCTTGAGGGAATTAAATTCAACGAGCCTTTCAAAAAACCTATCTATAAAATCTTTACTTTGAGTATATGTATCTTCATGATTTGCTAATAATTGCCCTTGCCGATATACATGGTTGATTAAAGCGTCTGCTGTCTGTTTATCTGAAGCATCAGAATTAACTATTAAATCTAAACCTAGATTCTCTTTAGATAAGAAAACATTATCATGAACATCTCTGACAAGTACATCACGCAGTTTATCTCCTTCAATCTTTCTTATAGTAGAGACTAATCCTGAAAGCTCAACATCCGCCACGATTCTATCAGTAACCAGCCTAAGATAAGGTAGACGGTCTCCACTAGGTTTCTCAAGGTAATATAGGTCAGCACTACTCGAACTAGCAATCTCATGATGGTGTTTAAAATTCCAACCTTCTTCCCCAAACCGCCTTCTGAGTTCAGCTATATTCTGATCTGAATCAAGCATTTTCCTTCATAGACACTTGCAACTTCGTTTAAAAACCTTGTTGTTTTTATTATTCCTAATGGAATAAACTTTATAAACAACC